>NZ_JBBATX010000020.1:6737-34333 GCF_040398505.1 Sphingomonas sp. | reverse complement strand
GGTGTTCCGCCATGCGTAGAAATAGCGCCGCACCGTCGACACTGGCGGAAAGCATCGATCGGCTTACCCGCAGTCTCGCTGACTTTGCCAAGATCGTCGAGATCCTCGACAAAGCGGGCGCCAGCTTTGTCTCGATCACTCAGTCGTTCAACACGACCACCAGCATGGGACGGCTAACGCTCAACATGCTGCTAAGCTTCGCGCAGTTTGAACGCGAAGTGACCGGCGAGCGGATCCGCGACAAGATCGCAGCGTCCAAACGCAAGGGGCTCTGGATGGGTGGGCCCGTCCCGCTTGGCTATAACGTCGAGGCGCGCAAGCTGGTGGTCAACAAGACCGAGGCAGACCTCGTCCGACATATCTACCAGCGCTATCTGGAGCTCGCCTCGGTGGTCGAACTGGCCGAGGCGCTGAACCAGGCAGGACATCGCACCAAGCTTCAGGGGCGCACCAGCGGCCCGCACCGAGGCGGATGTCTTTTCCGGCGCGGAACGCTCTATCACTTGCTGTCGAACCGGGTTCATCTCGGCCAGATGGTCCACAAGGGCGAGCATTTCGCCGGCGAACATGCCGCCATAATCGACGAAGACTTGTGGAATGCGGTTCAGGCAAAGTTGCAGGCCAACGCCTCGGGGACATCGCGGCGCTTGCGCAGTCAGCAGCCAAGCCTGCTGGTCGGCCTCGTGTTTGACGGAGAGGGCAGGGCGATGACCCCGAGCCACGCTACCAAGCCCGGTAAGCGGTATCGCTATTACATCACCCGCGGCGATCAATTCGATGATAAACCAGCATGGCGCGTCTCTGCGCACGACCTCGAGCGGTTAGTCTGTGATCGACTCGGTGAACTGCTGACAGACAAGCAGTCGCTCTGTGATCTGACCAGGTACGCTCCCGCCGATGTCGTCCAGCACTTGCTGGCCAGGGCAGACCTCGCCGCCACCACCCTACGGAGCGGGCCCGCAGCGGATCGAGCTGTTTTGCTTACGGGTTCCATCACGCGCATCAACTTGAAAGAAGAGGCGATCGACCTCACAATCGACCCAGCCTGTCTGTTCAAAGCACTGGGGATGGACGCCAGCGTCGAGGTCCCGACTCGGTCGCTGCTCCTGACGTTTCCCGCTATGCGCATACGGCGCGGGCATCAGATCCGCTTGGTGATCCCGGGTCCGCAAGTCTTCGATAGCACTCGCGCTTCACGCGATGAGAAGCTCGTTACCCTGATCGCCGAAGCGCATCAGGCTCGGCAGATCCTCCTTGCGCACCCGGATCAATCGATCGCTGCCATCGCTGCGGCCCATCGTCGGTGCCGCACGCGCCTCAGCAAGCTTTCAGCCTTGGCGTGCCTAGCGCCAATTATTGTTTCCGCCATTGTCGAAGGGCAGCAGCCGCCCACGCTCACCGTGCGGATTTTGCAGGCAATCGACCTCCCGCTCGATTGGCCCGCTCAGCGCGCGCTGCTTGGTTTCGGCTGAGCCCAAACCCCCATAATTCAATTGCAGTCACGATTTGGGCGCTAGAGACGGGGGCCGTGTCGAGCACCAATGTTGCCCCTAGCATTACAGTTGCATTTTAGATTTGACGTGAGCTTTACGTGCAGCGGCTTGGTGGGCACGTCTCCAGCATGACCATGCAATGATATAGGCAGGCTGGATGCGGCGCTGTGCGAGCCGGATGGCGATGCGGCGTACTTCCTGTATCGACCAGCGGATCAGATCCGGATGATTCTGGTCCTCAGTCTTTTTGGGGGCGTCACGGTGTTCGCGCGACAGCGGATGACTGCCATCATAGCGAACGCCAGCATCACGAGGGACACATGCCGGTGCCAGCCATGCCAGGATCGGGTCTCGTTGTGGTCGAGCCCGAGTTCGTTCTTGGTGGTCTCGAAGCTGTCCTCGATCGCCCAGCGGTGACCCTCGACGGCGACTAGGGCCTGGATGCCTGTTCCGGCGGGACACCACGTCGTGAAAAACGCGATTTCGCCGCCACTTATGGTGCGGCGGAGCAGCAAGCCACGGGTCCACAGGCCGGATTTCGTCTCGTCATATTCGTCGGCATGGAGATCGGCGAGTTCGAGGTACGCCCAGTCGTGAAGCCGCGCACCTTTCGTGCCCTCGCCGGCCGAAAGACGTTGCCATGCGCAAGGGGCAAGATCGCGAGCAATTTCCGCAGCAGTGCCAGCGATTGCTGGCTTGCCTGCCCATGAGCCAAAATGATGATCGGACCTGACGCCCAGCACATAGCCTTTGCAAGCACGCCGCAGCGCCTGCTCGACGTCGCCAACACCATAAACCGCGTCCGCTGCGACCCAGGAGAACGGGACGTCTGCCGAGATAGCCCGGCGGATCATCTGCACCGCCAGCGCCGGCTTGGTGGCAAATGCCGTGTCACTGGGAACATGAGCCGCGGCGAGCCGTGCGGCATCACCAGTCCAGCTTTTCGGCAAATACAAAGCGCGGTCTATGAAAGCATGGCCACGCGTGGACACATAGGCTGCAAAGACGCCGATCTGGCAGTTGGTGATCTTGCCGGCAGAGCCAGTATATTGGCGTCCCACGCCGCACGATGCCTTGCCCTGCTTGAGAAAGCCCGTCTCATCGATCACCAGAACCGCGTCGTCAGCGCCAAGATGTTCGACCACATAGCCGCGCACGATGTCGCGCAATTCATCGGCATCCCAACGGCCGCGACCCAGAATGGCTTGCTGGCGCCAGGGTCCGGGATCGCCTGCTGCTTCAGCCCGCATCCACCCCGTCTTGCGGCGCTCGTCACCCAGCAACCCATCAAGGAAAAATCCGGCCGAAGCCGCCACACGCTCTTGCGTGAACAGCCCGCTCATCCGAGCCTTTACATCCCTCAAAGAAGAAGCCCAAAGCTCCAGCGTCGTCTCGATCGATGCACCCATCACCACAGCCTCCTACCATGGAGACCCATTGATTCAGACTTCGATCAACTATGCAACTGTAATGCTAGGCTGCCAGTCTCCGACTGCACCCACAATTGCAGCGCGCGGGAAATGCCGCAGAACTGCGCCAGTTCTCGCGACTGATCGCGCGGGGCCTCCGGTAGGGGAAGCGATTCAGAAATGAGTGGTGCGGCCGAGAAGACTCGAACTTCCACGGGCTTTCGCCCACAACGACCTCAACGTTGCGCGTCTACCAGTTCCGCCACGGCCGCACGTAACATCGCCGGGCACGCCCGGCAGCTGGTAGGGGAGCGCCCCTAGCAAAGGCTTGCGCGGGGCGCAACGCCAATCGCGCCCTATCGGCAACGATGCGATCCGGCTAGCACGCCGCGATGTCCACACCGCGCCGCTCCCTTTGGTCTGCCGAGACGCGCCGCTTGCTCGCGCTGGCCTGGCCAGTGATGCTCACCAGCCTCAACTGGACGATCCTGAGCGTGACCGACATCGTCGTCGTCGGGCTGACCGGAACCGATCAGGTCGCGGCGCTCGGCGCGAGTCGCGCGCTGACCTTCGTGACGATTGTCGCCGGGCTGGCGTGGTTGTCGGGGACGTTGGTTTTTACGGCGCGCGCCGATGGGGCGGGGGATTTGCCGAAGACGGGCGCGACGCTGCGCGACGGGTTGGTGCTGGCGGTCCTGCTCGGGTTGCTCGGGGCGCTGGGGTTCGGACTTTTTGCCGAATCGCTGCTCGGCGGGATCGGCGTTGCCCCCGCCTTGGTCGTGCCGGCGGCGCGCGTCGTGCGCGTCATGGCTTTGTCCTATCCCTTCCAGCTGACGATGATCGCGGCAAGTTTCTTCCTTGAGGGGATCGCGCGACCGCAGCGGGTGATGGTGGTCAATCTGGCGATCCTGCCGCTCAACGCGCTGCTCGCCTGGGCGTGGTCGGGTGGGCATCTCGGTTTCCCTGCGCTGGGCGCGGTCGGCGCGGCGGCAGCGACGGCAACCGCCTCGGCGATCGGCGCGGTGCTGATGCTCGCGGCGGCCTGGACGACGCCGCGCGCGCGGGAACGCGGTGTTCGCGACATGTCGGCGGTGGCGTGGGCTGCCGCGGTGCCCGGGGCGGTCCGGTTGGCGACGTTCGGCGCGATTCCCGCGCTCGCCTCGGGGCTGGAGCTGGCCGGTTTCTCGATCCTGATCGCGCTATCGACCGGGTTCGGGCCGGTGACGGCGCATGCGTTTCAGATCGTCTTCTCGGTGCATAACGTCACATTCGGCGTCGCCTTGGGGCTTGGGTCGGCGGCGGGCGTGCGCGTGGGCAATGCCGTGGGCGAGGGGACACCCGCGCTGGCGATCCCGCGCACGCTGATCGCGGTCGGGCTGGCGGCGGTGTTCACCGCTTTGCTGGCGGTGCTGATCGTCGTCGCACGCGGGCCGATCGTCGCGGCGTTTCCAGCAGCGGCAGGCGTCCACGAGATAGCGCTGGCGATGTTGCCGATATGGGCGCCGTTCATTCTGTTTGATGGCGTGCAAGTGGTGATCGTCTATGCGCTGCGCTCGCTCGGCGATCAGGTTGCGGCGGGGGTGAACAGCATCGCGGCGTTCTTCGTCGTGACCGGTGGGGCGGGCTGGCTGCTGGTGCACAGCGGCGCAGGGCCGATTGGGCTGGTCTATGCCTCGGGTCTGGGCATGATCGCTGCGGCCGCCTTGCACGGCGCGCGCTTCGGCCTGGTCAGCTGGCGACTTCGCCGGAAAAGCTGAGCACCAGTTCCTGCGCGTTGACCGGTACGTCGATTTTCGCGCTGTTGAACTGAATTTGCGCTTTGGGCGCGAGCGTCGCTGCTTCGGGCCGGATCATCCAGCTGAACACGATCCGTTTCTGTGCATCGCGCAAATCGGCGCGAATGTCGGGGATCGCCTGGCGTGTGTCGGTTGGGTTGAGCACCGACCCGCTGACCGCGAAAATCTCATTGCCGTTGAAAGTGTGCCGGTCGACCGGCTTGGAGACGAGCTTGAGCGGGGTCGGCGCGACCGGGCGGAACAGGTCGCGCGCAAAGCCGGGGGCGTCCGAATAGGCCAGCCCGCCGACGCCCGCGAGCATCGCCGTCCCGGCGGCGACGGCAGCCATCGTCCAGCGCCGCGCCGGGTTGCGGCGCGGGCGGAAGGGCGGTTCGTGCGCGAACGCGTCATATTCGGGATAGGTGCCGGGGGGCGCGATCTGTGGCGGCAAGGGGGCAGGGGTGGGTTCGGCCGGAAATGCCAGTGGCGCGGGCGCGACCGTCAGATTTTCGGCGCGTGCGACCAGATCGAGCATCGGAACGCCGGCCTGAAACCAGCTATGCTTGCAGCTGGCGCAGCGCACTGTGCGTCCGTCCGCCCCGATCGACGAGTCGGGGACGAGGTATCGCGTGCGGCACTCGGTGCATTCGAGGATCATGGGTGCGTCTTGGCTCCGTTCGCGGGCGCTGGCAACATGGTGAATCTACGCAAGGTAGCGCAGGCTAGGCAAGGGTTCGCGCACCTGCGCGCTTGTCGCCGGTGTCGCGATCGTGCGATGCAGAGCGCGGGGCATCAAACACTAAAGCGAGCAATGCGCGCCGCCATGGCGAATATCGTCCAGTTTGAGAATGTGGGGCTGCGCTACGGCAGCGGCCAGGAGACGCTGTCCGACGTCAGCTTCACGCTGTCGAGCGGTGCGTTTTACTTTCTGACCGGAGCAAGCGGCGCGGGGAAAACCTCGTTGCTGAAGCTGCTCTATCTGTCGCAACGCCCGACGCGCGGCAGCATCAAGCTGTTCGGCGAGGATGCCGTGACATTGCCGCGCGCGCGCTTGCCCGGGTTCCGGCGGCGGATCGGCGTGGTGTTCCAGGATTTTCGGCTCGTCCCGCATTTGTCGGCCTATGACAATATCGCGCTGCCCTTGCGCGTATCGGGCGTGCCCGAAAGCGATGTCGAGGCGCCGGTGCGCGAAATGCTCGCCTGGGTCGGGCTGTCCGACCGCGTCGAGGCGAAGCCGCCGACGCTGTCGGGCGGCGAGCAGCAGCGCGTGGCGATTGCGCGCGCAGTGATCGGCCGCCCCGAAATCCTCGTTGCGGACGAGCCGACCGGCAACGTCGATCCCGACATGGCGGAACGGCTGCTGCATTTGTTCGATTCGCTCAACCGGCTTGGCACAACGGTGGTGGTGGCGACGCACGATTTCCATCTGCTCGGGCGGATCCAGAACGCGCATATGATGCGGCTCGACAAGGGCCGGTTGCTCGATCCGACCGGATCGCTGCGCTTTCCCCCACCCAATGCGACTTCGGGCAGTCCGGAATGAGCGTGGCGATGATCGCATCGGTGGCGGAGCGACGCTTGCTCGACGAGAGCCGCGGCACGCGCGCCATGACCTGGATCATGGCGATCATGCTGTTTCTGACGGTGCTCGCCGCGGCGCTTGGGCTCGGTACGCTCAGCGCGGCGTCGTTGCTTGACCGGCAATTGGCCGGGCGGTTGACGGTGCAGATCGTCGAGGCGGTTGACGCGAAGCGCATCGGCCAGACGACGCAGGCGCTCGCAGCGTTGCGCGCCAGTCCGGAAGTGACGCGCGCGGTCGAGGTCGATCATGCCAAACTCGCCACGCTGTTACGCCCATGGCTTGGCGCCGACGGGGCCGATCCCGATTTACCGATCCCGGCGATGATCGATGTCGATCTGGGCGTGGCGAGCGATGCGGCGGTCGCGCGGGTCAGCGCGGCGGTGCGCGCGGCGGCGCCGTCCGCGCGAATCGACCGGCACGAAAGCTGGATGTCGCCGGTGCGCGATTTCATGGCGATGGTGACGTGGCTTGCCGCCGCCCTCGTCGTGCTGATGGCGGCGGCGACCGCGGCGGTGGTGATCCTCGCCGCGCGCGCCGGGCTCGAGACGCACCGCGCCACGATCGAAGTGCTGCACATGCTGGGATCGACCGATGTGCAGGTCGCGCGGCTGTTCCAGCGCCGGATCGCGATCGATACCTTGCTTGGCGGGGTGATCGGGACGGTGATCGCGATCGGCGTGATCGCGTTGGTCGGCGTGCAGTTAACGGCTTTGGGATCGGATTTGCTCGCGGGCCTCGCCTTGAGCCTGCGCGACTGGGTCGTCCTTGGCGGGTTGCCGGTCGCCTTTGCCGTGCTCGCCACGCTTGCGGCGCGGCAAGCCGTCCTCACCACGCTCGGCCGCTATCTGTGATCGTCCGGGTCCTTGCCGGCTTGGTGCTGCTCTATCTGGCCGGATTTGGGATCTATCTGGCGACGATGCCGACACCGCTCGCCGGGCCCAAGACCGATGCAATTGTCGTGCTGACCGGCAGCGCGGGGCGAATCGACCGCGGCTTACGCTTGCTTGAGGCGCATGCGGCGCAGCGTATGTTGATCAGCGGGGTCGCGCCCGAAGTACGGCCGAACGAACTGGCGCACGAATATAAGGTCAGCCCGGCGCTGTTCCGCTGCTGTATCGACCTTGGCCATGAGGCGGTCGATACCCGCTCGAACGCGGATGAGACGGCGGACTGGCTGCGTTCGCACGATTACAAGACGGTGCGGCTGGTGACCTCCGACTGGCATCTGGCGCGCGCAAAGCTTGAGTTGGTAAACGCGCTCGACGGGGATGCCACCGTGGTCGGAGACGGCGTGCCGAGCAGCCCGCGCTATGCCGTGTTGCTGGGCGAATATAACAAGTTGATCGTGCGCAAAGCCGCGTTGCTGATCGGGCGTGGGTCATGAACGGCCTGCGCAACTTGCTGTTCAAGCTGCTTTTCTATGGCGGATCGGTGCCGATCGTGCTGACCACGCCGATTTCGGCGCTGATCGGCTGGCGCGCGCTGGTCGCGCATACGCATTTCTGGACGCGCTGGCACGGTTGGACGACGCGCCACATCCTCCACATCGATCAGCGGATCGAGGGGGGGCGCTTTGGGGACATGGCGTTCGGCGGCGCGCCGGTGCTGTATGCCGCCAAGCATCAGTCGATGTACGAAACGCTCGAACTCGGGCGGATGCTGCGCAACCCGGCAATTGTGATGAAGCAGGAATTGGCCGACATCCCGGTGTGGGGCTGGTCGGCGCGGCGCTATGGCGTCATCGTCGTCGATCGCGAGGCGTCGGCGGGGGCGCTGCGGCGGATGTTGCGCGAGGCGCGCGCGGCGCTGGCGGCAAACCGCTCGATCCTGATCTTTCCCGAGGGAACGCGCGTGTCGCCCGGGGAGCAACCGCCGCTGCGCGCGGGGTTTGCCGGGCTCTATCAAATGCTGAAAATTCCGGTGGTCCCGGTGGCGATCGACAGTGGGAAGGTCTGGCCCAAACACGGGCCCAAGATCCCCGGCACCGTCACCTTCCGCTTCGGCGAGCCGATCCCGCCCGGTCTGCCGCGCGACGAGGCCGAGCGCCGCGTGCATGCCGCGATCAATGCGCTGGATGTGCCGCAGGGCTAATCGTGCGTGCGGCCGAAATCGGGGGCGGGATCGTCCTGCCCCTGTTCGATGATGCCGCGGCGGATCGCGCGGGTCTTGCTGAACAGATCGAACAGTTCGTCGCCCTTGCCCCAGCGGATCGCGCGTTGCAGCGCGGACAGATCCTCCGAAAAGCGTTGCAGCATTTCGAGCACGGCTTCGCGATTGGCGAGGAACACGTCGCGCCACATCGTCGGGTCGGAGGCGGCGATGCGGGTGAAATCGCGGAAACCGCCCGCCGAATATTTGATCACTTCCGATCGCGTGACCTCTTCCATGTCGGAGGCTGTGCCGACGATCGTATAGGCGATGAGATGCGGCAAATGGCTGGTAATGGCGAGCACGCGGTCATGATGATCGGGTGCCATCGTCTCGATGTCCGCGCCCAATCTGCGCCAGAATTCGGCGACACGTTCGACCGCCAGCGGGTCGGTCCCCTCGGGCGGGGTGAGGATGCACCAGCGTTTATGAAACAGCGTGGCGAACCCTGCGTCCGGCCCGGAGCGCTCGGTCCCGGCGACCGGATGCGCGGGGACGATCGTCGCGCCGGGCAGCGCCTCGGTCAGCGCGCGGACGACCTCGGCCTTGCAGCTGCCGACATCGCTGACCACCGCGTCGGCGGGCAGATCGGCGGCAAACGCCGCCGCCGCCGCGCCCATTGCGCCAACCGGCACGCACAGGATGACGAGGTCGGCGTCGATCACCGCCGCCCCGCTGCTGTCGGCGACATCGTCGAACAGCTGAAGCGCGTCGGCGGTCGCGCGGACGTCCGGGTCGGCGTCATAGCCGGTCAGCCGCACGGTCGGCATCGCCACGCGGGTGGCGCGCGCGATCGACGATCCGATCAGGCCGATGCCGATAATGGTGACGCGGGCGAAGGGCAGCATGGCGCGGCGTGTGGCGGATGCTCCGCCTTATGGCAAGCTGGCGTTCCGCCGCGTGCCTGCTAGGAGGCGGCAGCGGGAGACGGGAATGCGGGGAAGCGATACGGTCTGGCGCGCGCTGGCAATGGCGCGGCGGGCCAATCTGGCGGCAAGCGGTCACGCTGCGCCGGTGCCGGGCGAAGCAGGGCGAACGCGGCGCGCGGTCTTGCTGGCGCTGGGGGCGAGCGGGGTCGCCGCCGCGCTGCCGCATCGGGCGTTTGCCGCTGGAACGGGCAGCGGCCCGGTTGCGATTATCGGCGGCGGGATCGCCGGTCTCACCGCCTTGTGGCACCTGACCCAGGCGGGGATCGATGCGCGCTTGTACGAAGCCCGCGCTCGGCTCGGCGGGCGCGTCTATACCGCGCGCGAAACGGGTAAGCCGACGCTCGAGACGGGCGGGCAGCTCGTCAACACCGACCATGCCGACGTGAAAACGCTCGCACGTGCGTTCGGGATCGACTTGATCGACCGCAAGGGCGCACCGCACCGCACGATGATCCTGGCCGAGGGCAAGGACGTGCCCGAAGGCAAGCTCGCCAGTGCGCTACGCGGGATTGCCGGGCAGATCGACGCGGATTCGGTGCGGCTCGATCAGGATTATGCCAGCGTCGCGACCGAACTCGATCGGCTGAGCTTCACCGGGTATCTCGACAAGCACGCCGCCTTGATGCCCGAGCCGTGGGTGCGCCATTTGATGGAAGCGACCGCGCGCACCGAATATGGCGTCGAGCCGGATGCCGCCTCGGCGATCGAACTGGTGTTCAATCTGCCGGCGATCAACGGGCGGCGGATCGATCTGCTTAGCCGCAGCGACGAACGCTATCTGATCGCGGGCGGCAGCAGCACGCTGATCGACGCCATGGCGGCACGCCTGCGCGACCGGATCCAGACCAACCGCCGCGTCGTGCGAGTCGATCCGTTCGGCCCGGGCGTGCGGCTGGTGTTCGCCGACGGCAAGACGGTGGACGCGGCGAATGTGATTGTCACGACCCCGGCGTCGATCACGCGGAAAATCGATTTTCGCATTCCCCTGCCGCCCTTGTGGCGACGCTTCATCGCCGAAGTGGGTCTTGGCGCGAACTCGAAGGTCCAGGCGGGGATGACCGCGCGCCCGTGGGACAAGGCGATCGGGCGCGGTGGCGAGATTTGGCAGACCAAGCCGGGGGCTGGCCTCGCAAGCGGCTGGGACGGCAGTGTACGCGGTGGCACGGCGACCGGTGACGTCTGGACCTGGTTCCTCGGCGGGGCGGAAGTCGCGACCGCCGATGTTGCGGAACCGGGCGTGCTTGCGCGCAAATTCGCCGCGCAGGCGGAAAGCGCGATCCCGGGCATGACTGCGGCCACCAGCGCGTTTGCGCGGCGGACCAATTGGCACCGCGATCCGATGGCGATGGGGGCCTATGTCAATTTCCGCCCCGGCCAGCTGACCCGGTTCGGGCGGCTGATCTGGACCGAGGTCGATGGCAGCGCCAGGGTGCCGGTCAGCGCCGGACCCGTGCTCTTCGCGGGTGAGCATCTGTCCGACGCCTATCCCGGCTATATGAACGGTGCCGCGCAGACCGGGCGGCTCGCGGCCTCGACGATCATCGCGGGCCGGGCGCATGCGCGGCGCTTGAGTTGAGTGCCGCTTGATCCTAACCCGCGCGGCATGACCGAGGATGTGCGTTTCGGGCTCGCCCGCCATGTGAACTTGCCGGGGCCACTGCGGCTCGACGGCGGGGCGTTGCTGTCGCCGGTCGAAATCGCCTACGAAACCTATGGCACGCTCAACGCCGACGCGTCGAACGCGGTGCTGATCTGCCACGCGCTGACCGGCGACCAGCACGTCGCCAGCCCGCATCCGGTGACGGGCAAGCCCGGCTGGTGGACGCGGATGGTGGGCCAGGGCAAGCCGGTCGATCCGGACCGGCATTTCATCGTCTGCGCCAATGTGCTCGGCAGTTGCATGGGGTCGTCGGGACCGGCGACGATCAACCCGGCGGCGAGCGCGCCGTGGGGCATGGCCTTCCCGGTGATCACGATCCGCGACATGGTGCGCGCGCAAGCGCTGCTGCTCGATCATCTCGGCATCGCGGTGCTGCAGGCGGTGGTCGGCGGGTCGATGGGCGGGATGCAAGCGCTGAGCTGGCCCGCGACCTTCCCCGAGCGTGTCCGCGCCGCCGTGGTGATCGCCTCGACCGCGCGCCACACCGCACAGAACATCGCCTTTCACGAAGTCGGGCGGCAAGCGGTGATGGCCGATCCGAAATGGCGCGGCGGCGCCTATTATGATCTGGGCGACCCGCCCGCAGCCGGGCTCGCGGTGGCGCGGATGGCGGCGCACATCACCTATTTGTCCGAGGCGGGCCTGACCGAGAAATTCGGCCGCCGCTTGCAAGCGCGGCCCGACCGACCCGACGGCGCGATCAGCTTCGGCTTCGACGCCGATTTCCAGATCGAAAGCTATTTGCGGCATCAGGGGATCAGCTTCGTCGATCGCTTCGACGCCAACTCCTATCTCTACATCACGCGCGCGATGGATTATTTCGATTTGGGCGGCGAGCATGGCGGCCATCTCGCCAACGCCTTTCGCGCGACCAAGGCGCGCTTCTGTCTGGTGAGCTTCGACACCGATTGGCTCTATCCAACCGCCGAATCGCGCGCGATCGTCCACGCCCTGAACGCAGCGGGTGCGCCGGTCAGCTTCGTCGAACTGTCGAGTCCCTATGGCCACGATGCCTTCCTGCTCGATGCGCCCGAGATGAACCGCGTCGTCGACGGGTTCTTGAGGGCCGGGGAGTGAGCCTGCGCCCCGATCTCGCGATCATCGCCGAGCATGTCGCGCCGTTCAGCCGGATTCTCGATGTCGGCTGCGGTGACGGCGCGCTGATGGCGGCGCTCCGCGACAGCAAAGGGGTCGACGCCCGCGGGCTGGAAATCGATGCCGGCAATGTCGCGGCCGCCGTCTCGCGCGGGCTGTCGGTGATCCAGGGGGATGCCGATCGCGATCTCGCCGAATATCCCGATGCGAGCTTCGATTATGCGATCCTCAGCCAGACGCTGCAGACCGCGCGCCGTCCCGATGTCGTGCTCGATCATCTGCTCCGGATCGGGCGGCAGGCGTTCGTATCCTTCCCCAATTTCGCGCATTGGCGCGTGCGCATGTCGCTTCTGTGGGGCGGGCGGATGCCGGTGACGCGGTTGCTGCCCGAACGCTGGTACGACACGCCCAACATCCACCACGTCACGATCGACGATTTCAGGAGCTTCGTCGCCGAACGCGGAATCGAGGTCGAGGGTGCCTGGTTCCTGTCGGGCGACAAGCGCACGACCTCGGCCGCCGCCAATATGCTGGCCGAACATGCGGTTTTCCGATTGCGAAAGGTGCGCGAGATCAAGGAACCAACCGGGCCGATCCGGGGTTAGCTTACCCTGAACGCTGAAGGACCGAAGTCATCGTCATGCCCGCCACCGCGCTGATCGTCGAAGATGAAATCTTCGTTGCGCTCGACCTCGAACGTATCCTGATCGATGCGGGCTATGCGGTGAAGGCGATCGCCGCGGACCGGATCGGCGCGCTCGAGGCGGCGGCGGATTGCAGCTTTGCCTTGGTCGACATCAATTTGCGCGACGGCGCGACCGGGCCCGACCTCGCGCGCACGCTCGCGCAGGATTATGGGTTGAAGGTCGTGTTCGTCACGGCCAATCCCGGGCAGATTGCCAATCCGAGCGGTGCGCTCGGCTATGTGCGCAAGCCGTTCAGCGCCGATGCGATCCTTGCTGCCGCCGCCGTTGCGACCGAAGGTGCGACGATCCAGCCGCCGCACCGCGATTTCGTCCCGCTCGTCTGAGCTCAGCCTCGGCTGAGCGATGTCTTCGGGATCGCGATCGCGACCCGCAGGCCGGCGGGATCCCAATCGCGCGTCACCGCGCCGCCGAGTTGCCGCACCGCGCTCAACTCGATCAATTCCGAACCGAATCCCGCATTCGCGGGTGCGCTGACCGGTGCCCCGCCTTGCTCGCGCCAGTCGAGCAGCAAGCGATCGTGCTCGGACCGGATCGCCACGGTGATTGTTCCGGCATCGGTCGCGAGCGCGCCATATTTGGTCGCGTTGGTGGCGAGTTCGTGGAACAGCAAGGCGATCGGCGTGGCCGAGCGATCGTCGATTGCGACATCGTCGCCATCGACCAGGATCCGCGCACCCTCCTGCGGCTGGTAGGGCAGGAACAGCTCGCCAAACAGGCCGTGCAGGCTGGTTGGTGCCGCGGTCGGGCGCGACTGGGCGCTGTGCGGCCGGACGAAATCGTGGGCGCGGCCGAGCGCGGTCACGCGGGCGCGCAAATCGTCCGCAATCGTCGAAAAGGCGGGATTGCCGCGTGCCGAAAACGCGATCAGGCCGGAAATCACCGCGAAGATGTTTTTGATCCGGTGGCTGAGTTCCTGGGCGATGATTTCGCGTTCTTCGCTCGCCTCTTTTTGCTCATGAATGTCGGTGCAGGTTCCGAACCAGCGCACGATCGCGCCCAATTCGTCGCGGATCGGCAGCGCGCGGCCGAGTGTCCAGCGATACTGGCCATCGTGGCGGCGCAAGCGATACTCGATCTGATACGGTTCGCCGGTCTGCAGCGACTGCTGCCACACGATTCGCGCGCGTTCCTGATCGTCGGGGTGGAACATGTCGTTCCAGCCCTCGCCATCGGTCGATCCGGCGGGGACGCCCGTGAATTCGTACCAGCGCGCATTGTAATAATCGTGAAAGCCGTCGGGCAGCGTCGACCACACCATTTGCGGCATCGTATCGGCGAGCGTGCGAAACCGCCCTTCGCTGTCGCTGATCGCAGCGCGCGAGGCGGCGGTGGCGCGGCTGTCGCTCAACCGCATCATCACATCGGCCGCCAGCACGCGTAGGCCTTGCGCTTGCACGTCGGTCAGCCCGTCGCGCGGGACGGTGTCCAGCACGCACAAGGCGCCAAGCGCGACCCCATCCGCCCGGATCAGCGGCGCGCCCGCATAGAAGCGCAAACCCATCGCGCCGGTGACCAGCGGATTGTCGACGAAGCGCGGGTCGCGCGTCGCATCAGGCACGACCATGATGTCGTGCTCAAGCATCGCATGCGCGCAGAACGAGGTTTCGCGGGCGCTTTCGGTCGCATCGTAGCCGGTGCGCGCCAAAAAGGTCTGACACGTCTCTTCGACGATACTGACCAGCGCCGTCGGCGTTCCGCACAAGGCAGCGGCGAAATCGGTGATCTGCTTGAGCGCCGCATCGTCCTGCAAGGCGTTCAGATCGTGTTCGGCGATCGCTGCTGCGCGCACGGTCTCGTCGATGCGCCAGCCGGAATGGTCCGGCCTGGCGGTGGTGAAAAGATCCATCATGCGAAGAGAACGCCGAAACGCCGTTTTGGGTTCAGAACGGTACGTCGTCGTCGAGATCATCGGCGAAGCCGCCACGCGCCGCCGCGCCGCCCGATGGAGCGCCGCCGCCGCCGCCGAGCGCCGCGCCACCGCGATTGCCACCGCCGCCGCCATAGCCGCCACTGGAGCCGCCGCCGAAATCGTCACTACCGCCGAAATCATCGCGCGCGCCGGAACCACCGCCGCCGCCGCCGCCGCCGGCCCCACCGCCGCCGCCGGGCGCGCCGTCGAGCATCGTCAGAACGCCGTTAAAGCCCTGCAACACCACTTCGGTGGTATAGCGGTCCTGCCCTTGCGCGTCCTGCCATTTGCGGGTCTTGAGCGCGCCCTCGATATAGACTTTCGAGCCCTTGCGCAGATAGCGCTCGGCGACATTGCCGAGCGCTTCGTTGAAGATCGCGACCGAATGCCATTCGGTCTGTTCCTTGCGCTCGCCGGTATTCTTGTCCTTCCACGATTCGGACGTGGCAATGCGCAGATTGACGACCTTGCCGCCATTCTGAAAGCTCTTGCTCTCCGGGTCGCGGCCCAAATTGCCGACGATGATGACCTTGTTGACGCTGCCCGCCATATCGCGATTCCCTAAAGTCCGAGTCCGATCGCGGCCCAATAGGTCGCGCCTGCTGCGATGTAAGCGAGCGCGAACAAATAGCCAACCATGAAGGCAGGCCATTTCCATCCATTGGTCTCGCGCCGCGTCACCGCGATCGTTGAAATGCATTGCGGCGCGAACACGAACCACATCAGGAAGGCGAGCGCCGTCGGCAGCGACCATCTTGCCTGAAGATTGCGACGGAGCTGGCCTTCGCCGCGCGGATCATCGGGATTGTCGATCGAATAGACCGTCGCGATCGCGCCGACCGCTGCCTCGCGCGCGGCCATCGCGGGCAGCAAGGCGAGCGCGATATCGTGGTTGAAGCCGATCGGTCGCACCACGACTTCGATCCCCGAGGCGATTCGCCCGGCGATCGAATATTCGCTTTGCTTTTGCCCGACAGGCGCGACCGGATAGCTGGCGAGCACCCAGAGCAAGACGATCGTCAGCGCAATCGTGGTGCCGGCGCGCTTGAGGAAAATCTCGGCGCGGCTCCATAATCCGATCGCGACATCGCGTAGCCGCGGCATTTGATATTTGGGCATTTCCATCATGAAACCCGACGAAACGCCGGCGGTGACGGTCCGCCGCAGGACAAGCGCCACGACGAACGCGCCGACCAGGCCCATGATGTAGAGCGCGAACATCACCAGCCCCTGAAGTCCGACAAAGGGCAGTACCCGCGTGTCGGGAATCAGCGCGCCGATCACCAGCGTATAGACCGGCAGCCGCGCCGAGCAGGTCATCAAGGGCGCGATCAGGATCGTCGTCAGCCGGTCCTTTTCATCCTCGATCGTGCGCGTCGCCATGATGCCGGGGACGGCGCAAGCAAAGCTCGACAGCAAGGGAATGAAGGCGCGCCCCGACAGGCCGACGCTCGCCATCACGCGGTCCATCAGAAAGGCCGCGCGGACCATATAGCCCGATGCCTCGAGCACGAGGATGAAGAAGAACAGGATCAGGATTTGCGGCAAAAACACGATCACCGCGCCGACGCCAGCGAGCAGCCCGTCGGTCAGCAACGAGCGCAGCGGTGTATCGGGCAGCGTCGCGCGGATCGACTCCTGCGCCCAGGCGATCCCGGCGCTGATCGCATCGGCGGGGACGGTGGCCCAGCTGAACACCGCCTGGAACATCGTGAACAGGATGACCAGCAGCAGCAGCACGCCCCACACCGGGTGGAGCGCGACCGAATCGAGCGCGTGCGTCCAGCGCCGCACCGGCGCTTCGGATATAGTTGCCCCCAGCGCGATTTTGCGCGCGCGGCGTTGCAGCGTGACGATATCCTCCCCGATCGCGGGGTCGCTCGGGCGCAAGCGGATCGCGGCGGTTTCGAGGATCAGCGTGCCGAGCGTCGCCTTGACCTCGTCGAGCCCGCGCCGCCGCACCGCGACCGTCGGGATCACCGGTACGCCCAGTTCTGCAGACAGTTTGACCGGATCGAGCGTCAACCCGTCGCGCGCGGCCAGATCGATCATGTTGAGCGCCACCACCACCGGCAGCCCGAGCGCGATCAATTGCAACGCAAAGCGGAGATGATTGTCGAGGTTGGACGCATCGACCACCACGATCAGCGCATCGGGCAAGCGCTCGCCGATTTGCGCGCCGGTCACCACATCGCGCGTCACGCGCTCGTCGGGGCTCGACGGATCGAGACTATAGGCACCCGGCAGATCGACCAGCTCGACGATCCGGCCATCGGGGAGGACGAGCTTGCCCGAATGGCGTTCGACCGTGACGCCGGGATAATTGCCGACCTTCTGCCGCGCGCCAGTCAGCGCGTTGAACAGCGCGCTCTTGCCGGCATTGGGATTGCCGACCAGCGCCACCAGCGGCGTAGCGGCCATTTACTGTGCGACGGGAGAGACGAAAATCGCCCCCGCGACCGCGCGGCGCAGCGCAACGGTCATGCGGCCGATGCGGCACGCGATCGGCCCTTTGCCAAGGCTGGCGCGGTGCAGCACTTCGACGCCGACGCCCTCATCGAAACCGAGCTCGCGCAAACGCCGCGCTTCCGGAGTCGAGAGATGCGACCAATCGATCGTCGCGACGGTCGCGCATTGCCGCTGCGGCAGCGATTCAAGGCTGAGCGGGGGTCTCACGGGGCTCGACATATCCATACTGCGATTGATTATCAATAACGGCAGCGCGACGCCAGCATTAAATGCGAACCATTCTCACACCGCCGGATAGCGCAGCCGCCCGATAAAGCGCGACAGGCTCGGGCGCAGGTCGCTTTGGCCGATCAAGCGCGCCTTGGTCTTTTCGAAGCGCATGATGCCCTCGATCCGGCGCGCGAGAAAGGCGCTGGTCGCGGCATGGCCGTCGCTTTCATCGTCAAGGAAAACGGTGATCGTCGCGGCATAGACGCCGGCCAGGATCGTACGCTTGGTATAATGGTTGTAATCGGTCGCGGTGTCGCCGGCCGCGCGCCACATCACATCGGCGGCGTGCCAGCCGAGCTTGACGCCGCGCAGCGCATTTTGCGGCAGCGCCAGGATCGCCAGTGCGCGACGGAGTGCTTCGCGGTTGGGGGCGGTCTCGGTGAGGCGGGCTTCGACCAGCGCGGTGATCTTCGCGCGGATCTTCATCGCCGCGAGTCGCTCGGGCGGAAGCTGCGCGAGCATTGCGGCGTCGACGCTGGCGAACCACGCGTCGATCATCTCGACCGCGCCGCCAGGAAAGGCGAGCCGGGCGACGTCGCGGTCGACCCCAACCGCGTCCGCCGCCAGATCGCGCGCATCGTCGCCCCATCCGTCGAACCCGGCATTGGCGGCGATCGCGGGGGCAAGCGCGAGGCGGATTTCATCGAGCGTCGCGTCGGCGAGCCCCGAATTTGTCGTGGTGTCGGTCATACCCGACAATCTAGGCGCGCGCGCGGCGGCTGACCAGTACCAGTGCGACGCCAACGCACACCGCCCCGACAAGATCGGCAAAGCCCAGCCGTTCGTTATAAACGACCCAGCCGATCGTCGCCGCGACCAGCGGTTGTGTGAGCAGCCCAAGCCCGACCGTCAGCGGCGGCAAGCGGCCAAGCGCGTAGATCATCAGCCCCTGCCCGACGATCTGGCTGACCAGCGCAAGCCCGATCAGCGGAGTCCAGTCGGTTGGGAACAGCCTTTCCCCCAGCAGCAGCGCAAACGCGAGCAGCGGCAGCACGCTCGCCAGCGTCGACAGCGCGAGCGCGGGCAGCGGCGCCATCGTGGCGCGCGCGCGCGCCATCAGGATGAAATAGCCGGTGTAGAGGATGCCGGCGAGCAGGCAGAGCAGATCACCGACCAGATGGCGCGGGTCGAGCTGATACGATCGCCCCATCAGCAGCGCCGCGCCAGCGGTTGCGAGCGCAAGCGCAATCCCCTGCAGCCGCGTTGGCCAGGCGCGCGCGATCAGGAAACCGTAGATCGGGAACATCAACGTCGCCGAATTGCCGAACAACGTCGCATTGGCCAACGTCGTGCGCAAAATCCCGAGGTGCCAACTCCCCAAATCTGCCGCAAAACACAGTCCGCCAAGCGCAATCATCACCCACAGCGCGCGCGACAGGCCGCCGCCCTGTTTCTGGCTCGGTCGCCACCCGGTCGCCAAGGCCGCCGCCAGCAGCACGGGTGCTGCCAGCGTGATTCGCCAGAACGCCGAGGCGACCGGCCCGGTTTCGGACAGCCGCACGAACCACGGCCCGAAGGCGAGCGCGCCATTGGCAACGATCAGCGCCGCCAGCGGGAGCACCGATGTCGTTTCCGGTGCGACAGTTTTTCTTGTGGGAGAGGCGACGTGCATGGCACGCCTTAGCGTCCTATCTGTTACGCGTCAGGTAGCAAAACAAAACGGAGTTTCCATGCCCAGCCTCTTTGATCCGATCCAGCTTGGCGCGATCCACGCGTCCAACCGCATCCTGATGGCACCGCTCACGCGCGGCCGTGCCACCAAGGAAGCGGTTCCGACCGACATCATGGTCGAATATTATACGCAACGCGCCAGCGCCGGCCTGATCATCTCCGAGGCGACCGGCATCAGCCGCGAAGGACTCGGCTGGCCATTCGCGCCGGGGCTGTGGACCGATGAGCAGATCGAGCATTGGAAGCCGGTGGTCGAGTCGGTCCATGCGGCGGGCGGCAAGATCATGGTGCAGATGTGGCATATGGGGCGTCAGGTGCATTCCTCGGTGATCGGCGGGCAGCCGGTGTCGTCCTCGGCGACGCGGACGGCGGGGCAGGCCCACACCTATGAGGGCAAGCAGGATTTCGAGGTGGCACGGCCGCTCGAACTCGACGAAATCCCGCGGCTGCTCGCCGATTACGAACATGCGACCAGGAACGCGCTGCGCGCCGGGTTCGACGGGGTGCAGATCCACGGCGCGAACGGTTATCTGATCGACCAGTTCCTGCGCGACAATGCCAATTTGCGCGATGACGGCTATGGCGGATCGATCGAGAATCGCATCCGCCTGATGCGCGAAGTGACCGAGCGCGTCGCCGGCATTGCGGGGGCGGATCGGACGTCGATTCGCCTGTCGCCCAATGGCGATTCGCAAGGCGTCGATGACAGCAACCCGGTGGCGCTGTTCACCGCCGCGGCCAAGGCGCTCGACGCGATCGGCATCGCCTTTCTCGAACTGCGTGAGCCGGGTCCGGACGGCACCTTCGGCCGCACCGACGTGCCCAAGGTCAGCCCGCAGATCCGGCAGGTCTTCTCGAACCCGCTGGTGCTGAATTCGGACTATACGACAGTCGAAGAGGCACAGGTCGTGCTCGACAATGGCACGGCGGACGCGATCGCGTTCGGGCGCCCCTTCCTCGCCAATCCCGATCTCCCCGAACGGCTGCGCACCGGCGCGCCGCTCAACCCCGGCAACCCGCGCACCTGGTATAGTCAGGGGCCTGAGGGCTATACGGACTACCCGTCGCTGGAAGAGGTCGCAGCGGCATAATCAGTCGAGCGGAACAAACCGCAACGGCAAACCATCCTTGGGGCGCGGAATGGGCCAGGCCTGCCATTCCGCGCCCGATCCTTCGTCGAGCTCGATGCGGTAGCGGCTGAGCAATTGCGTGACGAGGATGCGGATCTGCATCGTTGCGAAGTGCAGCCCCAGGCACATATGCGCGCCGCCGCCGAACGGCACCCAGGCATATTTGTGGCGCGCGCGGACCTTGTCGGGGGTGAAGCGCAGCGGATCGAAGGTGTGCGGATCGGGCCACAGCTCGGGCATCGTATGCGTATAGGCGACGCTGACGCTCACCGTGCTGCCCGCCGGAATGTGATAGCCGCCGAAATCGAACGGCTTGATCGCGCGCCGTGGCAGCGACGGGACGGGCGGGATCAGCCGCAGCGCTTCCTTGAACGCCATGTCGGTCAGCTCGAGCCGGTCGAGCTGGCCGTAGGGCAGACCCCCGGTTTCGTTGAGCCCGAGTTCGGCGATTTCGGCACGGATCTTCTCCTGCCATTCGGGGTTACGGCCGAGCAGCATGATCAGACTCGTCGCCGAGGAGGTGATCGTGTCGTGCGCCGCCATCATCAGGAAATTCATGTGATCGGCGATCGCATCGGCGGAGAGCGGCTGCCCGTCATCGCCCGTCGCGCGGCAAAATTGCGAGAAGAAATCCTGACCGGTCCCGGCGCGGCGGGCAGGGATCTCGCGTTTGAACAGGTCGATCAGATATTGCCGTGCCTTTACACCCTTGCGCATTTGCGAGCCCGGCAGTGGAATGCGGATCGGGGTGATCGAAGCCTGCACTTCATCGACGAACGCCTGGTTGATCTTGGTCGCCTCGGCGCCGAGCGGCATGCCGAGGAAGCTCTCGGCGGCGAGATCGAGCGTCAGTTCCTTGATCGCATCGTAGAATTTCAGGCGCTTGCCGCCCCAATCGGCGACGGTCCGCGCGATCCCGGCGTTGAGCGTCTCGGCATAATGCCGCATCGGCTCGGGCTTGAACGCGACCGCCATCACGCGGCGATCGGCGCGATGCTTGTCGAAATCCATCAGCATCAGCCCGCGCGGGAAGAGCAGGTTGAGCAGCGGGCCCCAGCCCTGTTCGGACGAAAAGACGCGGTCGCGGTCGAACAGCACCAGCTCGTTCGCCTCGGGGCCCATCAGGCTGACGGTCGGCCCGCCAAAGGCATTGTTGCGGAACACCGGACCATAAGTGTCGATCATGCGCTTGCCGAATGCGACCGGATCCCTGAGCATCCGGAAGGTATTGCCGACGAAGGGCAGCCCATCCTCACCCGGAATCTCGCGAATCTCGGTCTGCTTTTGCGGGGGCAGCCAATGCGGATTGGCTTTGTGGGTATGGGCGTAGGCCATCATCGCGCTCCTGCTTACTGACACCGGTATAAGTAAGGGTGAGCGGCAAAGGAAGGGGCGCGCGATGAGGTGCTCCCGCTAAAGTCACACTTGAGTCGCACCATCGCGGTGGTTTGCGCGCTCTCGCGCCGGGCGGCGGCGCGGTGGGAAAAGGCGGGCGTTAAGCTGCGGGGCATGTCGCCACGCTACAGCTTCCGGACGGTGTAGGACAGGCCTCCAGCGCGACGGATTACGCAGGTTCGGTCTGCCCAGCCGTGCACGCCACGCCGTGGCAGTTCAGCCGAAGCGAGTCTTCAGGTCCAGCATCGCGAGCGCCGCCTGCGCCGCGCCACCACCCTTGTCGAGCTGCGCCGGGTCGGCGCGGACGATGGCTTGCGCTTCGTTTTCGGTGGTCAATATACCGTTGCCGATCGCGAGGCCATCCATCGACAGCGCCATGATGCCGCGCGCGCTTTCGCCCGCGACGATTTCGAAATGATAGGTCTCGCCGCGAATCACCACGCCGAGCGCGACGAACGCGTCATAGGCCCCGCTTTCGGCCGCCAGCGCAATCGCGCCGGGGACTTCGAGTGCGCCGGGGACGGTGATCGTCTCATGCGCGTGTCCGGCCTGCTCGATCGCGGCGCGCGCGCCGGCGAGGAGCATGTCGTTCAGATGGTCGTAGAAGCGCGCTTCGACGATGAGGATCTTGGCCATGGGATTTCACACTCCGTTCGTTTGATGCGCTTCCCCGGCGAAGGCCGGGGCCCAGTTACGAGCGCTTTGATGAGCGTGCATACCCTGCTTCTGCGACCTCCGCGACTGGGCCCCGGCCTTCGCCGGGGAAGCGGAAAATCGAAGAAGCGCAATAGGGCGTTTACTCGCCCCCAGTCCCCGGAATCGCGCGTTCATCGACGATCGACAGGCCATAGCCTTCGAGCCCGACCAGCGCATGGTGCGTGTTGGTCAGCAGCACCATTTCCTCGACGCCGAGCTCGGCGAGGATCTGCGCGCCGACGCCGTAATCGCGCAGTTCCTCGACTTCGGGCGCGCCCGCGCCCTTGCCCTCGCCGCGCAATTTCATGAAGCGGGTGACCGAATCCTTCATCGGGCGATTGATCACGACGATGACGCCGGCGCCAGCCGCGGCGATCAGCTCCATCGAGCGCGAGAGCAGGCCCGCGCGTTCGGATTGCTCGCCGAACATGTCGACGAAATAGGAGGCGGTGTGCATCCGCACCAGCGTCGGGTTGGTCGGATCGATCTTGCCCTTGACCAAAGCGATCGACTCTTCGCCGGTCGCCTTGTTGTAGAAGGTCATCGCCTTCCACTGTCCGCCCCATTTCGAGTCGAACGCCATTTCGGCGCGCTTCTCGACCAAATGATCGTGGCGGCGGCGATAGGCGATCAGATCGCGGATCGTGCCGATCTTGAGGTTGTGGAGCTGGGCGAAGGACACGAGATCGTCGAGGCGGCTCATCGTGCCATCCTCGTTCATGATCTCGCAGATCACGCCCGACGGGTTGAGCCCGGCGAGCCGCGAGACATCGACCGCCGCCTCGGTATGCCCGGCGCGCACCAGCACGCCGCCGTCGCGCGCGACGAGCGGGAAGACATGGCCGGGGGTGACGATCTCCTCCTTGCCCTTCGACGCATCGATCGCGACCGCGATGGTGCGCGCGCGGTCAGCGGCGGAAATGCCGGTGGTGACGCCGTCACGCGCCTCGATCGAGGTGGTGAAGGCGGTTTCGTGGCGCGTGCCGTTGTGACGGCTCATCAAGCCGAGGCCGAGTTCGTCGACGCGACGCTTGGTCATGGCGAGGCAGATTAGGCCACGACCATGCTTGGCCATGAAGTTGATCTTCTCCGGTGTCGCCATTTGCGCCGGGATGACGAGGTCGCCCTCATTCTCGCGGTCTTCATCATCGACCAGGATGAACATGCGGCCATTCTTGGCCTCGTCGATCAAATCCTCCGGGCTAGACAGGAACCCATGGCGCAGGCGCGCAACTTCAGGCTTTTGCACGATAATGCTCCATACGTTTCAAATAGCGGGCGAGGACGTCGATTTCGATGTTCACTTCGGTGCCCGCGCTCAGCGTGCCGAGGGTCGTCACCTTTTGCGTGTGCGGAATGATGTTGAGCGAGAAGACCGAGTGGTCGTCATGGTCGGTTACCGCGTTCACCGTCAGCGACACGCCATCGACCGTAATCGATCCCTTGGCGGCGATGAAGGGCGCAAGGTCGGTCGGAACCGCAAGGTCGACCTTCCAGGAATCGCCCTGGATGAAGACATTGACGACCGTACCGATCCCGTCGACATGCCCGGTGACGATGTGGCCGCCCAATTCCTCGCCGAGCTTCAACGCGCGTTCGAGGTTGAGACGGCGGCCTTGGGTCCATTGGTCGGCGGGGGTACACGACACGGTCTCACCCGATACGTCGACCGCGAACCAGCCCGGTCCTTTGTTGATGACCGTCAGGCACACGCCCGAACAGGCGATCGACGCGCCGAGATCGACGCTCGCCATGTCATAGGCGGTGTTCACGAAGATCCGCAGGTCGCCGCGCGCTTCGATCCGGTCGATGCTGCCGATATCGGTAATGATGCCCGTGAACATGGGTTTTGGTTTATCCTTTGCCGCCATCCCCGGGCGCAAAACCGGTTCCCACTTTTGCTGGGACGGCGGAGTCCCTTACGCGCTCGTAAACCTCGAGCCGGTCGCTGCCAAGGGTGCGCGCGTCGCTGTTTCGCCACCGGCCATGCGCGTCCGTCAGATCGATCAGCCCGAGGTCGGGCAGCGTGCGTCCCCCCCCGACCACGATCGGTGCGCGGTACAGCAGGAGGCGGTCAACGAGATCGGCGGAAAGGAACGCCGCCGCCGTCGTCGCGCCGCCTTCGACCAGCAGATGATCGACCCCGTCGAGCGCCGCAATATCGTGCGGGGTGGCGATTTGCTCCCAGCCTGTGCTCGCGGTTTGCGACAGGACAATGCGGCGCGGCGCGCGCGGCTCCAGCCCGGCAAGCCGCACATCGAGCGCCGGATCATCGGCCTCGAGCGTGCCGCGCCCGACCAGGATCGCCTCATGCCGCGCGCGTTCGAGATGGGTATGCGCGCGCGCCTCGGGCCCGGTGATCCATTTGCTCAGCCCCGATCCGAGCGCCGTCGCCCCGTCGAGAGACACAGCGAGCTTGAGCGTCACGTGCGGCCGTCCGAGCGCGCGCCGCGTAAGGAATCCGGCCATCGCCGATTGTGCTTCGGCGGCGCAGGTGCCGACATCGACCGCAATCCCGGCGGCGCGCAAGCGTGCGACCCCGCTGCCGTCGGTCCGCGGATCGGGATCGCCCAGCGCGACGACGACGCGCGCGACGTTCGCCAATTGCAGCAAATCGCTGCACGCGGGGCCACGCACCGAGACATGCGCGCAGGGTTCGAGCGTCGTATAGACCGTCGCGCCGCGTGCCGCGTCGCCGGCTTGGGTCAGCGCCATCGCCTCGGCATGCGGACGCCCGCCGGGCTGCGTCCAGCCGCGCCCGACGACGCGGCTGTCGCTCACGATGACGCAGCCGACATTGGGATTGGGGGCGGTGCGCCCGCGCCCGCGTTCGCCCAGCGCCAATGCCGCGCCCATCCAGCGCGCGTCGTTCACCGTCAAATGCCGAAGGATTTCAGGGCATTGTCCAACTTTTTCAGCTGCACTTTGCGCTCGGCCTGGAGCCGCTTGAGCTCCTGCTCCTGCCGCGTCTGCTCGACCCCGTCGATCTTCTGCTGCGCGATGATCTCGGCATCGGTGCGATCGGCGCGCCATTGCTGCACATAGATGACCTCGCGGTGATAGGCCGGCTTTGGCATACGCGTCACGTCGAGCGTCCCCACGATCATCGTGTAGCTCAGCACCAGCGACAGCGCCATGAAGCCGATCTGATGCGGCCGCCGTGTGACGACATAGCTGCGCAAGTCGTGATACGCGCGGATCGGAGAGAAATACTGCCGGAAATTCATACGTGGCAAGATAGGCGCGGCAGGCGACCGATGCCAGCCCCCAGGACCGCTCGAGCCGCCGCGCCCATCCGTTACCCCTCATCGAGGACGAAGCGGACCGCCATCATATGCCATGCCTCGATCGCGACGCCGTCCCTGGTGCCGGGCTTGAAGCGCCATTTGGTGAGCGCTTGCTTGCGCGTCGCGTCGAAGAAGGACGGGCTTGCCGCGCTGACTTGCTCGACGTCCTTTACGCGACCGTCGATGCCGATCAGCACGCGCACCACGACGCGGCCTTCGCGCTCGCCAAGGCGCATGTCGCTTGGGTAAGCGGGTTGGAAAGCGTCGATAAAGCGCGAATCAAGCGTGGGATCGCGCAGCACTGGGGTGTGCGGCGGAATGATCGTGCCGATGTCGATCCCGGTGCCGACCGTCAGCGTGTTCGTCGGGGGCAAATCGATCAGCGGGCCGGTTTCTGCGCCAGCCGCCGGCGTCACCGTCGGCGTGGTCAGGTCGACTGGGTCGCGCTGCTGCGTGGGGATCGGCTTGAGCGTCTTTGTCTGAGGCTGCGGCTTGGGTGGGTCGATCGGTGGCGGGTCTGGCGTCAGCGGAATGGGTTCGCCGATCAAGATCGTCGTAACGTGCCGCGCGATATTGGGGGTCGCGAGCGTCAGGCCGAACGCAATCACGCCACACATGGCCAGCGACAGCGTTACACCGGCAGGATCGAGCCCGCGCCGGTTGGAATACCGATCTGCATACATCGTCCATCTCCATCTGTGTCGTCCGATCGGATGTCGGGCGTGGAGTTGATGTTACATCATTACATGCAACACGCAAGAGACAAAGTATCATGCAGCAGAAGCTAGCTGGACAAGCGTGAAACCGCGCGGTCCTGACCGATCAGCGGCAGCAAGGTCTTCATGTCGGGGCCATGATCGCGCCCGGTCAGCGCGCGGCGCAGCGGCAGGAACAGCGCCTTGCCGCTGCGCCCCGTCTCGGCCTTCAGCGCGGCGGTGAGCGTGTGCCACGGGTCGCCATCCCACGGAATCGTTGCGGCGATCCGCGCCGCGGTAACGAGGAAATCGGCGTCGGCGGGGTCGCGCGTCGCAGCGATCGGACCTTCGATCACGCCCCACCAGTCTGCCGCGTCGGCAACGGTCGCGAGATTGGGGCGCACCGCCTGCCATTCCGCCGCGCCCATGCCGCCCGGCAAGCGCGCCGCAACCGTATCGAAATCGAGCTGGTGGACGATCTTGGCGTTCAACCCGGCCAGCTCGGCTTCATCGAATCGCGCCGGCGCACGCCCGAACGCACCGAAATCGAAGGTCTCGACCAGCACGGCCGACTCGACCAGCGGCTCGACCGGCAAGCTCGTGCCGATCCGTGCGAGCAGCGCGCGCACCGCGGCGGGCTCGATGCCGATCTCGCGGAAATGCGCGACGCCGAGCGACCCCAGGCGCTTCGACAATTTGCCCTCGGTCCCGACCAGCAACGCCTCATGCGCGAAAGCGGGCGGTACGGCGCCCATTGCCGCGAACATCTGCAATTGCAGCGCGGTGTTCGACACATGGTCCTCGCCGCGCACGACATGCGTGATGCCCATTTCCAGATCGTCGATCGCCGAGGGGAGCATGTAGAGCCACGAGCCATCGGCGCGGCGGATGACCGGGTCGCTCATCGTGGCGGGGTCGAGCTTCTGCGGCCCGCGAATCAAATCGTCCCACACGATCGGCGCGGCATGATCGAGCTTGAAGCGCCAGTGCGGCAGGACGCCATCCGCCTCCAGCGCGGCGCGATCCGCATCGCTCAGCGCAAGTGCCGCGCGGTCGTAGATCGGTGGCAAGCCGCGCCCGGCGGCAATCTTGCGCTTGAGGTCGAGCTCCTGCCCCGTCTCATAAGCGGGGTAAATCCGCCCGGCCTCGCGCAACTGCTGGAAGCGTGCCTCATACAAAGCAAAGCGCGCCGACTGCCGTTCCTCGCCATCGGGGACGAGCCCCAGCCAGTTGAGATCGGCGCGAATCCCCTCGACGAAACGCTCTTCGCTGCGCG
>NZ_JBBATX010000020.1:0-6637 GCF_040398505.1 Sphingomonas sp. | reverse complement strand
CCCAGCCAGTTGAGATCGGCGCGAATCCCCTCGACGAAACGCTCTTCGCTGCGCGCGGCATCGGTATCATCGATCCGCAGCCAGAATTCCCCGCCATTTTTGCGCGCCCACAGCCAGCAATGCAGCGCGGTGCGGATATTGCCGACATGCAACATGCCGGTGGGCGAGGGGGCGAAACGGGTGCGGATGGTCATGATTCGAGCACTACCAAGGAGATCGACAAATGTGCCGCAGCGGCGGCCAGGCGGTGGTCGAGCGTTGCGAGCGCTCCGTCGTGGCGCTGGGCCAGTTCGAGATAGGCCGCATCATAGGGGGTCAGTTCGAAGCGGTCCGACAGGGCGAGGACCGTTGTCCAGACTTGATCCTGACCCAGCCAATCGACGATCACCTCTAGGCTTGCGAGGCGACGAAGGATCGTCTCTCGCTGGCCGATCGTAATGCGGTCGCGGCGGACCGCCGTGCGCAACATGTTGGCCACTTCGAGCCGCCAATGATGCGGCACGATGAGCGACGAGTCGAAAACGCGGTTTACGACCTCCGGAGGTAACGTCGCCGCTTCGTCGGGCAGGACGAATGGCCCGACGATCGACGTATCGACGATGATCATGCGACTATCGTCGCCCCTCGTTCTTCCACGCGATAATTTCCTCCGGGCTGACCCGCACGCCCTTCGCGCGCAATTCCTCCCGCAGTTCGAGCAGTCCGGCGATCGCCGCGCGCTGTCGCGCCATCCGATCCTCCTCGACCGGCACCAGCTTCATGTAGTCGCGTCCGTGACGCGTGATGACGACGTCTTCACCCGCCTCGGCGGCGGCCATGATCTCGGACATCTTGTCCTTGAACTGCGCGATGGGGACGTGGCGCATGTCGGTCTCCGGAAATTATGGCCAAACTTATAGCCTAAATTTCGTGGCGACACAATCGCGGCATTGCGTTCGTGTCGCCCGAGATTAAGAGGGCGAGCGACTGCAGGGGCCTTGCACCATGAAACTGATGACCGGCAATTCCAATCTGCCGCTGGCGCGCGATGTCGCGGCGTATCTCGAAATGCCGTTGACCGACGCGCTCGTCCGGCGTTTTGCCGACGAGGAAATTTTCGTCGAGATTCAGGAAAATGTCCGCGGCGAGGATGTCTTCGTGCTGCAATCGACCGGCTATCCGGCGAACGACAATCTGATGGAATTGCTGATCTGCATCGATGCGCTGAAACGCGCCTCGGCCAAGCGCATCACCGCGGTCATCCCCTATTTCGGCTATGCCCGGCAGGACCGCAAACCCGGACCGCGCACGCCGATCTCGGCCAAGCTTGTCGCCAACCTGATTACCGTGGCGGGGGCCGACCGCGTGCTGTCGGTCGATTTGCACGCCGGGCAGATCCAGGGGTTCTTCGACATCCCGACCGACAATCTGTTCGCCGCGCCCGTTATCGCGGCCGATATCCAGACGCGCTACAGCCGGCATAACCTGATGGTCGTCTCGCCCGATGTCGGCGGCGTGGTGCGCGCGCGCGCGCTCGCCAAGCGACTCGACAATGCGCCGCTCGCGATCGTCGACAAGCGCCGCGAACGTGCGGGCGAATCCGAAGTGATGAACATCATCGGCGAGGTCGAGGGACGCTTCTGCATCCTGATCGACGATATCGTCGATTCGGGCGGCACGCTGTGCAACGCTGCGGCGGCGTTGATGGAAGCGGGCGCGGCCGGGGTGGTTGCCTATATCACGCACGGCGTGCTGTCGGGCGGCGCGGTCGCGCGCGTCGAGGGGTCGGTGCTCGAGGAATTGGTGATCACCGATTCGATTGGCAGCCACGACGTCATTTCGGCGGCAAAGAAGATCCGCCATCTGACGATCGCGCCGCTGCTCGCCGAGGCGATCCGGCGGATTGCGGATGAGAGTTCGGTGTCGTCGCTGTTCGATTGACGCGCGCGGGGTGCCGCGGCGTCACCGTCACCGCAGCATGAGCGACTTCAGCGTCTCGGTGCCGGTCCACAGCGCCGCGGACCAGCCACACGCGATCGCAGCATCGACATTGGCGATCTTGTCATCGATAAAAAACAGCGCTTCCGGGCGAAAGCCGGTGCGCTGCTCGATCGCGCGGTAGAAATCGGCGGATGGTTTGGCACAACCAAGGTCGGCGGCATAATGCAGCCCGTCGAACGCCGTGCGAAACCCGAGATCGTTCCAGATGTAGTGCGCGCGTTCATGCTCCTGGACCGTGGCGAGATGGACTTGCATCCCACCCGCACGGAGCGATGCGAGTTCGGCGAGCAGGGCGTGATTCACGTGCGCGTCGTGACTGAACCAATAGTCGGTTAGCGCGCTGTACGGCAGCTGCGGCGCGATGCCCCGAAGCACCGGCTCGAGCCGCTCGCGCAAGGTCGCGTGACCATGAATCACATCGTTCCAATGCGGTTCGAAAAAGGCGCTTTGCAACGTCGCGATGGAAATGCCGAGATCGCGTTCCAGCGTGGCGCTCCACCCGGCAGGGTCCGGATGAACGAGCAAGACGCCGTCGACGTCGACCATAATCGCTTCGATCGTCATCGCTCAGTCACGGCATCGCACACGGGAAGCGTTAAGCGCGCTCGACCACGCGCCCCGATCCGTCCTGCGCACCCGCCGCGCGGACGCCGTCCATGCCACGGCGTTTCAACTCCGCCTTCAGCACTTCGGGCTTGGGTGCGTAGATAAAGCCGAAGCTGACCGTGCCGTGCTTGGTGCCGACGACGTGGTGCAGCCGGTGCGCCTGGACGATGCGCTTCATATAGCTCCAGCGCGGGACATAGCCGCTCTCCACCCGCCGGTGCACGATCACGTCGTGAAAACCGAGATAGATCGCGCCATATCCCGCAATCCCCGCGCCGATCCAGGTCGCCCAATCGCCGGTCGTGCCGCTCGTTCCCAGCACCAGCAGGACAATCGAGGGCAAAGCGAAAATCACGAAATACCAGTCGTTCAGCTCCCAGAAGCCGGTGCGCGGGCGGTGGTGGCTTTCGTGGAGGAACCAGCCAAAGCCGTGCATCACCCAGCGGTGAACGACATAGGCGAACACCTCCATCCCCAGGATGGTCGCGAAAAAGGTCAAAAGGCCGGTTGTCCAGGACATCTGGCCGATATAGCATCGCCAGCACGATATGCGACCCTGCTTCATCCTTTTTGCATGTGCCGCGCTGGCGGGCTGTTCGACCCCCGAAACCCTGACGCGGTCCGGGTTGGTCAGCGCCGGCATTCCCAAGCCGATTGCGGCGTGCATGGCCGGGCGGATGGTCGATCGGCTCTCGATCCTGCAGCTGCGGCGCTTGGCGGGGCTCGGCAAGGCCGACCGATCGCGCGATCTCGACCAGTTTTTGTACCGCGTGCGATCGCTCCGCGACCCGCAGATCATCGCGGTAACCGGATCGTCGGCGGCACTGTGTGCCAGCGGGATGGTACGCTGAGGGGGTGGATTCGTGGTTCGCGCTGTGCTTAAGGCCAGCGTATCCCGATCTCTGGCAAAGGCCCCGCCCCATGAACATCCATGAATATCAGGCGAAGGAAGTGCTGGCGAAATACGGCGTGCCGGTTCCCGCAGGCTTTTCCGCCATGTCGGTCGACGAAGCCGTTGCCGCCGTCGCCAAACTGCCCGGGCCGCTTTATGTCGTGAAGGCGCAAATCCATGCCGGCGGGCGCGGCAAGGGCAAGTTCAAGGAATTGGGCCCCGATGCCAAGGGCGGCGTGCGGCTCGCGCGCAGCGCCGAGGACGTCCGCGCGGCCGCGGCCGATATGCTCGGCAACACGCTGGTGACGATCCAGACCGGCGAGCATGGCAAGCAAGTCAACCGCCTCTACGTCACCGACGGCGTCGACATCGCCAAAGAATTCTACCTCGCCTTGCTCGTCAACCGCGCCACCGGCCGCGTGTCGATGGTCGCCTCGACCGAGGGCGGGATGGACATCGAAACCGTCGCGCACGACACGCCGGAAAAAATTCACAGCATGGATATCGATTGCGCGACCGGGTTTCAGCCGCATCACGGCCGCGCCGTTGCCGCAGCGCTCGAACTGTCGGGCGATCTCGCCAAGCAGGCATCGTTCGTCGCGTCCAAACTGTACGATGCCTTTATCGGCACCGATGCCGAGCAGATCGAGATCAACCCGCTCGCCGTCACCGATGACGGGAAGCTGATGGTGCTCGACGCCAAGGTCGCGTTCGACGGCAATGCGATGTTCCGCCACAAGGATCTGATGGAACTCCGCGACGAGACCGAGGAAGATCCGGCCGAGCTCGAAGCGTCGAAATACGACCTCGCTTACATCAAGCTCGACGGCGACATCGGCTGCATGGTCAATGGCGCTGGCCTCGCGATGGCTACGATGGATATCATCAAGCTGAACGGCATGTTCCCCGCCAATTTCCTCGACGTCGGCGGTGGCGCGTCGAAGGAGAAGGTGACGGCGGCGTTCAAGATCATTCTCGCCGATCCGAACGTGAAGGGCATCCTCGTCAACATCTTCGGCGGCATCATGAAGTGCGACATCATCGCCGAGGGCATTGTCGCGGCGGCAAAGGAAGTGAATTTGAGCGTCCCGCTTGTCGTCCGGCTTGAGGGTACCAATGTTGCGGAGGGTAAGGCGATCCTGGCCAATTCGGGCCTTGCGATCGTTCCGGCAAACGATCTGGGCGATGCCGCGAAAAAGATCGTGGCTGAGGTGAAGAAGGCGGCATAGCGTTTCCGAAGCGGAGCGAGGTGATGGGCGAAGTTGAAAACCTGATGCTGGAGCATTTGAAGCTCTTTCAGGCGACTCTGGACAGTATGCAGCGTGACATACGCGAGTTGAAGGTCCGCCAATCGGAGACTTATACTGCCGTTCTGGTGCTACGCCGGGATCAGTTGGGCGATGCGGAAGTAACGGCGCACCTGCAGACGCAGATGGATCGGTTTGGAGATAGGCTGGATCGTATCGAGCGACGACTGGATTTGACGAATTGAGGATGAAGGCATGAAGGTTATGGTCCCCGTCAAGCGCGTGCTTGACTATAACGTAAAGCCCCGCGTCAAGGCGGATGGGACGGGGGTCGATCTGGCCAACGTCAAGATGAGCATGAACCCGTTCGACGAGATCGCGGTCGAGGAAGCGATTCGCCTCAAGGACAAGGGCGTGACCGAGATCGTCGTCGTCTCGATCGGCGAACAGAAATCGCAGGAAACGCTGCGCACCGCGCTCGCTATGGGTGCCGACCGCGCGATCCTCGTCGTCAGCGAGGACAGGGTCGAGCCGTTGGGCGTCGCCAAATTGCTGCAAGCGATCGTCGCGGAGGAAAAGCCCGATTTGATCATCCTCGGCAAGCAAGCGATCGACGATGACAACAACCAGACCGGGCAAATGCTCGCCGGGTTGATGGGCGTCGGCCAGGCGACCTTCGCGTCCAAGGTCGAGCTGACCGCCGACAGCGTCACCGTGACGCGCGAAGTCGATGGCGGGTCGGAGACCGAAACGCTCACGCTGCCCGCGATCATCACGGTCGATCTGCGGCTCAACGAACCGCGCTACGCTTCGCTGCCCAACATCATGAAGGCGAAGTCGAAGCCGATGGCGCAGAAAACGCCGGGCGATTACGGCGTCGATGTCACCCCGCGTGTCACCACGCTGAAGGTGGTCGAACCCGCCAAGCGCTCGGCCGGCGTCAAGGTCGCCGATGTCGATGAACTGGTTGCCAAACTCAAGGCGATGGGAGTTGCCAAGTGAAGACGCTCGTCTGGGTCGAACATGACGGCGCCACCGTCAAGGATGCCACGCTCGCCGTGGTCACCGCCGCATCGCAACTGGGCGAAGTGCATCTGCTCGTCGCCGGGCAAGGCGTCGCCGGCGTTGCCGCCGAAGCCGCGAAGATCGCGGGCGTCGGTAAGGTGCACGTCGCCGATGATGCGGCTTATGCTCATGCGCTGGCCGAAAATGTTGCGCCGCTGATCGCGGGGCTCATGGCGGATCACGACGCGTTCCTCGCGCCCGCCACCACCAACGGCAAGAATATCGCGCCGCGCGTTGCCGCGTTGCTCGACGTGATGCAGATTTCCGACATCCTTTCGGTCGAGAGCGAAGACACGTTCACGCGGCCGATCTATGCCGGCAATGCGATCGCTACCGTCCAGACCAAGGACGCCAAGAAGGTGATCACCGTGCGCGGCACGGCGTTTGCCAAGGCCGCGACCGAGGGTGGATCGGGCACGATCGAAGCCGTCGCCACGACCGGTGATGCAGGCATTTCGAGCTATGTCGGCTCGGAAATCGCCAAGTCGGAGCGGCCCGAGCTGACCTCGGCCAAGATCATCGTGTCGGGCGGGCGCGCGCTCGGTTCTGACGAGCAATTCCACGCGATCATCGATCCGCTCGCCGACAAGCTCGGCGCAGGCGTCGGGGCGAGCCGCGCGGCGGTCGATGCGGGCTATGCCCCGAATGACTATCAGGTCGGCCAGACCGGCAAGATCGTCGCCCCCGAAGTCTATGTCGCGGTCGGCATTTCGGGCGCGATCCAGCATCTCGCCGGGATGAAGGATTCGAAGGTGATCATCGCGATCAACAAGGACGAGGACGCGCCGATTTTTCAGGTGGCGGATTACGGCTTGGTCGGGGATTTGTTCAAGTTGGTGCCGGAACT
>NZ_JBBATX010000019.1:15912-35108 GCF_040398505.1 Sphingomonas sp. | reverse complement strand
ACCGTATTTCAGCCGGTTGCGCATTTCCATGACCGCGACGATCGCCGGATCGTCGTGCGCGCGAAACCGCGCTTTCAAGGTGTTACGCAGGTCGACCATAACCCGCCCCACCTGCTCGATCGCGATGCCGTCCGCCAGCATCGCATCCGCCACGTCCCGCAATCCGCAGACCTGCCCCTCATAGTCCTGGCGCGGCGAGGTCATGCGGGAAATTACCGCGTGGCGTTATATTTCAGCTGGTCGTTGGTCAGCTGGAAACCGACCAGCGCCTCGAAGGTCGACCGCAGCACCGCAGCACGAATCTCCGGCCGCGTGAGCGGATCGACCGCAGCTTCCTGATCGCCCGCGCGGCGCTTTTCGGTGAGTTTCTTGCGGACGTCGTCCGACAGCGTCGCCGCGGCGCGCGCGACGGTTGCGCTGCCGGTGCCCTGCACGCTGGCGCGCGCCTGGCCGGACTCGAAGTGCAGCGTCGCATGGCCGATCCGCTTCGCGACAACGGCGCTGCCCCCCTGCACGACGGTCACGAAATACGGCAAGGTCACATCGCGCGCGCCCTCGGTCCGCGTCCTGCGGCCTTCGACCGAGAAGGTCACCGTCGTGAGAATGTCGCTGCCCGCATCGGTGCAGGTCGAGCGCAGCTTGGTCAGCACCGCCGTCACGTCGACCGCGCTGGCATCGCGGCTCGTCGCCGGGTCGAACACGGTGATGTCGCCGGTTGATGCCGGCACCGCAACACTCGGGCAGGCCGTGCGGATCGCGGTGATGCCGCCCGTCTCGTCAAGGTCGCCCGTGGTCTTGCACGCACCAAGCAGGGCGCAGGCCGACAGCAAAAATGCGGAAGCGGCGATGGTCGATTTCCGGATTGTCACGGGGTTACGTACCTTGTCATGCAAAAGGGCTTTGTCGGCCACGCGAAATTACCCGTGTAAGGATTTATTGCGCAGACGTTGGCGCACCATAGGAAGCGGCTTTCGCCTACGCAAGCAATCGCGTAGAGCAAGTTTTGTGATGTTTACCCCCCCAAAGCCGCCCCTCGCCTTGATCATCGCTGCCCCGCGCGGCTTTTGTGCGGGCGTCGATCGTGCCATTCAGATCGTCGAACTCGCGATCGAAAAATTCGGCGCACCGGTCTATGTGCGCCACGAAATCGTGCACAATCGCTTCGTTGTGGACATGCTGCGCGACAAGGGTGCTGTGTTCGTCGAGGAACTGGACGAAGTTCCCGACGGCCTGCCCGTGGTGTTTTCCGCGCACGGCGTGCCCAAGGCGGTGCCGGACAAAGCGACCGAGCGTGGCCTCGCCTTTTTTGACGCGACCTGCCCGCTCGTCTCCAAGGTCCACCGCGAAGCCGAGCGGCAAGTCGAAGCAGGACGCCATATCCTCTTCATCGGTCATGTCGGCCATCCCGAGGTGATCGGCACCTTCGGTCAAGTACCCGAGGGCGCGATGTCACTGGTCGAGACGGTCGCAGATGCGGAAGCCTTCGTTCCGGTCGATCCCGACAACCTCGCTTTCCTGACGCAGACGACGCTTTCCATGGACGACACCGCCGAAGTGGTCGCCGTGCTGAAACGCCGCTTCCCCGCAATTCAGGGGCCGCGCGGCGAGGACATTTGCTACGCCACCTCCAACCGCCAAAGCGCGGTCAAGGCGATTGCGCATGCGTGCGATGCGCTGCTGGTGATCGGCGCGCCCAATTCGTCGAATTCGGTGCGGCTGGTCGAAGTCGCCGAGCGCGAGGGCACACGCGCGCAGCTGATCCAGCGTGCTGCGGAGCTCGACTGGGCTTTCCTCGACGGCGTGACGACGCTCGGGATCACCGCCGGGGCCTCCGCGCCCGAGGTGCTGGTGCGCGAACTGGTTGACCGGCTGGCCGAACGATTCTCGATCACCGAGCAGGAAGTCGAGACCAAGCGCGAGACGATCTCGTTCAAATTGCCCCGCGGGCTCGAAATCGCCGCCTGATCCATGGCGGTATACACGCCCGTCTCGGCCGAGATTCTGGCCGGTTTTCTCGCGCGCTATGACGTGGGCGAGCTGGTCTCCGCCAAGGGCATCGCCGAGGGGGTGGAGAATACCAATTATCTGGTCGATACGACGACCGGACGCTTCATCCTGACGCTGTACGAGAAGCGCGTCGAGGGCGGCGATTTGCCGTATTTCATGGCGCTGCTCGATCATCTCGCGGCGCGCGGCAACCCGGTGCCACCCGCGATCAAGGACCGCGACGGGGCGGCGATCCAGACACTCGAGGGACGACCGGCGTGTCTGATCCAGTTCCTGCCGGGGGTGTCGATGACGCATCCGTCACCGGCGCAGGCGCTGGCGGCGGGGGCGGCACTCGGCGAAATGCACGCGGCGCTGGCCGATTTCCCGCTCGAACGGGCGAATTCGATGGGTTTTGCGACGTGGCAGCCGCTGCTCGATCGGTGCGGACGCGATCTCGATGCGATCGCCCCCGGGCTACATCACGACCTGACCGTCGCGCTCACCGATCTGACCGCAACCTGGGAGCGCAACCCCCTCCCCCGGTCGACCATCCATGCCGATTTGTTTCCGGACAATGTGCTGATGCGCGGCGATACGGTCGGCGGGCTGATCGACTTCTACTTCGCCTGTACCGACATCCGCGCCTATGATCTGGCGGTGATGCATGCGGCATGGGCGTTCGATGCGACGGGCATAACGTTCGATGCTGCGGTCGGCGATGCGCTGATCGCTGGCTATGCACGCCATTTCCCGCTGTCACAGGACGAGCGCTCCGCCTTCAACGATCTCGCTGTCGGGGCATGCATCCGCTTCACGCTGTCGCGCGCGTGGGATTGGCTCAACACCCCGGCCGATGCGCTGGTGACGCGCAAGGACCCGCTGGCGTTCTGGCGGCGAGTCAAAGTCTACGATCCCAATCTCGCCAGCCTATTGAAGACGCTTTCATGACCGAACTGACCAAAATCGAAATCGCCACCGATGGCGCCTGCAAGGGCAATCCCGGCCCCGGCGGCTGGGGCGCGCTGATTCGCTCGGGCACGACCGAGAAGGAACTCTCGGGCGGCGAGCTGCTCACCACCAACAATCGCATGGAACTGACCGCAGCGATCGAGGGCCTGAATGCGCTCAAGCGCCCGTGTCATGTCACGCTCTCGACCGACAGCCGCTACGTGATGGACGGCCTGACCAAATGGATCAAAGGCTGGCAGAAGAACGGCTGGAAGACCGCCGCGAAGCAGCCGGTCAAGAATGCCGATCTCTGGCAAAAACTGCTCGATGCGGCGAAACCGCACCGGATCGAATGGGTGTGGGTCAAGGGCCATGCCGGCCACCCCGACAACGAACGCGCAGACACGCTGGCGAGCGATGCAGCGGTGGCGGCCGGACGGCGGGGTTAGCTCAGCTATTATCCTCGGTCGGCGCGTCCGGGCCGTTCTTCTTGATCGAATCGATCGCGTTTTGCGCGGACGCCTTGCTGGCATAGCCTTCGGTCGTGAACATCGTCTCGCTATTGTATTTGAAGCGGACGCGGAACTCGCCCGCCTTGTCCTTATAGATCTCGAATTTGTGTGCCATCAGGGCCTCCCGCTGTGTCGGTGGCGATATCCTATACCCGCGCGGATCGTTACGCCAGCGCGCGAAAACGCCCCGGCGCGTAGCGTGCCGGATCGATCGCCGCGACGCTCGCATCGGGCGCAAGCCCAAGCAGTACCGCCGCCGCCAGCGCCGCTGCGGCGGGCGCAGTCTGGATGCCGAAACCGCCCTGCCCGGCGCACCAGAAGAACCCAGGCGAATCGGGTGCAAAGCCGTAGACCGGCAGCCGATCGGGCGCGAAGCTGCGCAGGCCTGCCCAGCGTCGTTCGAGCTTGGTGATTCGCCAATCGACGACCTGTTCGAAGCGGTCGATCGCGGTGGCGACATCGATTTCCTCGGGCTGGACGTCGCCCGGCACGACCTCGGTCTCGTCATGCGGGCTGAGCCATAAGCGCCCGCCCGCCTCGGGCTTGAAATAGAAATTCCCGGCAATGTCGGCGATGTGCGGCATCGTCACCGGCGGTGCCGGGTCGGTCATCAGTTGCACGACGGTGCGGCGATACGCGGTAATCCCGATCGGCGTGACATCGGCGCGGCGCGCGACGTCGTCGGCCCATGCGCCTGCTGCGTTCACCAGAATCGTCGCCGAAAACACGCCGGCACCAGTCATGATCTGCCAGCGGTCGGCCATGTGCGTCGCAGCGTGCAACGGTGCCGACAGCATCAGCGTGACACCCGCGCGCCGCGCATCGGCAAGGTAGCGCGCATGGAGCGCGGCGACATCGATATAGGTGCTGCTTTGCTCCATCACGCCGAGCGTCCACTCAGCACGTAACCCGGGGATGTAGGCGCGCGGATCGACGCGTTCGAGCGCCACCCCGCTTCCCGCAAACTCGGCAAGGAACGCTTCGATCGCAGCCTGATCCGCCGCGCGACCGATATGGAGCGAGCCGAGATCCTCCAGAAACCCGCCCTCACGCAGCGCCGCGCCCGATGCGGTGGTCAGCGGTTGCACCCCCGGCCCGCCATAGCTTTCCGACCAGAACGCCGCCGACCGCCCGGTCGCGTGGTAGCCCGGCAAGTCCTCGGCCTCGAGCAGCAGCACCGACGCATGCGGCGCAACCGCCGCGGCAAGGCTCGCGCCCGCCATCCCGGCACCGATGATCGCGACATCGTAACGCGCCATGCCGCTCATCCTTGTGCGCGCGCAGAAAGGAAGATGTCGATCTCGCCGATCACACGATTGCGCACCGCATCGACTTCACGTAGCAATTCGTGCGCCGCCTCCTTGCCGAAGCGCACGATCCGCGCATCGAGCACCTTCGCTGCGGTTTTGTACGCCGCTTTAGGCGAGACGAGCTTATCATCGTCGGCAACGAGCAGGAGGATCGGCACGGAAAGCGTCTTCAGCCGCGGATCGTTACGCAACCGCCGGGTCGAGCCGAACGCCTCGATCACCCAGCGCCAACTCGGCGGGCCGAGCAGCAGCTCCGGCTTGGACGATTGCCAAAAGACTTCATCCGCATAGCGGTCCTGATCGTGGGTCAGCAGCGCTTGTCGGGTTTCGGTCGAGGCGGGGCGTTCATTGCCGCGCCAGGCCGGGCGCGCCGAATTGCCCACGCCGCCCAGCACGCTCGCCAACCGCTCGCCCAGCGTCCACCCGAGCGGGCTGTGCAGCCCGAGCATCGGCGCGACGAGTACCGCCGCATCAGGTGTCGCAGCACCCTCGACCATTGCACGCAACAGGAGATGCCCGCCCATCGAATGGCCCAGCACGACATGCGGCCCCGCCCCTTCGGCGACCCAGCCCGCCCAAAAATCGCGAAAATCATCGACATAAAGCTGGAAGTCGTCGATGTGCCCGACATGCGGGTCGGGCGATAAGCGTCCCGATCCGCCCTGCCCGCGCCAGTCGAACGACGTGATCGACCAGCCTTGCGCATGCCAATGCGCGAACGCCTCAAGATACTTCTCGAAAATATCGCCGCGACCGCCGTGGAACAGCAGGCGGCCGCGCGCGCGCCCTTCGACCGGCCAATCGAATCGCCGCAGCGTCCAACCGTCACGGGCAGTCCAGCGGGTAATCCGCGCAGCGGCGGGAATCGCTCGGCGATAGAGTTGGGGGGAAACCATCGCCGTTGGTTACGTTTTAGAAAGGCATGACGTCTAGGCTTTTCCCTCATGGGTGGGGCTTCGCTTTCCGCAACTTTGCTCGTCGCGCTTGCGGCGCTTCTGGTTTCGGCCGGAATCCAGGACGCGCGCACGCGTGAGATCGCCAATTGGAAGAATGCCGCGATCGCGGTGTTGGCCCCGATCTGGTGGTGGGCGAATGGGCTGATGCTCTGGCCCGATATGGCGACGCAGCTGGGTCTTGCGCTGATCGTGTTCGCGCTGTTCGTCGCGGCGTTCCAGTTTCGCTGGATGGGCGGCGGCGATGTCAAGATGATCGGGGCCCTCGCTTTGTGGCTGCCATTGGTGCCGCTGGTGTGGATGTTGATCGTGATGTCGCTGGTCGGAGGAGCGCTGACTGTCGTGCTGCTCGCCGAGCGGGCGGTGCGGCACCGCACCGGTCAAATCGAAGTACCCTATGGCGTGGCGATCGCCATCGCCGCGCTGATCGCGCTGAGTGAACCGCTTTTTAACCACTTTGGTGTGAATGCTTAACGCGGGCTCAATCGCCCGGGTCCGAAAGGTCTGAAATGGATAGTCGCAAGATCATATTGCTGGTGGGTGCGCTGATCGTCGCGGCGATCACGGCGTTCATGGCGCGATCACTGATCGTCGGCAGTTCGGCACCGCAAGCCGTCGCGGCGGTGGCGCAGCAGAACACAGGGCCCGAGGTGTTGGTCGCGACCAAGGCCTTGCCGGTGGGCACGATCCTCGATGCCACCTCGCTGCGCTATCAGCCTTGGCCGAAGGATTTGGTCGAGAACGTCTATTTCATCAAAAAGCCGGGCTTCGATCCCAAGTCGCTTGCCGGCACCGTTGTGCGCAATGCGATCACTGCGGGGCAGCCGCTGACCAACGGGTCTTTGGTAAAGCCGGGGGATCGCGGTTTCCTCGCCGCAGCACTCGGTCCGGGTATGCGTGCCGTCACGGTGCCGGTGCAGACGCAGACCAGCGTCGCCGGCTTCGTTTTTCCAGGCGACCGCATCGACCTGATCCTGACGCAAAGCGTGTCGGGCGGTGGCGATGGTCCGCCGCTCAAGGCCGCCGAGACGATCATGCGCAACCTGCGCGTGCTCGCCACCGATCAACGCACTGACAATGCCACCGGCGAAGATGGCAAGACCATCGTCCGGACGTTCTCGAACGTGACGATCGAAGCCACGCCCAAGATTGCCGAACAGATTGCGGTTGCGCAAACGCTCGGCTCGCTGTCGCTGTCGCTGCGCTCGATCGCCGACAACAGCAGCGAACTTGAACAAGCAATCGCCAGTGGCGACGTCAGCATGCCGGATGACCCCAAGGCCGAAAAGGCGATGCTCACGCGGATCGCCAGTTCGCCATCGACGGGCACGTCAACCATGGCGACCGGGGCCGACGTGTCGCGCTTCCAGCGTCGCACCGTGCCCGGCAAGGCTGCGGCCATCAACTCAACGGGTGTCGCCACACCCGGCAGCGGCGGTTTTCCGGGTGCTGCGGTCAACACGGGACCGGTCGTCCATATCGCACGGGGAAATGCGGTGACCGAAGTCGCCGTTGGAGGGAAGAAGTAGATGCGTAGCGTGTCCATCTCGCTCGGCTGGTCGCTCGCCGTCGCGCTCGTCGGCGGCAGCGTCGCTGTCGCGCCGGCTGCGGCCCCGGCCCAGACCGTTGCCTCCGGCACGGTGCTGCAAGTCAACACCGGTCGCGGACGTCTCGTCACGCTGACGCGGCCGATGAGCGACGTGTTCGTCGCCGACGACAAAATCGCCGACGTCCAGGTCCGTTCGCCAACCCAGCTCTATGTCTTCGGCAAGACTGCGGGCGAGACGACCGTATCGGTCACCAACAAGGCCGGCGCGGTGGTCTATTCCGCCACCGTCCGCGTCGGCAACAATTTCGATTCGATCCAGCAGATGCTGTCGCTCGCCATGCCCGACGCGCACATCGTGGCGACGCCGATGAACGGGCTGGTCCTGCTCACCGGCACGGTCAAGGCACCCGAGGACGGCGCCGAAGCCACCCGGCTTGTCCAGGCCTATGTCGGCGACTCGACCAAGGTCCTCTCGCGCCTTGGCACGGCGACGCCATTGCAGGTCAATCTGCAAGTGCGCATTGCCGAGGTCAGCCGCAGTTTTGTCAAGAATATCGGCGTCAATCTCCAGACCCTGAACAGCAGCGGTGGCTTCAATTTCGGGATTGGACAGGGCCGCGGTGCGTCGCCGCAATATACGCCGGGCGGACCACTTTTCGTCGGCGGCACCGTCGCATCGACCGGAACCAGCCTGCTCACGACCGTGGCCAACGGCACCACGCTCGGCGCCGCGGGCAAGATCCTCGGCCTCGACGTCCTGTCCTCGCTCGATCTCGGCGAGCGCGATGGCGAAGTCTCGACGCTGGCGAACCCGAACATCACGGTCATCTCCGGCGAAACCGGTTCGTTTCTGGCCGGCGGCGAAATCCCGATCCCGATCAGCCAGGGGCTCGGTGCGGTTTCGGTCGAGTATAAACAATATGGCGTGAGTCTGTCCTACACACCCACGGTGCTCGCCGACGGTCGCATCTCGATGCGCGTCCGGCCCGAGGTTTCGCAACTGTCGTCAGACGGCGCGGTGACGATCGCCGGGACCACCATCCCGGCCTTGAGCACGCGCCGCGTGGAGACGACGGTCGAGCTCGGCTCGGGCCAGAGCATGATGATCGGCGGCCTGCTGCAGAACAGCCACAACAATTCGATCACCAAAGCGCCCGGATTGGGCGATGTGCCGGTGCTTGGCGCGCTGTTCCGCTCGAACGCGTTTCAGCGTAACGAGACCGAATTGGTGATCGTGATCACGCCGTATCTGGTCAAGCCGACCAACGCGAACGACATCGTCCTGCCGACCGACGGGCTCAAATCCCCGACCGATCTCGGCCGCGTGTTCCTCGGCCAATTGGGCGACGGTACGACCGGGGGCGAGCGGCCGAAGCCGAGCCTTGCACCGCGCAGCACGGCGCAGCCAACCTTCGGCGCAGTGACGCCCGCCCCGATCGTGCCGACCGCGCCTGCGCCCACCCCGCAACGCCGCGAGGAGCCGGCGTCCGCGCTTCCCGCGCCCGCCACGCCACCGAAAAAGGGCAGCACCGCCGCGCCCGGCTTCAGCATCAATTAACGCCCCGGAGGGACATGACCATGTACAAGCGTACACTCCTGATCGCGACCGGCCTGGCTCCTGCTCTGCTGATAAGCGCCTGCACCACGGTGGGCCCGGACTCCGGCACGCAAAATCGTGGACTCGAATCGGTGCATCAACCGGTCGTCAGCCGCAACGATTACGCGCTCGACGTCGCGACCAGCGGCAATGGCCTTGCGCCGGGTGAGGAACAGCGTCTGGCCGGGTGGATGGGGTCGCTTCGGCTCGGCTATGGCGATCAAGTCGCGATCGACGATCCCAACCCCTATGGCACCGGCGTACGCGACGATGTCTCCCGTCAAGTAGCACGCTATGGCCTGCTGATCTCCGACGAAGCGCCGCTGACCAACGCCCCGGTCGCGGCCGGCATGATCCGGGTCGTGGTCAGCCGGATGCAGGCGAGCGTGCCCGGTTGCCCCGATTTCAGCCGCGTTCGCGGCCCCGATTTCGAAGGCCATACCGGCTCGAACCAAGGCTGTGCGGTCAATTCCAATCTTGCCGCCATGGTCGCCAACCCGACTGATCTGGTGCGCGGGCAGGTCGGTACCGGCATCACCGACACCGCGACATCGGGCCGGGCGATCGACAGCTATCGCAAAGCTACCCCGACCGGTGCCGGCGGGACCACGGTTAAGTCCGAGAGCGCGAAAGGCGGCAACTGATGAACGCACCCTTCAATCCGGGTCGGATCGGTCTGCGCGACCCGTTCACTGCCTATGTCTGCGACGAGACCACCGCCGAAACGCTGCGCCCGATCGCGGTCGAAATGGGCTGGGCACCGGAGAAAGTGAACAAAGGTGGCCTGCGCAACGCCGTGCAATCGCTATCGGTGTCCGCGTCCCCGCAAATCCTGTTCGTCGACCTTTCGGAAAGCGGCGATCCGCTGAACGACATCAATGCGCTGGCCGAAGTGTGCGAGCCCGGCACGATCGTGATCGCGGCCGGCCAGGTCAACGATGTGCGGCTGTACCGCGACCTCGTCGTCAGCGGCATTCAGGATTATCTGCTCAAGCCGCTCAACCCCGATATGCTGCGTGAGGCGTTTACCAACGCACAGGCCATTCTCAACGCGCCCAAAGCGGTCGACGTCGGCACCGAACGTCCGCACATCTCCACCGCCTTTATCGGCGCGCGCGGTGGGGTCGGCGCATCAACGCTCGCAACCTCGGTCGCCTGGGTGTTGAGCGAGAAAGGCGCACGGACCACCGCTTTGCTCGATCTCGACGTACATTTCGGGACGGGCGCGCTGTCGCTCGACCTCGAACCCGGCCGCGGGCTGACCGATGCGATCGAGAATCCGAGCCGCATCGACGGGCTGTTCATCGAACGCGCCATGGTAAAGTCCAGCGAGCGGCTTTCAGTGCTCTCGGCCGAGGCGCCGATCAATTCGCCGGTGCTGACCGATGGCAGCGCTTTCTACCAGTTGCAGGAGGAAATGCGCTCGGCGTTCGAATGCACCGTGGTCGATCTGCCGCGCGGGATGCTGGTGCTGCATCCGCATCTGATGACCGATATCCAGGTCGCGGTGATCGTGACCGAGCTGACGCTGGCCGCCGCGCGCGACACGATCCGGTTGCTGTCGTGGATGAAATCGAACGCGCCGCAGACGCAGATCGTGGTCGTCGCCAACCGCGTCCAACCCTCCGCCGCGCTTGAAATCAGCCGCAAGGACTTTGAAGGGTCGATCGAACGGCGCATCGATTTCCTGATCAATTTTGACCAGAAGCTCGCCGCGCAATCGGCCAAACTCGGCAAACCCTTTGCCGAGGCCGGCAAAGGCAACAAGACGATCGGCCCGATCGTCGATCTTGCCACCAAATTGATGGCAGTCGGTGATTCGGCCGAATCGATCGACAGCGTCAACACGAAAGCGGGGAAGAATATGCCGATCGGTAAAGGCACCTCGCTGATGGGCAAATTCGACTTCAAGTCGATGATTTCGCGGTCTTCCAAAAAGAAATGATCGGCCTGACGGTGGTGTAAACCCCGTCGTAACGAAACGGAGCGCCAGATAGGCTTGTGGAACTGATACCTGTCCTTTCGCTGGGTGTGGGCGCGGTGATCGTGCTGGTGCTGATGGCCTTTGCGTTGAGCGGTCCGTCCGCCGCGCGCGCGAGTACGCGCCGGATGAGTGCGTTGCGCGCGCGCCATAGCGAATCGGCCAATGCGCTGGTCGATGCGCAGATGCGGCGGATCGCGGCGGCGCGCAGCAACAAGATGGACGCGGCGGCGATGCGTTTCCTGCCACGCCCAGCACTGCTGAAAAAGCGCCTCGCGATGACGGGCAAGCCCTGGACCGTTGGCCAATACGGCATGGCGACGTTGGGCATTGTGACGGTCGTCACGCTCCTGCTGACGTTTGCCGGGTTACCGATCTTGCTGGGGTTGCTGGTCGGCGTCGTGATCGGTGCCGGGTTGCCGCACATGGCCGTCGGGTTCTTCATCAAGCGCCGGATCGCTAAATTCACCACAAAATTCCCCGACGCGATCGAATTGCTGGTGCGCGGCCTTCGCTCGGGGCTTCCGATCACCGAGACGATCGGCGTCGTCGGAGCCGAGCTTGACGGGCCGGTCGGTGTCGAATTCAAGGCGATCACCGACAAGATGAAGATCGGTCGGACGATGGATGCAGCGTTGCAGGACACGGCCGACCGGCTCGGCACGCCCGAATTTCAGTTCTTCGTCATCACCTGCGCGATCCAGCGCGAAACCGGCGGCAACTTGGCCGAAACGCTTGCCAATCTTGCCACTGTGCTGCGCATGCGCGGGCAAATGAAATTGAAGATCAAGGCGATGTCATCCGAATCCAAGGCATCGGCCTATATCGTCGGTTCGCTGCCGTTCATCGTGTTCGGCATGATCTGGATGATCAATGGCAGCTACATGCAAAACTTCTTCATCGATCAGCGGCTGATGGTCGCGGGCGGCTGCGGGTTGCTGTGGATGGGCCTTGGCGCTTTCATCATGGCCAAGATGGTCAATTTCGAGATCTGATGCGATGACCAACGTTCCCACTGGACCCGTCATCCTTGGCGTCGATGTGTACACCGTCGCGACGCTGCTCGCCGGGGTCGCCGCGTTCATGGTGCTGCTCGCGATTTACGCCGCGACCACCGCACGCGACCCGATGACCAAGCGGGTGAAAGCGCTGAACGACCGGCGCGAGCAGCTGAAGGCGGGCATCACCGCCTCGACCAAGCGCCGCGCCAAGCTCGTCACCAAGAATGAGACGACCGACCGGATCAAGGCGCTGCTGTCGGGCATGAAGGTGCTGCAGGATAGCCAGGTCAAGGCCGCACAGATCAAGTTGATGCAGGCGGGGATCCGGTCAAAGGAATATGCCGTCGCGGTCATCTTCGGACGGCTCGTCATCCCGCTGACCTGGGGCGTGTTCGTCCTGTACCTGGTGTACGGGACCGACATGTTCGCCGATTGGACGCCGTTCAAGGCGTATGGCCTGGTCGCGATGAACTTCATCCTGTCGTACAAGGCACCCGACCTTTATCTCAACAACAAGGTCACCAAGCGCAGCAAGGAAATCCAGAAGGGCTTGCCCGACGCGCTCGATCTACTGGTGATTTGTGCCGAAGCGGGACTCACCGTCGATGCCGCGTTCAACCGCGTGGCGCGCGAATTGGGCAAAGCCTATCCCGAACTCGGCGACGAATTCACGCTGACCGCGATCGAATTGGGCTTCCTGTCCGAACGACGGCAAGCGTTCGAGAACCTCGCCATGCGCGTGAAGCTCGATGCGGTAAAAGGCGTCGTGACGACGATGATCCAGACCGAGAAATACGGCACGCCACTCGCTTCGGCGCTGCGCGTGCTCTCCGCCGAATTCCGCAACGAACGCATGATGCGCGCCGAGGAAAAAGCCGCGCGGTTGCCCGCAATCATGACGATCCCGCTGATCCTGTTCATCCTGCCGACGCTGTTCGTCGTCATTCTGGGACCAGCCGCCTGTTCGATTTCGGATGCCTTCAAGCACGGCGTCTAATCCATTCTAGGCGCTTGCCCCGGGGCGTGGTTAACGGCAGGATCACGGTCGTAACGAATCCGCGGGGAATGTCGCCATGCTGTTCACAACACCGGAACAGTTTATCGTGCTGGGTGTGCTGCTGCTTGGCGGCTGGTTGCTGGGCTATGCCAGCGCGCCGAGCACCAAGAAATGGAAGCGGCGGGTGCGCGAGCAGTCCGACAGCTTCACCGCCTATCATGCCGAAGCCGAGGATCGCGCGCGCGCCGCGAATCAGCGTGCATCCGACCTGCAGGGCGAACTCGAGGCCGCACGCGCCGACCACGCCGAAGCCGAACGCACGATCGTCGGATTGCGCGCTGCTGCTGCTGCTGCTGCGGTGCCTATTGCCGCGGCGGTGGCGGAAGGTCCGGCGCTAAGCCTGGTCAAACCGGAACCGACCCGCGAGATCGTCGCTGAGCCGGCTCCGGTCGAGGTCGCGCCGATGACCGAAGCCGATACCGCACCGCTCGCAGTCGAACCGATCCCAGAGCCGGCGCCTGCCGCAGCCGTGATCGCGGTGCCGGATCATGCCGACGCGGTCGAGGCGGAAACGTCCGCACCCGAAGCGGCCGCCGCAACTGCAGCGGAGCCACCAGAACCCGAGCCAACCATTGAAGATGCGGTGTTCGAACCCGTCGAACCCGTGCCGATGACTCCGACCGCAACCGCGGCACCGCCCGCCCCGATCGGCCCCGCCGAACCAGAAATGCCCAGCAAAGGCTGGTTCGCGAGCAGCGCGCGCGACGAACTGACGCGCATCCGTGGCATTGACGAAGCGCTCAACACGCGGCTGTTCGAACTGGGCGTGGTGCGGTTCGAGGATATCGAAATGCTGTCGGCCGAAGATGAAATGGCGCTGGAAGAACGGTTGGCGCTGCCGGCCGGCACGATTGCGCGCGACCAATGGCGGGCGCAGGCGGCGTTTTTCCGCGCCGGGCGCAGTAACGAAGACGCGGCGCACGCTGCCCCGGTAGAACCCGCGCCAGTCGCCTAACCCGCGCGGCAGATCGTAGCGCGGCGGGCGCGATCGAGCGTCGGGAAGGAGGCGCGATCGGCGACGAGAATGCGCACCAGCGCGATGCCGCGCGCGCCGTGCACGCGTACGGCTTCATACCCGGCCGGGATCGGCTGACCGCTTCGCGCGACAGCGACGCGGAACGGCTTGCCCTGCGCTTGCCCGACATTGCGCACGAACACCGTGTCGGTGCGCGAATCGAAGATCGAGAGCGACCAATAGGGTGCCGCGACGGGCACCGCGTCGATCAGCAGCGGTGCCTTCGACACGTCATACGGGCAGGATGAATAAGCGAGGTCGGGGCTGGGCCGCACAATCCGCCGGCTGGTCGCATCGGCAAGCGGGACGTGGCTGAAATGGCCGAATCCGCCCTCTGACACGCGTCGGATCGCGGCCCCCATCAGGACATCGGGCGTGAAGACGAGCCCGGCATAGCAGGTCGCGCCCGCGACGAGCAGGCCAAGCAAAACGGGTCCGGTCCAGCGTGCCATCAACATCCCTCCCGCAGGATCCGCGGCAAGACATCGACGCTCGGATTGCCGCTGCCGCCATCGCTCGGCAAATAGGTTCTGAGCGTTAGTTCGAGGCGCGGGATACCGCCGCTCGGCAGCCAGGCACCCGCTTGCCGCGTCGGGGCGAGCCGGATTGACCAGCCGCCACGGCCCCCATTCTGGAAAGTGTTGCCAGCGACCGAGAAACGGTTGGCGGCATTGGGGATCAAATACCCGTCGGGATCGTATGCGGTCATGCTCCACCACGCGGCGGGCAGTGCGCCGCCCAAAATCAGATAGCGGCAGCGCCCGTCGAGCGGCGCGCCGTCGCTATCGGTGGCGGCAGTGTAATAGCGCGCCTCCTGCGCCGGAAGCGCGAGCAGCCCCTTCACCGCGACGATGGCACGCGTGTACGGATCCGCGCTGGCCGAGCCGAAGCTGCGGCCCGTCGCCCACGGGCCGATCGTGACGTTGTTGCCAAGCGCGGCGTGGCGGACGAGATACACAGCCCCGCCAAGCCCCAGCGCGACACCGGCGGCCGCCCCGATCAGATAGCGCGCCCAGGGCTTCATCCGCGTGCCGCCGCCCGCGCAGCCAGCGCCGCCTGCGCCGCCGCGAGCCGGGCAATCGGCACGCGGTAGGGCGAGGCCGACACGTAATCGAGCCCAGCCCCTTCGCAAAACGCGATGCTCGCCGGATCGCCGCCATGTTCGCCGCAAATGCCGAGCTTGATGTCGGGGCGAGTCGCCCTGCCGCGCTCGGCCGCCATTTCGATCAATTGCCCGACGCCCTCGACATCCAAGCTGACGAAGGGGTCACGCGCGTAAATGCCGCGCTCGACATAGGTCGTCAGGAAGCGCGATGCGTCGTCGCGGCTGACGCCCAGGGTCGTCTGCGTCAGATCGTTGGTGCCGAAGCTGAAGAATTCGCCGATCTCGGCAATCTCGCCCGCCATCAGGCACGCGCGCGGCAGCTCGATCATCGTGCCGACGAGATAATCGAGCGTGGTGCCGGTCGCAGCAAACACGGCTTGCGCGGCCTTGTCGACGACGGCCTTCATCAGCTCGAGTTCGCGGCGGGTGCCGACCAGCGGGATCATCACTTCGGGGATCGGCGCCGCGCCCGATTTCTGCGCGACGAGCACTGCCGCCTCGAAGATCGCGCGTGCCTGCATTTCGTAGATTTCGGGATAGGTCACGCCGAGGCGGCACCCGCGATGGCCGAGCATCGGGTTGAATTCGTGCAGCTCGGCCGCGCGGCGCTTGAGCACATCGACCGCGATCCCGGCGGCGGCGGCGACATCGGCGAATTCGCTTTCCTCGTGCGGCAGGAATTCATGCAGCGGCGGATCGAGCAAGCGGATCGTCACCGGCAGGCCCGCCATCACTTCGAACAATTGCACGAAATCGCTGCGCTGTTCGGGCAGCAATTTCTCCAGCGCGACACGACGGCCCGCTTCATCCTCGGCGAGAATCATCTGGCGGACGTTGGTGATGCGCTCGGCATCGAAGAACATATGTTCGGTGCGGCACAGCCCAATGCCCTCGGCGCCGAATTCGCGTGCGACCTTGGCATCCAGCGGCGTTTCGGCATTGGCACGGACCTTCAGCCGGCGCGCGGCATCGGCCCACACCATCAGCGCGGCGAAATCGCCCGACACTTCGGGCTGCACGGTCGGGACTTCGCCCGCCATCACTTCGCCGGTGGTGCCGTCGATCGTGACCATATCGCCCGCCTTGATCTCGCGCCCGGCGACACGCATCACGCCGGCCTTGGCGTCGATCGAGATGCTGCCCGCGCCCGAGACGCACGGCCGCCCCATGCCGCGCGCGACCACCGCCGCGTGGCTGGTCATCCCGCCGCGCGCGGTGAGGATGCCGCGCGCCGCGTGCATCCCGTGAATATCCTCGGGGCTGGTTTCGGTACGGATCAGGATCACCGAATCGCCTGCAATCGCCCGCTTCTCGGCGGTGTTGCTGTCGAACACCGCGAAGCCGCTCGCCGCGCCGGGGGACGCTGGCAGGCCCTTGGTCAGCACGTCGCGCACGGCCTTGGGATCGAGCGTCGGGTGGAGCAATTGATCGAGCGCTTGCGGATCGACGCGCGCGACCGCTTCGTCGCGGGTGATGAGCCCTTCCTCCGCCATGTCGACCGCGATCTTCAGCGCAGCCTTGGCGGTGCGCTTGCCCGAGCGGGTTTGCAGCATCCACAGCTTGCCCTGCTGCACGGTGAACTCGATGTCCTGCATGTCGCGGTAATGCGTCTCGAGCAGGTCGAACACCTTCGCCAGTTCGGCGAACACCACCGGCATCGCTTCTTGCATCGACAGCGGCTTGGCCCCTGCCGCTTCGCGTGCGGCGGTGGTGAGATATTGCGGCGTGCGGATGCCCGCGACGACGTCTTCGCCCTGCGCGTTGATCAGGAACTCGCCATAATAGGCGCGCGTGCCGATCGCCGGATCGCGCGTGAAGGCGACACCGGTTGCCGAGGTGTCGCCCATATTGCCGAACACCATCGCCTGAATATTGACGGCGGTGCCCCAGCTCGCCGGAATGTCGTTGAGGCGACGATAGACTTTCGCGCGCTCCGACTGCCACGATCCGAACACCGCGCCGACTGCGCCCCACAGCTGATCATGCACGTCCTGCGGGAAGGGCTTGCCCCACGCTTTCTCGACCAGCCGCTTATACTCGGCGACGAGCTTTTGCAGGTCGGGCGCGGTCAGATCGGTGTCGAGGAAATAGCCATTATCTTCCTTGGCGATTTCGAGCGCATCCTCGAACGCAGCATGATCGAGCTCGAGCACGACGTCCGAATACATTTGGATGAAGCGGCGATAGCTGTCCCACGCGAAGCGCGCGTCGCCGCTGGTGGCGGCGAGGCCCTCGACCGTCGCATCGTTGAGGCCGAGGTTGAGGACGGTGTCCATCATGCCGGGCATCGACGCGCGCGCGCCCGAGCGGACCGAGACGAGCAAAGGATCGGTGGCGTCGCCGAAGCGCTTGCCGGTGATTCCCTCGATATGCGCGAGGCCAGTGGCGACTTCGGCCCTCAGGCCGTCGGGGAAGGCGCGGCCTTGCTGATAGTACACGTCGCAAAATTCGGTCGAAATCGTGAAGCCCGGCGGCACCGGCAAGCCAATCGACGCCATTTCCGCAAGATTCGCGCCCTTGCCGCCGAGCAGGTTCCTGTCGCCCTTGCCCCCATCCGAAACGCCGCCGCCGAAGCGATAGACATAGTGTGTCATGTCATTCCTCTAAGTATCTGATTTCGCTAGGGAGGCGATCTTAAAGTCACAGGTGAGTCGCACCATCGACGATGCTAACCTTCAATCTTCGAGAAGTCTGCGACGGTATGGACGGCCGCCCGGACACGATCGAGCAAGGCGAGCCGCGCGGCGCGCTTGGCGGCGTCGGGGTCATTGACGATCACGGTTTCAAAGAACTGGTCGATCGGCGCCCTGAGCGTCGCGAGTGCGGCCATTGCGCGTTCGAAATCCTCGGCTTCGATCGCGGCAGCAGCAGCGGGTTCGGCTGAGTCGAGCGCGGTGGCGAGCGCAGTTTCTGCCGGTTCGGGCGTGTAGGACAGCGGATTTTCTTCTCCCCTCCCTGAAAGGGAGGGGTTGGGGGTGGGTTGGTGTGAGGAGATGTCGCCGCCAGCCTCAGGCCGACCCACCCCCAGCCCCTCCCTTCCAGGGAGGGGAGGAGCAACAAACCCCTCCTTCTTCAAAATATTCGCCGCGCGCTTATACCCGGCGAGCAAATTCGCCCCGTCGGCGGTACCGATGAACGCCTGCAACGCGTGCACGCGGGCGAGCAGGCGGACGAGATCATCCTCCCCCCCGAGCGCGAACACCGCGTCGATCAGGTCGTGCCGGACCCCGGCTTCGCGTTGCTGGACTTTTAGGCGGTCGGCGAAGAAGTCGAGGAGCAACTGCCTCGTCTTCGTCGTATCAGATACGAAACTGTTGCCGCGTTCGCGCGCAGTGCGAATTGCGTGAGAGATAACCTTCGACAGCGGAAACGCCAACCCATTGGCGACAATCGTAGAAATGCAGCCAAGCGCGCTGCGACGAAGCGCGAACGGATCTTTCGAGCCCGTCGGTGCCATATCCATTGCGAAGAACGAAATGAGGCTATCCAGCTTATCCGCCAAACTCACCGCCACCGTCACCGGATCGGTCGGCACGGCATCGCCCTGCCCGACCGGCTTGTAGTGATCGCGGATCGCGGCGGCGACGGCTGGGTCTTCGCCTTGTGCGGCGGCGTAATAGCCGCCCATCAGGCCCTGCAGCTCGGGGAATTCGCCGACCATGCCGGTGACGAGATCGGCCTTACACAGGCGCGCGGCGCGGTCTGCGAGGTCGGCGAGCTTCTCCCTCTCCCCTTCAGGGGAGAGGGTCAGGGAGAGGGACTGTGCTGGGTCGTCGAGGACAACGCGTGAGGCATACGGCCCCTCTCCCCGGCCCTCTCCCCGCGAGCGGGGAGAGGGAGAAACGATCCCCTCCTCGACCAACCACCGCGCGAGCTTCGCCACGCGGTCGACCTTGTCCGCCACGGTGCCGAGCTTTTCGTGAAACACGATCCGGTCGAGCTTCCTGGCTTGCTCCGCGAGCGGCACCTTCAAATCGGTGTCGTAGAAGAATTTCGCGTCAGACAGGCGCGCGGCGAGCACCTTGCGGTTGCCCTCGATGATCGCTGCGCCGCCGTCATGGGCGTCGATATTGGCGGTGCAGACGAAAGCATTGGCCAAATCCCCCTCCCGCTTGCGGGAGGGGTTAGGGGAGGGCATGTCCGATTGAGGCGCGCCATCGGCAGCCCCTCCCCCAGCCC
>NZ_JBBATX010000019.1:0-15812 GCF_040398505.1 Sphingomonas sp. | reverse complement strand
TTAGGGGAGGGCATGTCCGATTGAGGCGCGCCATCGGCAGCCCCTCCCCCAGCCCCTCCCGCAAGCGGGAGGGGAGCAGGATGACGGCACACGAAATATTTCTGGTTTACGCGCGCGGTGAGCTGGATCACTTCGGGCGGCACGTCGAGGAAGGCTGCATCAAAGCGACCGAGCAGCGGCACGGGGAATTCGGTGAGGCCGGCATTCTCGGTCAGCAAGCCCTCATCCTGCACCAGCTCGAGCCCGGCTTTCCGCGCAGCCATCGTCGCGCCGAGCGCGATGATCTGGCGGCGTTCGGCCTGATCGACGATGACATGGGCTTCGCGGAGTTTCTCGACATAATCGTCGGCGTTGGCGATCGTGATGATGCCGGGATGGTGGAAACGGTGGCCGACGGTCGCTGAACCGCTGACGATCCCGGCGATCTCGCACGGGACCACGGCGTCACCGAACAATGCGATGATCCCCTGCAACGGGCGGACCCAGCGCAGCGATTCCATCGTGGTCGACTGATCGCCCCAGCGCATCGCCTTGGGCCACGGGAAAGCGCGGATGATCGCGGGGATCGCCTCGGCGAGGACGTTTGCCGTGGCGCGGCCGGCACGCTCGATCACCGCGAACAGCACGCCGTCGCGCTCGACGAGTTGCTCGCGGGTAAGGCCGGTCTTGCGCAGAAAGCCTTCGAGCGCTTGCGGCGGGGCACTCGCCTTCGGGCCCTTGGTTTCCTCCGACACGGCGGCGGTCTCGCCCGGCAGCCCGCGTGCGATCAGCGTGAGGCGGCGCGGGGTCGCATAGGTGACGAGCTCGGTCGCGACGAGACCTGCCTTGGCGAGTTCGGCGGCGAACAGCTTGGCGAGATCCTCGCGCGCGCGATCCTGCATCCGCGCGGGGATTTCTTCGGAGCGGAGTTCGAGGAGGAAGTCGGTCATGCGAACGCCTCCTGCGCCGCAGGCAAAAGAAATATTGATCTCACACAAAGACACAAAGGCACAAAGCAAAAAGATGTTTTCTTCTTAGTGTCTTTGCGTCTTTGCGTGATGATATCTTCTTCCTTCTCTGCGCCTCTGCGCCTCTGCGCGAACAAAAAGAAGGTTGGTTCGCGCGGAGGCGCGGAGGCGCGGAGGAAGAAGAAACAGCGATTGCCTGCGGCGCTAAAGGTGCTCACGCGGCCCACCCGTTGCGGTCCATCCACGCCTGACAGCTGCCCTTCGCGAGATCGCGGACGCGGCCCATATAGGCCTGGCGCTCGGCGACCGAGATGACGCCGCGCGCCTGCAGCAAGTTGAAGACGTGGCTCGCCTTGATCGCCTGTTCGTACGCCGGGATCGGCAGTTTGGCGGTCAGGCAATTCTCGCATTCGGCGACATGTTTGCGGAAACTGTCGAACAGGCTGTCGGTGTCGGCGATTTCGAAATTCCAGGTCGACATCTCGACTTCATTCTCGTGGAACACCTGGCCATACGTCACCCCGACATCGTTGAACGCGAGATCGTACACGCTGTCCTTGTTCTGGATATAAAGCGCGAGGCGCTCCAAGCCGTAGGTCAGCTCGCCCGCGACGGGCTTCATGTCGAAGCCGCCCATTTGCTGGAAATAGGTGAACTGCGTCACCTCCATGCCGTCGCACCACACTTCCCAGCCCAGCCCCCACGCGCCGAGCGTCGGCGATTCCCAATCGTCCTCCACAAACCGGATGTCGTGGAGCAAAGGATCGATCCCGATCGCCGCGAGGCTGCCGAGATAGAGTTCCTGCAGATCGGGCGGGCTTGGCTTCAGGATCACCTGATATTGGTAATAATGCTGCAGCCGGTTGGGATTCTCGCCGTAACGGCCATCGGTCGGGCGGCGGCACGGCTGGACGAAGGCGGCGTTCCAGCTGTCGGGGCCGAGCGCGCGCAGCGTGGTCGCCGGGTGAAACGTCCCCGCGCCCATCTCCATGTCATGCGGCTGAAGAATCAGGCAGCCATGCCGGCTCCAATAGTCGTGGAGCCGGAGGATCATGCCTTGAAAGCTGAGGGGGGTGCCATGCGGTTGCGTCACGCGGCGGGCTTTGCCGCAGTGCCGCGAAGGGGTCAACCACGCGCACCGGCGGCATTGGGGTAAAGTCGGCCCTCACTGACTTTTAGTCAGGGGTAGTTGACAATGTCACGGATCGCTGGCATTTAGTCATGGACGGCTGACATTGGGTCAGCGTCGCATGACGGAGAGAACCGATGTGCCCCGAACGAACGCGCCAGCGCGACGAGTGGATCGTGCTGAGATCCTCGCTGTTCACGGTGTTCGTCTCGCTCTTCACGATCTCGTGGTCGTGATGCGGTGGACGCCGTGAAGAACCGCCTGAAAGTGCTGCGTGCCGAGCGCGACTGGAGCCAGGCAGAACTCGGTGGAAGGCTGGGCGTATCGCGCCAGGCCGTCAACGCGATCGAGACGGGGAAATACGACCCCTCGCTCCCGCTCGCCTTCAAGCTGGGTCGGCTGTTCGACCTGCGGATCGAGGAGATTTTCGATGATCAGACTGGAACCGGCGATGACCGGTAAGGGCGTTGGCCCCGGCGAAGCCGCAAGCCGCGCGAAATCGCGCCGGACCATCCTCAATTTCAGCGTGCTCGCTTTGCTCGGCGGCGCGGTTGGCTTCACCGCCGCCTTGGTCGAGCAACCCGAGGCGCCGATCAGCGCGGGCGGCACGATGCCCGGCTGGTTCGCGGTTCTGGCGGCGGCGGTGATGGTCGTCGCAGTGCTTGGCGGCAGCGTGTTGTACCATCGCAACATGGACGAGCTGCAACGGCTCGACAATTATTGGGCGGCGACGATGGGTGCCAACGTGTTCCTGCGCGGCTACCCGGTGTGGCTGATCCTGTGGAAGGGCGGACTGGTGCCCGCGCCCGACGCGATGATCCTGTATCTCGTCGTCTTCGTCACGATGATGATCGCCTATTTCTGGCGCAAAGTGCGCTCAACCCCCAAACCCATCGCAAAAGGACCTGTATCATGGATTTGAAAACGATGACGGTCGCGCTCACGGCCCTGTTGCTTGGCGGCAATACCGCGCCGCAGGCAGCCCTCGCGCCGGCACCGCCCGCCCCGGCCGCCGAAGCCGCAATCCCGGCCGATCCGGCGCTGTGGGTGGTGAAGGACGCCGACACGACGATCTATCTGTTCGGCACGGTGCATGCGTTAAAGCCACGGCTCAGCTGGTTCGATTCGGCGGTGCGCAAGGCGTTCGACGACAGCGCTCAGCTCGTACTCGAAATCCCGCTGCCCGATCCGGCCGAAGCGCAAAAGGTGGTGCTGCCCCTGGCGATCGACCCCGACGGCCCGCCACTGCGGCAGAAACTGACCGAAGCCGACCGCGCGACCTATGTCGCGGCGATGACCAAGCTTGGCCTGCCGGCGCAGGCCGTCGACCAGTTCGACCAGTTCGAACCCTGGTTCGCCGCCGTCACGATGGCGCAGATCGCGCTGCAAAAGGCCGGCTTCACCCCCGGTGACGGTGCCGAGATGGCGCTCGACAAGGCCGCCAAGGCGGCGGGCAAGCCGGTATCGGGGCTGGAAACGCTGCAACAACAGCTCGGCTATTTCCATGATTTGCCACAGGCCGATCAAATCGCCTTCCTCGTCGCCGGGGCAAAGGACGTCGACAAGTTCGATTCGACGATCACCGCGATGGTCGATAAATGGAAGGCGGGCGATGCCGAGGGCTTGAGCGCGCTGATGAACGAGGATCTGACCAGCCAGCCCAATCTCTACAAGGTGCTGCTGGTCGACCGCAACGCGCGCTGGGCCGAGTGGATCGACAACCGGCTGAAGACGCCGGGGACGGTATTCGTCGCGGTCGGCGCGGGGCATCTCGCCGGCAAGGACAGCGTGCAGGTGCAGCTCGGCAAGCATCATCTGACCGCGACGCGCGTCAAATATTGACGGGCATCGTGCCTTCACCACGCTGGCTTGCGCTGCTGCTGGCGGTGCTCCTCACCGGATGCGGGAAACCGCATCCGGTCGATGCGCATCCGGCGCTGTGGCGCGTGGCAGACAAGGACACGACGATCTGGCTGTTCGGATCGATTCACGCTTTGCCACCGGGGGTGCGATGGCAAACGCCCGCGCTGGCGCACGCGATCGCTGCGGCGGATACGCTGATTCTGGAAGTGCTGCCCGCCGATGCCGAGGCGGCACGGGACGAATTCCTGTCGGTGGCGCAGCGCGACGGATTGCCGCCGCTTCGTGCCCGGGTCGCCGCCGCCGATCGCGGCCTGCTCGACCGCGGCGTGGCGCGCGCGGGACTGGCGCCGCAATCGCTCGACCGTCTGAAAACCTGGGCTGCCGCGCTGACGATCGGTGCGGCGGCCGGGCGGCAGGAAGCAGCCAGCGCCGCCGACGGCGTCGAGCCCGTGCTGACCGCGCGCTTTGCGGGACGCGCGATCGGCGCGCTGGAGACACGAGCCGGGCAATTCGCGGCGTTCGATCGCCTGCCTGCGGCGTCGCAACGCTTTCTGCTGCTGCAGGCGGCGGCGGAAGCGCGCGACCCTGCGCGTGGCTATGCGCGATTGCTGACGGCATGGGCAACGGGCGATGCGGCTGCGCTGGCGGCGACGCTAGACCCGCTGCGGCGCGATCCGGCGATCATGACGGCGTTGGTGACTGGGCGGAATGCGCGCTGGGCGAGCGCGATCACGCGACGCATGGCGCGACCGGGCCGCGTGTTCTTAGCGGTCGGGGCCGGGCATCTGGTCGGTGGAGATTCGGTCGTGGCGATGTTGCGCGCGCGAGGGTTGCAGGTGACGCGGGTCGAGTGATGTGCGCCGGTTGCGTTATGCACCCTCCTCCACTATGGGCCGCCTCTTCGATCAGGGTCATCCCTGGAGGCCTGATCGATCTTCTGAACCCTAACGTAATCGGAGTTTGCAATGAGCGACCAATTGACGCTCGCAGCCGAGACGCGCGAACAGGTTGGCAAGGGAGCCTCCCGTTTGCTTCGTCGTGAAGGCCGCGTCCCCGCCGTAATCTACGGCAACAAGCAGGAACCCCTGTCGATCCACGTCGAGGAAAAGGCGCTGATGCGTCTCCTGATGACGGGTCACTTCATGAATTCGGTCATCATGATCGAGGCCGGCGGCGAGCAGGTTCGCACCCTGCCCAAGGACGTCGCTTTCGACGCCGTCACCGAACGCCCGACGCATGTCGACTTCCTGCGTATCGGCGCGCACACGACGGTCCACGTCAACGTGCCCGTTGTCTTCACCGACGAAGACGATTGCCCCGGCATCGCCAAGTTTGGCGGCGTGCTCAACATCACGCGCCACGAACTCGAACTGGTGTGCGACGCCGCCGACATCCCGAGCGAAATCGCGATCTCGCTCAAGGGCCTCGACATTGGCGCGTCGATCCACATTTCGGACGTGACGTTGCCCAAGGGCATCACGTCAGCGATCACCGACCGCGACTTCGCCATCGCGACGATCGTGCCGCCGAAGGTATCGACGGTTGCCGAAGACGAAGCCGATGCGGCAGTCGCCGAGGCACAGTCTGCCGAACACGCGGCCGAGAGCGACACCGCGGAATAAGCTGCCCCCCTTGCGGGATGCAGACAATCGGGGCAGCGGGGGCGACAGCTTCCGCTGCTCCGTTCGTTTGAAGGACAAAGACGATCGTGCAACTCTGGGTCGGCCTCGGTAATCCCGGCGCAGGATATGCGCTCAACCGGCACAATGTCGGCTTCATGGCGGCCGATACGATCGCCGACTTTTACGACTTCGGCAGCGTCAAGAAAGGGTTCCAGGGCTGGACCCAGGAAGGCCGGATCGGCGGACAGAAGATTCTGCTGCTCAAACCCGCGACCTTCATGAACGAGAGCGGACGCAGCGTCGGCGAGGCGATGCGCTTTTACAAGCTCGAGCCCGACGCAGTCACCGTTTTCTATGATGAGCTCGATCTCGACCCGTTCCGCGTCAAGGTGAAGACCGGCGGCGGCGCGGCGGGCCACAATGGCATCCGCTCGATCGCGCAGCATATCGGCGAGGATTTCCGCCGCGTGCGGCTCGGCATCGGTCATCCCGGGCACAAGGATAAAGTCAGTTCCTATGTCCTTGGCAATTACGCCAAGGCCGAGATGGACCGGCTCGCCGATTTGCTCGGCGCGGTCGCGGCCGAGGCGGCGTGGCTCGCGGCTGGCGACGATCAACGCTTCATGAGCGACGTGGCACTGCGGCTTGGGGATGGAAAATGAACCTACGGACCTTGTTTGCGACTCCATTCTACGAGGGGAAATTGAAGAATGCGGCGCTGGTCGCCGACCTCGACCGGTCGTGCCACGCGCTGGCGCAGGATGATCGCGCCGGGCGGGCATGGTCGAAGGAGCATGGCTATCGCGGCTATACCTCCTACGCGTCGCTCAATGACTTGCCGCACCGCGACCCGGCGTTCGGCGATTTGGTCAAAGTGCTCAACAAACATGTCGCCAAATTCGCCGAGGAATGCGCGTTCGACTTGAACGACCGCAAGCTCAAGCTCGACAGCCTGTGGGTCAACGTCCTCAAACCGGGCGGCACGCATTCGGGGCATATCCATCCGCACAGCGTCGTGTCGGGCACGGTCTATATCGCGGTGCCGCCGGGTGCCGGTGCGCTCAAGCTCGAGGACCCGCGCTTGCCGATGATGATGGCCGCCCCGCCGCGCCGCGCCGATGCACCGGAGGGCCTGAAGCCGTTCGTCTATATCGAACCGCAGGCGGGCAGCGTCTTGCTGTGGGAAAGCTGGCTGCGGCACGAAGTCGCCCCCGGCACGGCCAAGGCCGAGCGCGTGAGCATCAGCTTCAACTATCGCTGGTAACGCCTAGAAGGCGTAACTCAGCGTCACGGCCCCGACGGGATTGAGCGAGTCGGCTGGCGGGGGTTGCGCGCCGGGCAGGCCGCTTGGCCGGTCGACATAGGGAAAGACCGTCACTGCTTGCCCCAGCATCGCACCGCCATCCACGCCGGCGCGCCACCCGCCGCCGATCGCGCGGTCGAACCCGATCAGTGCGATCGGGGCGAACCGTTCGAACCCGTCACGCAGCGCAACCGACCGATTGTTGCCGCGCGGGTTGAAGTGCAGTGCGACCTCGGCATCGGGCGTGGTGCCGTCGGCGCCATAGTCCGTGTAAAACCGCGTACCGAGCGAAAGCCGGAGAGTGGATCGCGGCATGGGGTGGAAATCGACGATCGCGCGGGCCGAACGCAGCGCGGTCCGCGCCACCAGCCACCCGAGAATGTCACGCTGCGCCGGTGGCCCTGGTGCGCGCACGGTACGCTCGCCAATCCCGGGAAAGGCAGGGACCGGATCGGGCAAGAGCGACGCGCGAAACGCCAGAAAAATGCGCGGTGACGGCTCGCGCGGCGCAGCCGACGCACCCGTCGGCAGCACGCCGCCCGCCAGCAGCGTTATGCAGCCAAACGCCGCCAAATTCTGCTTAGCCCCCATCCAGCCCCCCGACGGATCGTTTCGCCTTTAACCTCAACACACCGCACCGCTTGGCGCAAGCTTTCGTTAACCCTTTGCGGCGCGGCACCGCACACTGGCATTCCCGCGCCGGACGCCGTATCGGCAACGCTTCACGAAAATGACGGTTCAAGGAAGATCATGGGATTTCGGTGTGGGATCGTAGGACTGCCCAATGTCGGCAAGTCGACTTTGTTCAATGCGTTGACGCAGACGGCAGCAGCGCAGGCGGCGAATTATCCGTTCTGCACGATCGAGCCGAACGTCGGCAATGTCGCGGTGCCCGATGACCGGCTGCTCGCGCTCGCCGCCGTGGCGGGCTCGGCCAAGATCATCGAGACGCAATTGGGCTTCGTCGATATCGCCGGGCTGGTGCGCGGTGCGTCCAAGGGGGAAGGCCTGGGCAACCAGTTTCTCGGCAATATTCGGGAGGTCGATGCGATCGTCCACGTGCTGCGCTGCTTCGAGGATGACGATGTGACGCATGTCGAAGGCAAGGTCGATCCGATCGCCGATGCCGAAACGGTCGAGACCGAGCTGATGCTGTCCGACCTCGAAAGCTTAGAGAAGCGCGTGCCCAATCTGCTCAAAAAGGCGACGCAAGGCGACAAGGACGCCAAGATCGCCGCATCGGTGCTGGCGCAGGCGCTCGATTTGCTGCGCGAAGGCAAGCCCGCACGCCTGACCGTGCCCAAGGACGAAGACGAAGCGCGCGCGTTCGCGCAGGCGCAATTGCTGACCGCCAAGCCGGTGCTCTACGTCTGCAACGTCGATGAAGCGCATGCCGCCGAGGGCAATGCCTTCTCCGCGCGCGTGTTCGAAAAGGCCAAGGCCGAAGGCGCCGAAGCGGTCGTCGTCTCCGCCGCGATCGAGGCCGAGATTGCGACGATGGTCGCCGACGAGCGCGGCGAATTTCTCGCCGAACTGGGGTTATCCGAAACCGGGCTCACGCGCGTGATCGTCGCCGGGTACAAGCTGCTGCAGTTGCTCACCTTCTTCACCGTCGGCCCGAAGGAAGCGCGCGCCTGGACCGTCTATGTCGGTGCCAAGGCCCCGCAAGCGGCGGGCGAGATCCACACCGATTTCGAACGCGGCTTCATCCGCGCCGAGACGATCGCCTTTGACGATTACGTCACGCTGAAGGGCGAGGCCGGCGCACGCGATGCGGGCAAATTGCGGCAGGAAGGCAAGGAGTACGTCGTCCATGACGGCGACGTGATGCTGTTCCGCTTCAATGTCTGAGGCGGCATCCCCGACGGTTATGATCGCGCCGTATCGCGCTGGCACGGACCGCGCGATTACCGATCTGATCGTCGGGATCCAGCATGACGAATTCGGCGTCGCGATCACCGCCGCTGACCAGCCCGATCTTGCCGACATTGCGGGCTTTTATTGTACCGGCGCGGGCGGTTTCTGGACAGCCTCGGTCGCGGGCGAGATCGTCGGCACGATCGCGCTGAAGGCGTTCGAGCGCGACGCGGGTGCGCTGCGCAAGATGTTCGTCGCGCCAGCGTGGCGCGGCAAGGCGCATGGCGTTGGCGCGGCATTGCTGGCGACGTTGCTGGCGCATGCGCAGACCCACGGCGTTTCGCTCATCCTCCTCGGCACCACCGCGCAGTTCCTTGGCGCACATCGTTTCTATGAAAAGAACGGGTTTTCCGAAATGGCGATGGACGCGCTGCCGCCGACGTTTCCACGCATGCCGCTTGATACCAAATTCTATCGGCTGGACCTCGGCGAGGCTGCAGCCTAGGTAGCGGGACATGTTCGCCCGTCTCATCCTTGCGCTGTTGCTGGCCGCCTTTGCCCTTCCGGCGCTGGCGAATGGGCCGTGTCATGACGCGCCACAGCCGAAGGTGATGGCGGCAATGTCGCACGGGTCGCACCACGCGCCCCGCCCCGATGACCACGCCGCACTGCCGCATGTCTGCCTCGGCTGCATTCCGCCCGCGAGCCTTGCCGTCGCAGCGCTCGAAGTCCGCGCGCTGCGCGTGGCAGTGCCGCGGCGGATGCTCGCGGCGGCGTTCGATCCTGCAGCGGGCGTTCCACCGGCACTCCCCCCTCCGCGCCAGGAAGCATGATCCGGCGGGCCGCGTTGCGCCCGCGATCCTGCCTTCCCTGTTGAGGATTTTCCACGATGACTCGATCGTTATTGGTCGCAGGCTGCGCTGTCGCAGCCCTGCTCCCCGTGCCTGCGTTTGCGCAGATGCACATGCACCCCGGCATGAAAATGGAGGTGCCGCCACCTCCCGCTACGCCTTCCCTTCCCCTTGCTACTTCCCCGGCGGAGGCCAGGGCCCAGTTACCCACTGTTGAAAACGAGGTGCAGCCCTCACCTACAACCGACACCGCGACTGGGCCCCGGCCTTCGCCGGGGAAGCGGGAATTGGGGATGCAGGAGGACCACAGCATGCACGCCATGCCCGGAACGCCCGACTCCCCCGCCGCCATGCCCGACATGGACCATAATCACCTGCCCGGCATGACCATGGGCCGCGGCCGAGGTGCCTATAGCGACGGATCCGGCACCACGCGGCTGCCCGGCAACGAGCCCATGCAGGGCCTCCACGTGATGAGCGGCGACTGGATGCTGATGGCACACGGTTTTTTGTGGGGTGCCGTCACCGATCAGGGTGGCCCGCGCGGGGCGCATCAGGCGTTCGTTACGTCGATGGGGATGGTGACCGCACAGCGCGATCTGACGCCGACCCTGCATCTGCAAGCGCGCACGATGTTCAGCCTTGAGCCGCTCATGCCCCGGCGCGGCTATCCCAATCAGTTCGCGACCGGCGAGACGGCGGATGGCAGCACACTGCTCGTCGATCGCCAGCATCCGCACGACCTGTTCATGGAAGTGTCAGCACGGGTCGATCTCGATGCGGGGTCGGGCAGCCTGTTCCTATACGCGGCACCCGTCGGCGAGCCTGCGATCGGCCCATCGGCCTTCATGATGCGCGCGTCGGCCCGCTACAACACGCTGTCGCCGATCACGCATCACTGGTTCGACAGCACGCACATCACTTATGGCGTGGTGACTGTGGGCTATGCCGCGCCGCGTTTTCAGATCGAGGCATCGGCGTTTCGCGGGCGTGAACCCGACCAGTATCGCTGGGACATCGAAGCCCCCCGGCTCGACAGCTGGAGCCTGCGCGCAAGCTGGACCCCCAGCCCGGCATGGGCGATGCAGGTGAGCCACGGCTTCCTCAAAAGCCCCGAGCAGCTCGAAGCCGATACGAACGAGCGCCGCACCACCGCCAGCGTGCATTATGGCAGTCGCGCCTTTGCCGCGACGCTTGCCTTTTCCGCCAAGAACAAAGGCCCTGCCCGCACGCTGACCGCATGGTTGACCGAAGCGAACTGGGACATCACCCGCCACCACACGCTGTTCGGGCGGGCGGAAAATGTCGCGAATGACGAACTTTTCCCAGACCATGCCGACCCGCTTCACGACCGGCGTTTTCGTGTCACCAAGATCGAGGGTGGCTATGCCTATCGTCTGCCGTTGGTCGGGCCGGTGAATCTTGCGCTTGGTGGATCGGTTGCGGGCTATCTGTTCCCATCGGTTTTGAATGGGGCGTATGGAACGGCACCGATGAGCTATACACTGTTTGCGAAACTGTCGCTCGGGCGGTGAGCGTGGCGGCGGGAGGACTGTCACGTGATTGACGCCGAAATCCAGCATAGGCGTTGCATGCGTCTATCCTCCCGCCTTTTCGCTGCAGTGCTGGCCGCAGGATTGCAGGCCTGCGTGACGCAGCCAGTGGCCGCCCCCAAGGCAGTGACTGCTGCGCCCGTCGAGGTGCGCGCGCCGGTCACGATCCTGATCTCGATCGATGGGTTCCGCCCGGATTATCGTAGCCGTGGCGTGACCCCCCATCTCGACGCGCTCGCGGCGCGCGGGATCAGCGCGGCGATGCGGCCGAGCTTTCCGTCGAAAACCTTCCCCAACCACTGGACGCTCGTCACCGGCGTGCGGCCCGATCGCAACGGGATCGTCTCCAATGCGATGGAAGACCCCGGCCTGCCTGGGGTGAAGTTCACAATGGCGGAGTCGCAAGACCCGTTCTGGTGGAACGCTGCAGAACCGATCTGGGTGACGGCGGAGCAGGCTGGAATACGCAGCGCGACGCTGTTCTGGCCCGGGTCGGAAGTGGCGTGGGGCGGCACCAAGCCGAAGGATAAGAAACCGGTCGGCGGTACGCGGGTCGAGGATTGGTGGCCCTATCACATCGAGATTTCGGCGCAGCAACGCGTGGCGGGTGCGATCGACTGGTTGCGCCGCCCGGCAGCGACTCGCCCGAAGTTCCTGACGCTCTATTTCGACACGGTCGACACCGCCGGGCATACCTATGGCCCCGATGCGCCCGAGACGACCGCCGCCGTCGCCGCCGTCGATGCCACGATCGGCGACCTCGTGGCGGGCCTGCGCGCGCTCGGCCAGCCCGCGAACCTCGTCATCGTCGCCGATCACGGCATGGCAACGACCAGTGCGCAGCGTACGATCGCGATCGATAAAATCGCCGATCCGACCGATTATCGGATCTTCGAATCCGGGCCCTTCGCGAGCTTCTATCCAGTCGCAGGGCATGAAGCGGCGCTCGAAAAGGCGTTGCTGGGTCGCCATGCGCATTTCGAATGCTGGCGCAAGGCGGACATTCCCGCGCGGCTGCACTATGGCACCAACCCGCGGATCCCGCCCTATTTCTGTTTGGCCGAAGCCGGTTGGCTGCTGGCGAAGACCACGCCGACCGATGCGGGCGGTCTCGGCAATCATGGATATGACAATGCCGCGCCGGAAATGGCGGCTTTGTTCATCGCGAGCGGTCCTGCGATCAAACCGCTCGGCACGCTGCCGCCGTTCGACAATGTCGATGTCGCGCCGCTGCTCCGCGATCTGCTGCGGCTGCCCGCGGGCACCACGCTCGATGGCGACGATATGCCGTTCCGCGCGGCGCTGGCCAAGTAAACCTTGCGTTCGGGCGCGTCCCGCTCGACACATGGCCCATGCAGTATTTTGAAGATATTGAGGTCGGCGCGACGGCTTCGTTCGGACGCTATGAGGTAACGCGCGACGAGGTCGTTGCGTTTGCCGAACGCTATGACCCTCAACCCTTTCATCTGTCGGACGATGCCGCCGCGCAGACGCATTTCGGGCGGCTGTCGGCGAGCGGGTGGCACACGTGCGGGATGACCATGGCGATGGTCGTCGCAAATCTGAAGGCGCATCGCCAGGCGGGGCTGGGCTCCCCCGGACTCGACGAACTGCGCTGGCTCAAACCGGTCTATCCCGGCGACACGCTGCGCTGCGAAACCGAAATCCTCGACAAGCGCGCGTCGCAAAGCCGCCCCGAAATGGGAAGCTACCGCAGCCGGATGAAAGTCCTCAACCAGGACGATGTCGTGGTGATGACCTTCATCTCGATCGGCCTGATCGCGACGCGCCCCGTCGCCTAGCGGCGGCGGCCGCGACCCGGCCGGCCCTGCACCCCATAATCGCGCCACATCGGCCGCATTTCGCGCTTCGCACCGCGCCACGTTTGCGAACGGCCCTGCCAATAGCCGCGCTGCTGCGGGTTCCAGCGACGGCGGACGTTCTGGCGATCGTAAACGTACGATCCCGTGCCGGGATAATAGGATTCGTTGTTCCAACCCCAATAGGGATCGGCGCGATAGCCGCCGGAATAGGGGTCCCACGCGCTCGCGCCATATCCTGCCGAAAGACCGCCATAGCCATAGCCATCCGCACACGCGGACAATCCGCCGATCGAGACGAGGGCGGCGGCGACAAAGGCGAGTTTCAGGCGAGACATAGCGCGATCCTTAGGCTGGAATCGCGCCACCGTTGCATGAAGCGCCGCGATCCGTGCTGAACCGGCGCACGCGCGCTTTGTTCCGTTGCCCCGCTCAGTGGCCCGCGAACGCCACCAGCGAATCGACCGCCAGGCCGTCGGCACGCAGCGCCGCGGCCCCGCCGAGATCGGGCAGATCGACCAGGAACTGCGCTTGGGTTACCGCCGCGCCCGCCTTGCGCAACAGCCGTACGGCGGCGCGGGCGGTGCCGCCGGTCGCGATCAGATCGTCGACCAGCAACACGCGTTGCCCGGGGATCAGCGCGTCGGCATGCATGGCGATCCGGTCCGTGCCATATTCAAGCGCGTAATCCTCGGCGATCGTCGCGCCGGGTAGCTTGCCGTCCTTGCGGATCAGCAGCACGCCGGCCCGGAGGGGGGCGGCAAGCGCGGCGGCGAAAATGAAGCCGCGCGCTTCGATCCCGGCGACCAGATCGACCGGGCCGTGCGTGGCGGCGGCCATACGCGCGATCGCGGCGGCAAAGCCTACCGGATCGAGCAGCAGCGTCGTGATATCGCGGAACTGGATCCCGGGCTTGGGAAAGTCCGGGATCGTGCGGATCAGCGCCCTAAGATCGGCGTTGCGGTCGTCAGTATCGGCCACGATGCCCTCGCTCGTTACTTTCGGACCCGGTCCGCGCTCACCGTGTCATCCCCGCGAAAGCGCGGACCCATCTCGACCGTATGGTGTTGGGTCCCCGCTTTCGCGGGGATGACAGATCGCGTGAAGCGAGCGACGCGGGTCTTAGTGCTTAATGTCGCGCCAGATATTCTTATACGCGCCGTACGTCAGCAACGTGAAGAATGCGAGGAACGCCAGCACCGCCAGGCCATAGCCATGCCGCGTCGGCAAGTTCGGCTCGGCCGCCCAGGCGAGGAAAGCGGACACGTCGGCCGACATTTGCTTCACGGTCGGCTTGGTGCCGTCGAGATAGGTCACCTGCCCATCCTGCGCGAGCGGTGGCGGCATGGCGAGGTTGAGGGTTGCAAAATACTGGTTGAAATACAGCCCGTCGGGGGTCTTCGCATCGGTATATTTTTTGAGCATCGCGGCGGGTGGCTCGCCATAGCCAGTCAGCAGCGAATAGACATAGGCAGGGCCGTCATGCCGCGCCTTGGTGATCAGCGACAAATCTGGCGGATTGCCCTGGCCGGGATAATAGACGGTCGGGAAATAATCGGCGGGCGTGTTCGGCCGCTCGGTCGTGTCGCCCGATTTCGGATCGAACTGCTTGGCCTTGGTGCCCCAATCGGCAGCGAATTTCTTCACCTGCGCCGCCGAATAGCCGATCTGCGTCAAGTCGCGGAACGCGACATGCTTGAGCGAATGGCAGTTCGCGCAGACTTCCTTGTAAACTTGCAACCCGCGCTGCAACTGACGGTTGTCGTATGTGCCAAGCAAGCCGTTGGAAGCCAGAGCGACTTCCTTCGGGTGGAGGTGGAACTCAGCAACGGCCGTCGGTGCCGGGGGCTCGGTGATGAGCCCCTCGACCGACCAGAACAGCGCCCAGGACAGGACAGCGACGAAACCGGCGCCGATGAGGATTGCGATTGCGCGAACCATTGGTCGTATTGCCCCTTATTCGGCCGGAACCGGGCTACCGCTGAGCGCGGTATGAGCCGGTGAAGTGCCACCCTTTTTCGCCAGAACCGCCTCGGTGATCGAGTTCGGCAAGGGCCGAGGACGTTCCATCCGCGAGACGATGGGCAGGATGATGAGGAAGTGCGCGAAATAATAGGCCGCGCAAATCTGGCTGAGGATCACGTAGATCGGCTCGGCCGGCGACCCGCCGCACCAACCCAGCACCGCGATATCCGCTACCAGCAGCCCGAAGAAGATCCGGTATAGCGGGCGATAATTGGACGAGCGGACCGGCGAGCTGTCGAGCCAGGGCAGGAAGAACAGCAGCAGGATCGACCCGAACATCGCGAGCACGCCGAGCAGCTTGGCCGGAATTAACAGGAAATCGACGGTAAAGGCGCGCAGGATCGCGTAAAACGGCCAGAAATACCATTCGGGGACGATGTGCGCGGGCGTTTGCAGCCCGTTGGCCGGAATGTAATTGTCCGGGTGACCGAGCGCATTCGGCGCGAAGAACACCAACGCCGCGAAGATGAACAGGAACACGCCAAGCCCGAAGCCATCCTTGGCGGTGTAGTAAGGATGGAACGGAACGGTGTCCTGCTCGCCCTTCACATCGACGCCGGTCGGGTTGTTCGAACCCGGAATGTGCAGCGCCCAGATGTGCAGGATAATGACGCCCGCGATCACGAACGGCAGGAGATAATGCAGCGAGAAGAAGCGGTTGAGCGCGGCATCATCCGGCGCAAAGCCGCCGAGCAGCCAAATCCGGATCGTTTCGCCGACCACGGGTATCGCCGAGAAGAAGCCGGTGATCACCTGCGCACCCCAGAAGCTCATCTGACCCCAGGGCAGGACATAGCCCATGAAGGCGGTCGCCATCATCAGCAGGAAGATCGTGACGCCCA
>NZ_JBBATX010000018.1:6520-35681 GCF_040398505.1 Sphingomonas sp. | reverse complement strand
TCGCGCCGAGATCGGGCACGGCGGCGGCGAGCGCCTGCCCCATCCGCCCCGCACTCCCGATAATGCCGATCGCGGTCATCTTTGCTCTCCCGAATCCTGTCCGGCGGCTCTACCGGGTCGGCGCGCGAGATGCCATGCGCGAGATGCGCAAGCTCGGTCGGAAGGGCACGCGAACAGCACGTGAACTGCATCCTGACGCCGTCGCGCGAGCGACGATCCGGGGGAATGAACGACAACAGGGTCAAAGCGTGCGAGCACCGTGTGACAGCGCTCGACCCTGTCGGACATAGGGACACGCTCCGTTCGCCGCCCGACCATCGTCGAGGCAGCCAGCACGCGGTATCGTCCCGCCCGTAACTGCGTGATCGCCCCACGGTGGAGCTCGGCATGTTCCACCGTACGGCTGCTCGGCGCACTGCGGTCCGGCGCGAAAGCGACGGCACGTGTCAGGCTCGACAACGAACGGCGTCAAGCATCGCGTAGCGTCCAGTTTTCGCAGATATATCAGCGGATCACGCGGCGTGGTGTCCTCATCAATTCGGTGGACGTGACCAAAGTTTAAAACATTCGTTAACGGTGTTAGCCGCAAGCCTTTTCGCAATTGCGGAGGGCGTGGATGTTTGGATTATTGCAAAGCGTTTTTGCTAAGCGCGAACTCTTCATGACCGATGGTGCGTCTGGTCAGGTGGAACGCATTCGCGAGATGATGGTCTTCCTCCGGGAAGAATATCCAGGCGGCTGGGAAGATACGGGACCCCAGCGGCAGAGGGAAGCCGCGCGTTCTCCGCACAACCTCGCGCAGTGATCCTCGAACGGCGAACGGCCGGTTAACACCCGCTTTCAGACATGCCGCGAACCGCCTATCCCTGTGCCATGCGAAATTTCCAAAACATCGTCATCCTCACCGGCGCCGGGATCTCCGCGGAAAGCGGCATCGCCACCTTTCGCGGGCCGGGCGGGTTGTGGGAGGGGCACCGCGTCGAGGATGTCTGCACGCCCGCGGCGCTCGCCGATGATCCGGTGCTGGTGCATCGCTTCTACGATGCGCGGCGCGCGGCGCTCACCACGGTGCAGCCCAATGCGGCGCATGTCGCGCTGGCGCGGCTCGATGCGGCGTGGCCGGGTGGCCTGCTGATCGTGACGCAGAATGTCGATGATCTGCACGAGCGTGCCGGGGCGGAGCGCTTGCTCCACATGCATGGCGAATTGCGATCGGCGCTGTGCGCGGCGTGTGGGACGCACGCGCCGTGGAGCGGGGACATGCCGCCGGGGTCGGTTTGCGCTGCGTGCGGCGCGGCGGCGCTGCGGCCTGACATCGTGTTCTTCGGCGAGATGCCGTATGCGATGGACGTGATCGAACGCGCGCTCGGCGCGGCCGATCTGTTCGTGTCGATCGGGACGTCGGGCGCGGTTTATCCCGCCGCCGGCTTCGTGCAGGGCGCGCGCCATGCCGGGGCACAAACGTTGGAGCTCAACCTCGAACGATCGGCGGGAAGCGGCTATTTCCACGAGACCCGGCTCGGCGCGGCGGGGGTGCTGGTCCCGGCGTGGGTCGAGGAAATGCTCGGGACGTGAAGCCGCTCAGCGCTAGGATCAGGCGGTAAAGCCGTCCTCCGCATCGGCCACGCCCAGTTTCGCGCGGCGGTCGACACGGAGCTCGAACACGTCGGGGCGGGCATAATGCCCATCGCTGTCGAGCGACGTCAGGCCGCGACCGATCGCCGTCAAATCCAAATCGGCGATCAGCAAATCGGCGTCGGCGCCGGTCTCCGCGAGGATCGTGCCGTCGGGCGCGATGATGCAGCTGCCGCCGCTCTGAAGCTGACGGTCGGGCAGACCGAGCAGCAGGTCGCGCGCATCGGCATCGCCGCCGACGCGGTCGAGCCCGTCGAGCAGATCGGCGCGGTGCTGGATCGTGCCCGCCGCGAGCACGAAACAGCGTCCCTCAAAGGCATAATGCTGCGACGCGATGCGGTACATCGGGCGGACTGTCGGCCAGGCCGAGACGTGGACCGCTTCGCCTGCGTGATGCATCGCGGCGCGCGCGAGCGGCATCCAATGCTCCCAGCAGATCAGCGACCCGATCGCACCCCATGCGGCGGTGTGGACGCCAAGCGTCGCGCCGTCGCCGCGCCCCCAGATCATCCGCTCGCCATGCGTCGGCACGAGCTTGCGGTGGAGCAAGGGCGGCTGGTTCGGCCGGAACAGATATTGCGTGTTGGTCAGGCTCGAGCGGACGCGCTCATGCGCTCCGACCGAAACGAGGATGTTGGCCTCGTCGACGAGTTGCTGCAGCGGTTCGAGCCGCGGGTCGTTCGGGCGCAGCGCTTGATCGAGCAGGATGGCGTGGAGCGCCTGCGTGCCGCGATGATCCCAGATCGCGGCATTGGGGGCCTCATCGAGCCACAGCGGATAGCCGCCCAGAAACGACTCGCCAAAGGCGACCAGCTCGGCCCCGATATCGGCCGCATCGGCGACATGGTCGAGCAAGGCGGTGATCCCGTCGCCGATCGCCAGCGGGATCGGTGCGGCCTGAATCAGCGCGGCTTTCACGGTCTTGCTCACTCGATTTCCCCCCGAACCCGAACGGGGTTCGGACTCACTCTACCCAGTCGAGGCCCATTTCGCGATAGACGTCGCGCTCGTCATCCCAGCCCGGCCTTACCTTTACGTGAAGATAGAGGTGCACCGGGCGGCCCATGATGCTGCTCAGTTCGGCACGCGCGCGCGCGCCGATTTCCTTGATCCGCGCGCCGCCCTTGCCGAGCACGATCGCGCGTTGCGTCGGGCGTTCGACCAGGATTTGCTGATGGATTTCGACCGAGCCGTCGGCGCGTTCAAGATATTGTTCGGTCTCGATTGCCGAGGCGTAGGGCAGTTCGGCGTGGAGCTGGAGATAGAGCTGCTCGCGCGTGACTTCCGAGGCAAGGCTGCGCTCGGTCGCGTCGGAGACCTGATCCTCGGGGAAATGCCACGGCCCCTCGGGCATCCGCGCGGCGAGGTGCGCTTTCAGTTCGGGCAAGCCATCGCCGGTCGATGCGCTGACGAAGAAGACTTCGTCGAACTGGACCATGCCGGTCAATTTCTCGGCGTGAAGCAACAGCTTGCCCTTGTCGGCAAGATCGACCTTGTTGAGGATGAGATATTTGGGCTCGCGCCGATCCTTGATCGCCGCGGCAATGTCGGTGACTTTGCTGCCGAGCCCGCCTTTGGCATCGACCACCAGCGCCAGCACATCGGCCCCCTCGGCCCCGCCCCACGCCGCCTGCACCATCGCGCGGTCGAGCCGGCGCTTGGGTTCAAAGATACCGGGGGTATCGACCAGCAGCAGCTGCGTATCGCCCTCGATCGCGACGCCCATCAGCCGCACGCGCGTGGTCTGCGCCTTGGGGCTGACGATCGCGACCTTCTGCCCGACGAGCGCGTTGACGAGCGTCGATTTGCCCGCATTGGGCGCGCCGAGGACCGCGACGAGGCCGCAGCGTTGGGGGGTGGGTTCGGTCATACGTAGTCCTTGGGCGGTGCAGGCCCTTCGACAGGCTCAGGGCGAACGGAGGGGGTGCGCGTGCTGTCCTCCAAACCCGTTCGCCCTGAGCCTGTCGAAGGGCTCGTCTGATCTTGGCGATTGCGTGCCAGTACGGAAAGCCGGTCCCAATCGCCAGCGATCAGTGCGTCCTTCTTGGCGCGGCTCCAGCCTTTGATGCGGCGTTCGGCTTCGAGCGCTTCGATTCGTGAGGGGAAGTCCTGGCTCCAGACGAGGACAACGGGGCGGCGCTTGTGGGTGTAGCCCGGTATCTGGCCGGTCTGGTGTTGGCCGATGCGCTGTTCGAGATTATCGGTATGGCCGACATAATAGCGACCGTCAGAACAGCGCAGGATGTACGTCCAGAATGCCATTTCGACCCTCCGGTTTGTGGCACGGTGCCCTTCGACAAGCTCAGGGCGAACGGGAACGGAGGCGGGTCCTCACCCCAAATCCGTTCGCCCTGAGCCTGTCGAAGGGCTGGTTCAAAGTGCCGCGCTCACCGCAACTTCCCCAGCAACGCCGTCGCCGCCGCGGTCTCGGCTTCCTGCTTGGAACTCCCCTCGGCTTCGGCCTCGGCAAAGGTACCGATCGCGGCCTTGACCCGGAACCTCGGCGCGTGGTGCGGGCCGGAGCGTTCGACCACGTCATAAGCGGGCGCCTTGCGGTTGTGCGCGGCGGCCCATTCCTGCAACGCGCTCTTGGGATGTTGCGGCGCCGACAGGACGCGGCTGGCGCGGTCGCCCCAGGCGGTACGGATCGCGCGGGCAGCACCGTCGAGGCCGGTTTCCAGATAGAGCGCGCCGATCAGCGCCTCCATCACGTCGCCCAGCACATTGTCCGAATCCGCCGCGCCATCGTCGCGCGCTTGCTTGCCGAGGCGGAGATGCGCGGCGACGCCAAGCCCGCGCGCGACATCGGCGCAGACCGCGCCGGTCACCAGCGCGTTGAGCCGCTTCGACAATGCGCCTTCGGGTTCGCCGGGGAAGAGCTCGAACAGCCACTGCGCCATGACGAGGCCGAGGACGCGGTCGCCCAGAAATTCGAGCCGTTCGTAATTCGCCGCCGCCTGGCTGCCATGCGTCAGCGCGCGCTCATAGGGCACGAGATCGGCGGGCCGATGCCCGAGCGTCGCGGTCAGCCAGTCGCGCAAGGGCTCGCTCAAAATCCCTCCCCGATGCGGCTCCAGCGCGCCGCCGAGAACCATGTCCACGGCAGGAACCAATTGGCCGAGCCATCGGTCGAGAAAAACGACACCATCGCGCGGCCCTCGATCCGCTCCATCGGGACATAGCCCATGCCCTGCGGCGGATCGAACCGGCTGTCACCGCTATCGTCGCGGTTATCGCCCATCACAAAGACGTTGCCGACCGGCACCATATACACGCCGGTCTCATCGGCATTGGGCTGTTCGCCACGGTCGAGCACGGCGTAGCTCCTGCCGCCCGGCAAAGTCTCGCGGAATTGCTGGTAGCGGCAGACGGGCTTGCCGTCGGCGCTGTCCTCGAACTCGCTTGGGCATTCGCTGCCGCCGGGATAATTGGGGCTGAGCGGGATGAGGAAATCGGCGATCCGCTGCTTGGGGATGGCGGTGCCGTTGAGGATCACCTGCCCGCCCCGCATCTGGATCGTATCGCCGGGCAGCCCGATCACGCGTTTGATCACGTCATGATCATTGCCCTCCGGCCCGCGAAACACCACGACATCGCCACGCGCCGGATCGCGCCCGAGGATGCGACCGGGGAGCAGCGGCACGCCCCATGGCAGCGACCAGCGCGAATAGCCGTAATTCCATTTCGACACGAACAGATAGTCGCCGATGTAGAGGCGGGGCAGCATCGATTGCGACGGAATGCTGAAGGGCGCCACGATAAAGCTGCGCAGTACGAACACGATCAGCGCGAGCTTCAGGAAGAAGGTGAGCGTCTCGCGCGTTTCGGACCGCGGCGGTTTCGCGCGCTTGATCGAGATCGTTGTGTCGGTGTCGGCCATTCGCGCGGTTTGGTGCGGCACTGGCCCCTCGTCAAGCTGGTGGTTGTAATGGCACGCCGCTAGGGCGATCTGTGTCTGCTGTTCCGCTGCGAACGCAGGAGTCCAGAGTCGCGGGCATTGTGTTCCGTTACGCTGGATCCCAGCTTTCGCAGGGGAACCGAGTTTCGAAGAGGTGACTATGACCAAGGCCGACTGGACCACGATCGAGGCGCTGCCCTCGCCCCGTCTCGAAACGCTGTTCGCCGAGGATGCGGCGCGGCTGGCGAGCTTCAGCGTCGATGTCGCGGGGCTGCATTTCGACTGGTCGAAGACGCATTTGACCGCCGACGCGGTTGCCGCCTTCACTGCGCTTGCCAAGGCGCAGGATTTGCACGGCAAGCGCGAGGCGCTGTTCGCGGGTGAGATCGTCAACACCAGCGAGGGCCGCGCCGTCACCCATGTCGCCGAGCGCGGCGAGGGTAGCACAGACGATGTCGCGAGGGCGCGCGTGCTGCACGCGCGGATGCGCGCGCTGATCGACGCGATCGAGGCCGGGGCGCTTGGCGAAATCCGCCACGTATTGCATGTCGGGATCGGTGGCTCCGCGCTCGGGCCGAATCTGCTGATCGATGCGCTGGGCCGCGAGGACAGCCGCTACGAAGTGGCGATCGTCTCGAACATCGACGGCGCGGCGCTGGAGGAAGTGTTCGCCAAGTTCGATCCGACCGCAACGCTGCTGGTGATCGCCTCCAAAACCTTCACCACCAAGGAAACGCTGACCAACGCCGATTCGGTGCTGCAATGGATGGGCGAGCACGGCGTCGAGGACGCTTATGGCCGCGTCGTCGCGCTGACCGCAGACCCCGACAAAGCGGTCGAATGGGGCGTCGACGAAACGCGCGTGCTGCCCTTCGCCGAGAGCGTCGGCGGGCGCTATTCGCTCTGGTCGTCGATCGGCTTTCCGGCGGCACTCGCGCTCGGTTGGGACACGTTCGAAGAACTGCTCGACGGCGCGGGCGAAATGGACCGGCATTTCCGCCAGACCTCGCTCAGCCAGAATGCGCCGGTGCTCGCGGCGTTCGCCGACCTCTATTACACGCAAGTCCGTTCGTGCGAGACGCGCGCGACCTTCGCCTATGACGAGCGGCTGCGCTTGCTGCCCTCCTATCTCCAGCAGCTCGAAATGGAATCGAACGGCAAGGGGGCGACGATCGACGGCGAGGCGGTCGGGCGGCCGACCGCGGCGATCACCTGGGGCGGGGTCGGCACCGACGCGCAACATGCCGTGTTCCAGTTGCTCCACCAAGGCACGCACCTCGTGCCGGTCGAGTTCGTCGCGGTGATCGAACCCGGCGATACGCTGTCGGAGGAGCATCATCGGCAATTGCTGCTCAACGCCTTTGCGCAAGGCGCGGCGCTGATGAAGGGGCGTCCGAACGACGATCTCGCGCGGAGCTATGCGGGCGACCGTCCGTCCGCGACGATCCTGCTCGAGGAGCTCGATGCGCGCACGCTCGGCGCGCTGATCGCCTTCTACGAACAGCGCGTGTTCGTGAATGGTGTGCTGCTCGGCATCAACTCGTTCGATCAGTTCGGGGTCGAATTGGGCAAGGAAATGGCCAAGGCAGCGGATGCCGGCGGGCAGGACTTCGACGTATCGACGACGGATTTGATCGCGCGGGCCGGGTTGGCGTGAGCGCGCTGCTCGCTTATGTGTAAACGGCCTTGGAGTTACGCACATGCGGACGAATATCGAAATTGATGACACGTTGATGGCCGAAGCGATGGAAGCGCTCGGAACTGCGACCAAGCGCGAGACGGTCGAGGAGTCGCTTCGTCAAGCGGTCCGAGCGAGAGCACAATTGAAGGCGCTCGACGCATCGCGAGGCATTGGCTGGGACGGCGATCTGAACGAAATGCGGACCGACAAGCCCCTCCCCGAATGGGGCTGATCGTTGTCGATAGCAGCGTCTGGATCGACTGGTTTGCCGATAAGCAGACGATCCAGACCACCGCGTTGCGTCGCTTCACCGCAGAAAAACATATCGTGCTTGTGGGCGATCTCATCCTGACGGAGGTTTTGCAGGGTGCGCGGTCTGACCGATATTTCCGAGAGGCGGTTGCGCGGCTATCGGTGTTCGAGCAGTTAGCAATCGTCGACCGGCGAGTCGCCATCGCGGCCGCGCAAAACTATCGCATGTTCCGCGCGCGCGGGGTTGCCATTCGCAAGACGATCGACACCCTGATTGCGACGCGCTGCATTCTCGATCGGATCCCGTTGCTTTACGGCGACCGGGACTTCGACCCTTTCGTCAAGCATCTCGGCCTCATTCCGGCGCTCGACGCCGTTTCCGGAGCTACCCAATGACCTACGACTACGACCTTTTCGTCATCGGTGCCGGTTCCGGCGGCACGCGCGCGTCGCGCGTTGCGGCGGCGCATGGCGCGAAAGTGGCGGTGGCGGAGGAATATCGCGTCGGCGGGACGTGCGTCATTCGCGGCTGCGTGCCCAAGAAGCTGCTCGTCTATGGCGCGCATTTTGCCGAGGATCTGAAGGACGCCAAGCGTTTCGGCTGGGATGTGCCCGACGATTGCGGCTTCGACTGGAAGCGGTTGCGCGACAATGTGATGGAAGAGGTCGACCGGATCAACGCCGCCTATACCGACACGCTGACCAATAATGGCGTCGAGATCATGCTCGATCGTGCGACGGTCACCGGGCCGCACAGCCTGACGCTGGGCAGCGGGCGCGAAGTCACCGCGAAATATATTTTGATCGCGACTGGCGCGGCGCCGGTGGTTCCGGAATGTCCGGGGCACGAACATGGCATCACGTCGAACGAAGTGTTCGATCTCGACGCGGTGCCCAAGCGCATCCTGATCGCGGGCGCGGGTTATATCGCCAATGAATTTGCCGGGATCTTCAACGAATTCGGCGCGAAGGTGACGCTGATCAACCGCAGCGACGTGATCCTGCGCGGCTATGACGAGCAAATCCGCGACCGGCTGCTGCAGATCTCGATGATGAAGGGGCTCGATTTCCGCTTCAACGCGAAGTTTCAGGGGATCGAGCAGCAGCCCGACGGCTGTCTCCGCGTGTCGATGACCAATCATGAGCCGATCGACGTCGATTGCGTGCTGTTCGCGACCGGGCGCGCGCCCAACACCGCGGGGCTGGGGCTGGCGAGCGCCGGGGTCGAACTCGACGAAGCAGGCGCGGTCGTGGTCGACGCCGATAACGCATCGACCTGCGACAGCATCTATGCCGTCGGCGACGTGACCAACCGCGTGCAACTGACCCCGGTCGCGATCCGCGAGGGGCAGGCGTTCGCCGACACGATCTTCGGCGGCAAGCCGCACCGGGTGGATTACGAGAACATCCCGAGCGCGGTGTTCAGCCATCCGCCCTTGGCCGGCGTCGGCCTGACCGAGGCGCAGGCCAAGAACAGGTTCGGATCGGTCAAGGTCTACACCTCCGACTTCCGCCCGATGAAGAACGTGCTGGCGGGCCGCAACGAACGCGCTTTGTACAAGATGGTGTGCCATGCGGAGTCTGGCGTGGTGCTGGGGCTGCACATGATCGGGCCGGACGCGCCGGAGATTTTGCAGGCGGCAGCGGTCGCGGTGAAAGCGGGCCTTACCAAGGACGCGTTCGACCAGACGGTGGCGCTGCATCCGTCGATGGCGGAGGAGTTGGTGTTGCTGCGGTAGGCTCTCGAAAATCCTCCCCCTGGCGGGGGAGGATTGGGTTTTACCCTATTCCAACGCCACCCCCGAAATCGTGATTCGGTGCATCAGCCGCCGGTGCCCCTGATAATCGTTCGCCGCGAAGTGCCAGGTCGAGCGATTGTCCCACACCGCGACCGAACCCTCACGCCATTGCAACCGGCACTGGAATTCCTCGCGCATCGCGACCGAATACAAATATTGCAGCAGCGGCTGGCTTTCCTCGCGCGTCCAGCCTTCGAAGTGGAGCGTGAAGGCGGGGTTGACATAGAGCAGCTTGCGCCCCGTCACGGGGTGGCGGATCACTGCGGGGTGGACGGCGTTGGCGCTGATGTCATGGCCCTTCAGGTCGGCGGCCTGGTCGGTCTTGGCGTAGATGCCGTCATGGCCGTAAATGTGATCGGCGCTGTGCACCGCGCGTAAGCCGCCAAGCGTCGTCTTCAGCCCGTCCGACAGCGCATCGTACGCCGCCCCCATGCTGGCGAACAGCGTGTCGCCACCCACCGGCGGCAGCTCGCGCGCAACGAGGATCGATCCCATCGCCGGCACCGCATCATAGCTATGATCAGTGTGCCAGCCGCCGCCGATGTTGACGAATTGCGTCTCGGCTTTGCGGACCTCGGCGATTTCGGGATAGCCGCCATTGGCGGGGAAGTAATTGTTGACGTCGATCGCGCCCCAGCGCCGCGCGAAGGCGATGTGATCCTCGGGGCTCAGCTGCTGGTCGCGCAGCAGGACCACGCCGGTGTCGGCGAGTGCTTGCCGGATCGCCGCGAAATCCTCATCGCCGATCGCGCGCACGTCGATTCCGGTGACTTCCGATCCGCACTGCGCGGCCAGTGGCTTGATCTGCATTTCGCCCATGCTGCCTCTCCTGATTTTATGGAGCGCAGCATGGGCGAAGCGCGCGTGTTTTACCAGATGTGGACGCGCTTCTCGGGTGCGAGGTACAATTTGTCGCCGGGCTTCACGTTGAACGCGGTGTACCAGGCATCGACGTTCCGCACGATGCCATTGACGCGGTAATAAGGCGGGCTGTGCGGATCGGTCAGCAGCCGCGCACGCGCCGCGCCTTCGCGGATCTTCGATTGCCAGGCTTGCGCGAAGGCCAGGAAGAAGCGTTGATCGCCGGTCAGCCCGGCGATGACCGGGGCCTTGCCATGCTTCGCCTGATAGCGGTGATACGCGGCATAGGTCATTTCGAGCCCGCCGAGATCGCCGATATTCTCGCCCATCGTCAGCTTGCCGTTGATCTTGGTGCCGGGAATCGGTTCGTAGCTGTCATATTGCGCGCCGAGCACCGCGGTGCGCGCGGTGAACGCCTTTTTCGATTCGGGCGTCCACCAATTGGCGATCTTGCCGCTGCCGTCGAACAGGCTGCCCTGATCGTCAAAGCCGTGGCCGATCTCATGCCCGATGATCGCACCGATCGCGCCGTAATTGACCGCCGGATCGGCCTTCGCATCGAAATAGGGCGGCTGCAGGATCGCCGCCGGGAAGGTGATCTGGTTCATCAGCGGGTTGTAATAGGCGTTCACCGTCTGCGGGGTCATTTCCCACAAGGAGCGGTCGACCGGTTTGACCAAACGCTGCAATTCGAGCGCGTGCTGGAATTCGCCGGCGCGCACGGCATTGCCGATCAGATCGCCCCGCTCGACCTTCAGCGAAGCATAATCGATATATTTTACCGGATGCGCTATGCGCGGCTCGAACGCGTCGAGCTTGGCGATGGCGGCGGCCTTGGTCTTGGCGTCCATCCAGCTGTTGCTCTTCAGCCGCTCGGCGAGCGCGCCGCGCAGATCGGCGATCAGCTCACCCATCTTGGCTTCGCTTTCCGGCGGGAAGTGGCGCGCGACATAGATCTGCCCGACCGCCTCGCCCAGCGCACCGTTAACGAGCGCGACGCCACGCTTCCAGCGCGCACGCTGCGACGGCTGATCGTTGAGCGTCTTGCCGTAAAAGGCAAAGCTCGCGTCATCGAAACGCTTGGGCAGGAATTGCGCGTGATCGCTGACGAAGCGGAACGCCACCCAGTCCTTCCATGTCGCCAGCGGCACGCTGTCGAGCATCTTGCCGTTGGCGGTGAGCGCGGTGCTGGTCGCCATGATGACGGTCGGGATGCTGTCGAGCCCGGCGGTCTTGAGCATCAGATCCCAGTCGAATTCGGGCGCGAGCTTCTTCATGCCGGCGCGGTCCATCGGCTTGAACATTTCCATCAGATTGCGCTGGCGCTCGGGGCTCCATTGCTCCTTGGCCATCGCGGTCTCTAACGCGATGATCGCATCGGCCTTGGTCGCGGCATCGGGGATGCCGGCCAGCGTCTGCATCTGGATGACATAGTCGCGGTAAGCCTTGCGGAAAGCGTCATACTTCGCGCCTTCGAGCAAATAATAATCGCGTCCGCCCATGCCGAGCCCGCCTTGCGAGGCAGCGGCGACATAGCGCGTCGGGTCGGCCGGATTAGGCAATTGGCCGAGCTCGACCGGGGAAGCATAGCCGACGCTGGCGAACAGGATCTGCAGCGCGGCCTTGTCGTTCACCGCGGCGATCTTGGCGAGATAGGGTTGCAGCGGCGCCGCGCCGCGCGCTTCGATCGCGGCTTCGTCCATCCAGCTGGCATAGAGATCGCCGATTTGCTGGCCCGATGCGCCATACGCCTTGGGATTGGCGGCAAGATCGGCGACGATCGCACGGACTTGCTGCTCGGCCTCGTCGGTCAGCACCACGCCGTACCCGGCCGAGGTGCGATCGGGCGCGATTTGCGTGCGCTTGTCCCAATTACCATTGGCATAGGTCCAGAAATCGTCGCCGGGCTTCAGCGTGCGCTGCTGCGCGGTGAGATCGATCCCGAACGTGCCGTAGCGCGGGCCAGCCTTGGGCGTGACCTTGGCGATTCCGGGGACGGTCATGGCGGCGATGGCAACCGCGGCAGTGAGACGGACGAACGTGGAACGACGCATTTCGAAACCCCCTTAAGGTGTGTTGCCGTGCTATAGCGCCGAGTCGGAAGCGCTACAAGAGGCCTGTCAGGGTCGCGCGACATTTATTCAGGGTCGGCTTACGCCACCCGGTTTGCGACCAGATCGTCGACCACCGCCGGATCGGCGAGGGTTGAGGTGTCGCCCAGACTCGATACGTCGCCCTCGGCGATCTTGCGCAGGATCCGGCGCATGATCTTGCCGCTGCGCGTCTTGGGCAGGCCGGGGGCGAATTGGAGCTTGTCAGGGGCGGCGATCGGGCCGATTTCCGTGCGCACCCACACGATCAATTCGCGGTGCAGATCGGGATGCGGATCGACCCCGGCGTTGAGCGTGACATAGGCGTAAATGCCCTGGCCCTTAATATCGTGCGGCATGCCGACGACGGCGGCCTCGGCGACATGCGGGTGCAGCACCAGCGCCGATTCCACCTCGGCCGTGCCCATGCGGTGGCCGCTGACGTTGATCACGTCGTCGACGCGGCCGGTGATCCACCAATAGCCGTCGGCATCACGCCGCGCGCCGTCGCCCGTCGTATAATTGCCGGGATAGGTGGTGAAATAGGTTTCAAAGAAGCGATCACGGTCGCCCCACACGCCGCGCATCTGCCCCGGCCAGCTGCGCGCGATGACCAGATTGCCTTCTGCGGGACCGGTCAGCACCCGGCCCTCGGCATCGACGAGTTGCGGGTCGACGCCGGGCATCGGCTTGGTCGCGCTGCCCGGTTTCAAGGCGGTCGCGCCCGGCATTGGCGCAATCATCGCGCCGCCGGTCTCGGTCTGCCACCAGGTATCGATGATCGGGCAGCGGCGTTCCCCCACCACATCATGATACCAGCGCCATGCTTCGGGATTGATCGGTTCGCCGACCGTGCCGAGCAGTTTCAGCGAGCTGCGATCGGTCTTCGCGACGAAATCATCGCCATCCTTCATTAGCGCGCGCAAAGCGGTCGGGGCGGTGAAGATCGTATGGACCTTATGCCGATCGACCACTTGCCAGATGCGGCTGGCGTCGGGCCAATTGGGCAGGCCTTCATACATCAGCGTCGTCGCGCCATTGGCGAGCGGGCCATAAAGAATATAGGTGTGCCCGGTTACCCAGCCGATATCAGCGGCGCACCACCACACCGTGCCGGGGCGATAATCGAAGGCGAGCTCGTGCGTCAGGCTCGCCCACAGCAAATAGCCGCCACTGGTGTGCATCACGCCCTTGGGCTTGCCGGTCGATCCGCTGGTGTAGAGAATGAACAGCGGATCCTCCGCCCCCATCGGCTCGGGCGGGCAAGTGGCGGATACGTTTTCGGCCGCCTTGTGATACCACAGGTCGCGCGGGTGCATTGTCACCGCGCCGCCGGTCGCGCGGACGACGATGACGGTCTTGAGGCCCGGTGCGGTCGCGGCGGCGGCATCGACATTGGCCTTGAGCGGCACGCGTTTTCCACCGCGGCGCCCCTCATCGGCGGTAATAACAATGGTCGATCCGCAATCCTCGATCCGTCCGGCAAGCGCCTCGGGCGAGAAGCCGCCAAACACGACCGAATGGATCGCCCCGATCCGCGCGCACGCCAGCACCGCGAACGCCGCCTCGGGGATCATCGGCAGATAGATGGTGACGCGGTCGCCCTTGGCGACGCCTTGCGCCTTCAGGACATTGGCGAATCGGCACACCTCGCCGTGCAGTTCACGGTAGGTGAAGCGGCGCGGCGCGTCGGCGGGGGCGTCGGGTTCCCAGATCAACGCGATCTCGTTTCCGCGCTTGGCCAGATGCCGGTCGAGGCAATTGGCCGAGACGTTCAATTTGCCGTCGGCGAACCAGTTGATGTGAAAGTCGGCCTTGTCGAACGACCAGTCGCCGGCAATCTCGGGCCGCTTGATCCAGTCGAGCCGCCGCGCCTGTTCGAGCCAGAAGCTGCCGGGATCGGCGATCGAGCGACCGTAGAGCGTCTCATACCCCGCCGCATCGTAGCGCGCTTGTGCGGCCCATTCGGGCGGGACGGGGTAGAGGTCCTGATCGGCCATACTGCACTCTCCTCGATACCTTGTGCCGGGGGTACGGGATTGAATGCAAGCACCACTTGGCGTGACTTAAGTTTCATTGTAAAACCCATCGCGGGCGATTGGGAGTCTTGCGATGACGGGTACGGTTCTGGTCACGGGCGGCAGCGGTTACATTGCCGGGTTCCTCATTCGTCAGCTGGTGGCCGAGGGCTGGCACGTCAACACGACGGTTCGCGCGCTGGCGCGCGAGGCGGAGATTCGGCGCGTGCTGGCCGTCGATGATTCGCGGCTCAGCTTCTTTACCGCCGATCTGCTCGACGATGCCGGCTGGGCGGAAGCGGTCGCGGGGTGCAGTCACGTCGCGCATGTCGCCTCGCCCTTTCCCGCCGCCGCGGTCAAGGACGCGCAGGAACTGATCCGCCCGGCGCGCGAGGGCGCGCTGCGCGCGTTGCGCTTCGCCCGCGACGCAAGGGTAAAACGCTTCGTGCTGACCTCGTCCGCGGCGGCGATTGCCTATGGCCATCGCGGCCGGACCACGCCCTATACCGAGGCCGACTGGACCGACGTCACCCACCCCGATTCCTATGCCTATGTCCAGTCGAAGACGATCGCCGAGCGCGCCGCGCGCGATTGGGTGGCGGCAGAGGGCGGCGCCATGGAATTTTGCAGCATCAACCCCACGCTGGTGGTCGGCCCGATCCTGAGCGCGGATTTCTCGACCTCGGTCGAGGCGATCCGCAAGATCGTCGCAGGCGCGCTGCCCGGCTGCCCCGATTTCGGTTTCGGCGTGGTCGATGTGCGCGACGTCGCCGATCTCCACGTCCGCGCGCTGAACGCCCCGAACATGGCGGGCGAGCGTTTCATCGCCTCCGGCCCGTTCCTCAAGATGGTCGAGATCGCCCGGCTGCTCAAGGCTCGGCTCGGCGCGGACGGCCGCAAGATCCCGACACGCACGCTGCCCAATTTCCTGGTGCAGATCTCCGCGCTGTTTGACCCGATGGTGCGCCAGGTGATCGGCGAGCTGGGCAAAACGCGCGAGATGGACGCAAGCCATGCGCGCAAAATGCTCGGCTGGGTACCGCGCCCGGCCGAGGAATCGCTGGTCGATACCGCGCGCAGCCTGATCGCGCTGGGGATCGTCCGACCGTAGCGGAAAGCGGGGGAGTTGCGTTCCGCGCCGAAACACGGAAAGGGACGCGCACAGTCCCCGCGGCAGGAGCGCCCATGTCCTCAACCATCGCCGAACTCGAACGCAAGCGCGCGGCCGCGCGCATTGGCGGTGGTGAGAAGCGCATCGCCGCGCAGCACGCCAAGGGCAAGTTGACCGCGCGCGAGCGGCTCGAGGTGCTGCTCGACGAAGGCTCGTTCGAGGAACTCGACATGTATGTCGAGCATAATTGCGTCGATTTCGGCATGGCCGAACAGAAGATTCCGGGCGACGGCGTCGTCACCGGATCGGGCACAATCAACGGCCGGCTGGTGTTCGTGTTCAGTCAGGATTTCACCGTGTTCGGCGGCTCGCTGTCCGAGGCGCACGCGCAGAAGATCTGCAAGATCATGGATATGGCGCTGAAGGTCGGCGCGCCGGTGATCGGGCTGAACGATTCGGGCGGCGCGCGCATCCAGGAGGGTGTCGCCAGCCTTGGCGGCTATGCCGAAGTCTTCCAGCGCAACGTTTTGGCAAGCGGTGTCGTGCCACAGATCAGCCTGATCATGGGGCCATGCGCGGGCGGGGCGGTGTATAGCCCCGCGATGACCGACTTCATCTTTATGGTGAAGGATTCCTCATATATGTTCGTCACCGGCCCGGATGTAGTGAAGACCGTTACCAACGAGATCGTCACGCAGGAGGAATTGGGCGGTGCGGTGACGCACACCACTAAGTCGGGGGTCGCTGATGTCGCCTTCGAGAATGATATCGAGGCGCTGCTCGCGGCCCGCGACTTCGTGGACTTCCTTCCGGCCTCGAACCGGGAAGCGCCGCCCGAGCGGCCGTCGTCCGATCCGTGGGACCGTTTGGAGGAGTCGCTCGATACGCTGGTGCCCGCGAGCGCCAACCAGCCGTATGACATGCACGAGCTGATCCGGAAGACCGTCGACGAGGGCGATTTCTTCGAGGTGCAGCCAACGCATGCCGGCAACATCCTGATCGGCTTCGGGCGGATCGAGGGGCGCACGGTCGGCTTCGTCGCCAATCAGCCGACGGTGCTCGCCGGGTGCCTCGACATCAACAGCTCGAAGAAAGCGGCGCGCTTCGTGCGCTTCTGCGATGCGTTCGATATCCCGATCGTCACCTTCGTCGATGTGCCAGGCTTCCTGCCGGGGACCGCGCAGGAGCTGAACGGCATCATCAAGCACGGCGCGAAGCTGCTCTTTGCTTATGCCGAGGCGACGGTCCCGAAGATCACCGTCATCACGCGCAAGGCCTATGGCGGTGCGTATGACGTGATGGCCTCGAAGCATCTGCGCGGCGATCTGAACTATGCCTGGCCGACCGCCGAAATCGCGGTGATGGGTGCAAAGGGCGCGGTCGAGATCATCTTCCGCGGTCGCTCCCCCGCCGAGATCGCCGAGCAGACCGCGCAGTACGAGGCGCGCTTCGCCAACCCGTTCGTCGCGGCGAGCAAGGGCTTCATCGACGAGGTGATCCAGCCGCACTCGACGCGGCGGCGGATTGCGCTGGGGTTACGGAAACTGCGCGGCAAGCAGCTGGAAAATCCGTGGAAGAAGCACGATAACATTCCGCTGTGATGCGGCCCGTCTTGCTCTTGCAGGGGCGCGCGCAAACCTTATAATCACATGATAAGGAGCGCCTCCGATGCAAACCGAACGTGTGACCTTCCTGACCAGCCCCGATCAAAAAGCGAAGCTCGACGCTTACGCAGCGCTTCACGGGCATTCGGTCGGCCATGTCGTGCGCGAAGCGACGATCAATTATATCGCCGCGCCGGTGTCGGAGCGTGCCGAGGATGACGCAGCGCTTGCGCTGATCCTTCCCGAGGTAGAGGCGGCGGTTGCCGACATGAAGGCGGCGATCACGGCGATGCGCGCGGATATCGGTCGAACATGCGCAGCGGTCGATGCGGTTCTCGCAGGCGAAAAGCGGTGAGTACGGGCAACAAGGTTTTCGAAGCGCTTAAGGCAGTGCTCACGCTGAAAGACCAACTGGACAATCTCGGCAAGGATCTGGGCAATCTCAACGCGAGGCTGACGCGCCTCGCCGAGGCGCACGGCGACCTGCGCGATCGCGTCAGCGGAATCGAGGGCTATTTGCGCGGGCGCAGCGAAAGCACGCCACCGCCGAGCGTCCCGCGGATCGAAGGATAGCGCGCACCAGCGCACATCCCCGCTTCCCGACACGCGCCAATCTGGTAGCAGGGTCGACGTGACCTTTCGCCTTCCCCTTCTCGCCGCGACCGCGCTGCTGCTCACCGCCGCCGCGCCCGATCCCGCACCGCCGCGCGCACCACTGCGGCTGGTCGAGACGATCTCGCCGCAGGGTCTGCAGGAAGTGTCGCCCGGCGCGATCATTTCCACCGCCGTCATCTACAAGCCCGATTCGGTGATTCTCGCGGGCGACATCGTGCTCGATTACAAAGGCGAGCAGCGCACCTTCGCGCGCGGGACGGTGATCCAGGCGGGCGGGCCGACCGGCGTTGCGGGCGTGCCCGACGCGATCTTTTGCGAACCCGTCCACGAAGCGTCGATCGGCAAGGTGCTGACCGGGCAGCTCGCCTTCGGCGTCGTCGGGGCGCTTCGCCCGACGCATCTCAACACGCGCTATTGCCTGTTCGATGCCGACAAGGATTCGAAATTCGACCACGCTTTCCTCGTCGGTGCCAAGGGCGAGGGCCGCGCGCCGTTCGCAATTCCGCCGGTCGAATATGGCACGATCGAGGGGCGGCGCCTCGCCGACGATAGTGTCGCGCGGCTGCGTTATGTCGGCCCGGCCGGAACCCCTGACATGATCGCGTTCGATCTGGAGGCGTTCGCGATCGGCAAGCTGCGCGACGTGCCAAATGCCCGCACCTTCATCTCCGTCACCAAGCTGCCGGCCTATGCCATTATCGGGGTCGCGGTGGTGACGGTGTTGACGTACGACCCCACGACCCGCGTCGCGACGATCCGCATGGATCATGATCTCGCACCCGGGCAGATCGTTTTGCCGGAGCTTGCGCGTGCCTATTGATACCCCGCTCGATCGTTTCAAAGCCGTGCTCGGCGGGACCGCGCGCGCGCTCGCCGACGAACCCGAGATCGAGCTCGCCTTCACCGCCGACGCGCCGACGCAAAGCGGCAAGCACATCAAGGTGCCGATGCCCGCGCGCAGCTTGCCGCCCGAGCAAGTGGCCGAGGCGCGCGGCTTTGCCGACGGCTTTGCGCTGCGGCTGAAGCATCACGACATCGCGCTCCACAACCGCACCGCGCCGGGCGACGCGGTGGCGCGCGCGGTGTTCGATGCGGTCGAGACCGCGCGGGTCGAGGCGCTGGGCGGGCGCGGCTATGCCGGGATCACCGCGAACCTCGACGTTGCGCTGGAAATGCGGATGCGCGCCGATCCGATCACGCGCGCCAAATCGCGCGACGAAGTGCCGCTGTCGACCGCGCTCGCTTTGATGGTGCGCGAGCGGCTGACCGGTGCAGCCCCCCCGCCTGCGACCGATCAGGGCATGGCGCTGGTGCGCGACTGGATCGAGCAGAAAGCCGGGAGCGACCTCGACGCGCTCGGCCTCGCGATCGACGATCAGCGCGCGTTTGCCAGTCTCGCCACCAAATTGCTCGAGGATCTCGATCTGATCGAGGGCGACATGCTGCCCGACGAATCCGACGAGGGCGGCAATGAGGATGAAGGCACCGACGAACAGCAGGACGATAAAGGCGACGAGGGCGAGGAAGACGGCGAGCAGGGGCAGGGCGAGATCGAGGCGCGCGGGTCCGAACAGGATTCGGACAGCGAAGACGGCGAAGGCACCGAACAAGGCGACGATTCCTTCGACGACATGGATGGCGAGCCCGGCGACGAGGGCGAGGACGGGATGCTGCCGACGCGCCCCAACCGACCGTTCGCCGATCCCTCGGGCCAGTTCGATTACAAGGCGTGGACCACCGCGCATGACGAGGTGATCGCCGCGACCGATCTGTGCGACGCCGATGAGCTGGTGCGGTTGCGCTCCTATCTCGACCAGCAACTCGTGCATTTGCAGGGCGTGGTGACCAAGCTCGCCAACCGGCTGCAACGCCGGTTAATGGCGCAGCAGAATCGCAGTTGGGATTTCGATCAGGAAGAAGGCCTGCTCGACGCCGCACGGCTCGCGCGGATCGTCGTTAATCCGACGCTGTCGCTTAGCTACAAGATCGAACGCGAAACCGATTTCCGCGATACGGTGGTGACGCTGCTGATCGACAACAGTGGATCGATGCGCGGGCGGCCGATCTCGATCGCGGCGATCAGCGCCGACATCCTCGCGCGCACGCTCGAGCGCTGCGGGGTCAAGACCGAGATCCTCGGCTTTACCACGCGGGCGTGGAAGGGCGGCCAGAGCCGCGAGACGTGGCTGGCGGCGGGGCGTCCGCCGCAGCCGGGGCGGCTCAACGACGTGCGCCACATCGTCTACAAAAAGGCCGACGAGCCGTGGCGCCGCGCCAAGACCAGCCTCGGCCTGATGATGCGCGAGGGGCTGCTCAAGGAAAATATCGACGGCGAGGCGCTGCTCTGGGCGCACAGCCGGCTGATCGCGCGGCCCGAGGATCGCAAGATCCTGATGGTCATTTCGGACGGCGCGCCGGTCGACGATTCGACGCTGTCGGTCAATTCGGGATCGTATCTGGAGCGGCATCTGCGCCAGGTGATCGGCTGGATCGAAGGCAAATCCCCGGTCGAACTCGCCGCGATCGGGATCGGGCATGATGTCACGCGCTATTATGCCCGCGCGGTGACGATCATGGATGTCGAGCAATTGGGCGGCACGATCATCGAGCAACTCGCGGCGCTGTTCGATACGCCGTCGGTGGGGCGGGGGCGGGGCTAACGTCGCAAAGCGCGCATCCGCCGCCGCGCGATGCGATGCTGCGGCGGGCAAAAACGACGCTCGGGGCTGTGGGCTACTGCCGCATCATCATCGCGCGTAGCCGATTGGCAAGCTCGCCGATCCCATACGGTTTTGCGATGATCTCGCTACCCGCGAGACTCTCCGGCAGCATATTGGATTGATCGTAACCGCTGCTGAAGGCGAACGGGATGCCGCGTTGCTTGAGCACGTCCGCGACGGCCCACGACATTTCCCCGTCAAGATTGATGTCCAGCAACGCCGCGTCGAACGTTTCGGCCTTGGCGAGCTCCATCGCTTCATCGAGCCGCGTGGCAGGGCCAACCACGTGCCAGCCAAGGTCTTCGCACATCCCCTCAACGCTCAGCAGCACCAGGAAGGAGTCTTCAACCACCAAAAGCCGGGGTTTTTCGGGCATCGCTTTGGTTGCACTCCCCATATGGGCGGCCAGCAGCTTTGTGACCGGGGCCAGTGTCAGCTCGACGAGCGAGGATTTGGGCAAGACGATGTCGCAGATAATGCCGCCGGGTTCATAGCGAATGGTCGCGCCGCCCCCGGTTTCGAGCGCCAGCGCACGTTCGATGAGGTTGGACCCGAACCCGCGCCGGACCGGCGGTTTGACCAGCGGCCCCCCCGATTCAGTCCAGGAAATGCCCAAGCCCCCGTCGTCGCGCAGATGCCACGCAACGTTGACATGACCGTCGCGCGTCGAGAACGCACCGTATTTTCCGGCATTGGTCGCAAGCTCATGCAGCGCCAGCGACAAGGACAGTGCCGATTTTGGGGTCAGGACCGCATCCACGCCGTGGATCGCGACGACGCCCGCTTCCTGGCCATAGGCTTCCAATTCCTCGCGCAGCAGGTTCTCGACCGAAACACCCTCCCACCGGCTTTGCGTCAACAGGCTGTGCGCCTTCGCCATCGATTGAATGCGCTTGTCGAGCCCTTCGACAAAACCCTTCACCGATTCGGCACTCCGGCTGGACAGCGTGACCAGCGCCTGGATGTTCGCCAAGGTGTTCTTCACGCGGTGATCGAGTTCTGCCATCAACAATTTGTCGCGCTCATGCGCTCTGACCCGTTCACGCGATGCTGCCTCGATTCGGCGCAACACCACCTGCAACAGCGAAACGCGCAAATCGAAGGCGGAATCGGTCTCCGCCGACGTCCAGGGCAAGGCGCGGTTGCGGACGGTGTGTTTCCACACTTCAAAGGATTTCCGCGGCGACAGCCGATCGCCGTCCGGGCCGATCGTCATCGGCTTGGCCGGATCGCCTGCCCATAACGCCGTTTCGACCAGCTCGGGCCGGAACCACAGGATGAAATCGGATGGATCGCGCGATACCGCGATGACCAGCAGACCCGAGGCGACATTGGCGAACGCCGCTGCGGGCGGATAGATTTCACTCAACCGATCCGTGGCGAACGTGCCTTCGGTTTCGGTCATGTACGACGTTAGCCATTCGGTCAGATCAGTGATCTGCGTGCGATTCGGCGTGGTCCCCAGAAAGGTGATTTTCCCTTCGACGCGAACGGCCACGCCGCCGCTGCGCGCACCATCAAGCGCAATGTTCCCGCCATGGATATAGTCGAGCAGATTCGGCGTTTGCTGGGTCAGGCCATAAGCATAATCCTCAACACCGGCGAGGTTGAGCATCAGCTCCTGCAGGATCTTCCGGCTCGCGAGCCGTGACTCGAATTGCTCGCTCTTTTCGCGCGCCTCCAGCTGAAGCGAAAACATCGAGCCGAACAGCTCGCACACCGCGCGCAAATGGCGCGGCAGCCTGCGTGGACTATTGTTGTGGCATGCGATCAGCCCCCACAGTTTCCCGCCGACGATGATCGAGATCGACATCGACGCGTCGATCCCCATGTTGCGAAGATATTCGCGGTGGATGGGCGAGACATCGCGCAGGATCGCATTGCTCATGTCGAGCGGCTTGCCGGTGCGCGGGTTGAGCGTGGGGGTCAGCGGTGCCGGCCCATAATCGACTTGTGTAATCAACCGCAGCCAGCTTTTCAGATAAAGGGCGCGGGCTTGTTGCGGAATATCGGCCGCCGGATAATGCAGGTCGAGAAACGGTGCGAGGTCCGGCGCCCGGCTTTCGGCAATGACCCAACCCGATCCGTCGGCCATGAACCGGTAGACCATCACGCGGTCATATTGCGCCACGCGCCGGACGCTGGCGGTCGCCATCTGGCATAACGCGTGCAGCGATTTTGCTGCCCCAAACCCTTCGACCATCAACTGCACCGCCGCCAGCGGATCAGCAACGAAGGGATCATCCGGCTCGCCCGCCTCGAATTCGATGATCAGGTTGCCATCGACGCAGTGCGCGCTGGCGTCGAGCGGGCGATCGGGCAGCACGCGCATGAGCGGATCGAGCAGATGCCGCGGCTTGACCAAGTCTTGCTCGTTGCTCAGCGCCCGGAGCCGAAGGATCTGGTCTTCGGAAAACAGCGTATCGACCGGTCGATCGAGCAGCGCGTCGATCGGTTGGCCCAAGAGCGCCTGCGTGGCGCCGGCCGCTTGCAGGACGCGCAGCGTCGCGCTTTCCAGCACCAACATCGCGCCGTGGGGCAGGATCGCGCCGGGAATATGGATCGGCTCGCGATCACAGTTCGTCAAATCGACTCGGTCGCGCTCAAAGATCAGGTCAGTCATGCCGATCGTTCCATCCCTCAAGCCACTGTTCGAATATTGCAAAGGTACGGGTTGCCCCGGCGACAACGGCCGTCCGGGTCGATGCCCCGGGCGGTACGCGCGACACGTGATCAAGATAGGCGCGCCACACCGCACCGGTTTCCGCGCCATGGCCGGCAAAAAACCGGCAGCCCGCGGTCACGTTGATGCCCAGCAAGCCGTCAAGCTGCCGCGCCAGCCCACGTCCGCCCAGCGCAGACCCCTCCACCACATAGCGTGCGCCCAGCTGATATTCGGCAGACGCGTCCACCGGAAACGCAGCGGTGCGGGGCAATGCGGCCAGGGCGGTCGGATCGACACCAAGATCGATCAGGTCGCGTGTGAGCCAGTTTGTGCGATCCGGCACCTGAGGGAGCGTCAGTTCGAAGGGATGATGGAAGCCATAGAGGCGGCACAACAGTGCCGTGTAGGCGTCTTTGCCAATCGTACCCGATTGGATCGCCGCGAACCCCGAATGATGGTGCAGCCGTTCGTGAATTGCGCCCGTTGCCACGCGCAACTGGTCGTGCAGGCTCGGCGCGGGCGAATCCGCGCACCGCGATGCGCCGTTGCGGGTCGCCGCACGGCTTTCTGTCACGAACCCATCGGATCATGCTGTTCGCTGCGCCGAATCGAAAAAGCCGCCCCGAAGAGCATACGGCTCCTCGCAGCCAATCCGCTTGCGAATGGATGCTGGTGGGCTGTGGTCAGAAAAATGTGCCGCCGATCAACGCGAGCGACACCTCCAAATGAAAATGTTGCGCCCCCGAATGACCCCCAACGCCGGTGGAGGAATTATGTTCCAAGCGCGAGTGTGTGCGCTGCGGTCGGCGGCAGGCGGGTTTACGGAAACCGAATACCCCGCGCTGACGGGCGCTGATTGGGCCGAAAGCCGGCATTCTGCTATCCTCGCGCTGACATGCCCATTACTCCGCCCCCCACCGGCTTTCACGGCCCGGTCAAGCGCTCGGTCACGATTGCCGGGCATCCGACATCGATCAGTCTCGAGCCGGTGTTCTGGCGCGTGCTCGAAGACGCGGCGGCGGTGCGGGCATTGCCGCTCAACGCCTTGATCGCGCAGATCGACGCGCTGCGTATTCAGGCCGACGATCCCCCCAATCTCGCCAGCGCGCTGCGATCCTGGCTGCTCGCAGAAAATATTGCGACTGCCTCGCAATAGCGTTGACTCTGCGAATAATTCGCAATAGCTGTTCCTCAACAGTGAGGAACGCCCATCTTGATCCCGTCCAGCGCTACGCTCCGCAAACCCGCTTTTCTCGCTTTGTCGTGCGTGGGGGCCTTCGCCACCTGGCCAGCCTCCGCCACCGAGGCAGCCCCGGCCGCCGCCAATGACGCAGACCCGGACGGAAAGCTCGACATCATCGTCACCGGATCGCGCGAACAACGCCCGCGCGACCCGAAACTGGTCGCGCCCTTGATCGACACGCCGAAATCGATCGTCGTGATCGACAAATCGGTGATCGAGCAGACCGGATCGACCACGCTCGCCGACGCGTTGCGCACCGTCCCCGGCATCACCTTTGGCGCGGCCGAGGGCGGCAATCCGATCGGTGACCGGCCGTTCATTCGCGGCTTCGACAGCCAGGGCAGCATCTTCGTCGATGGCGTGCGCGATCTTGGCGCGCAAAATCGCGAAGTGTTCGCGATCGATTCGGTGCAGATCGTGCGCGGATCGGATTCGACGCTCGGCGGGCGCGGCAATGCCGGCGGATCGATCAACATCCTCGCCAAGCTACCGCAGGCGCGCAGCTTCGGATCGGTCGCGGCGAGCTACGGCAATGCCGATTACAAGCGCGTGTCGGCGGATGTGAACGTGAAGCTGAGCGACACCGCCGCCGTCCGCATCGCCGGGCTGTGGCATGATCAGGACGTTGCCGGGCGCGACGCCCTCTATCAGCGGCGCTGGGGCGTGGCGCCGAGCGTCACGATCGGCCTCGGCACGCCGACGCGGCTGACGATCGGCTATTATTACCTCGAAAGCCACGATCTGCCCGACAGCGGCATTCCGTATCTCTACACGATCGGCAATGCGCCGGGCACCGGACAGATCCGCACCAGCCCGGCGGTCGGCCAGATCACCACCGCAGGCGGCCAGAGCGGTTTCGCGGCGCGCTCCAATTTCTACGGTCTTACCGGTCGCGACTTCCGCGATGCGACGACCAACCAGGCGACGATCCGCGTCGAGCATGATTTCGGCGGCGTGACGCTGCGCAACACCGCGCGCTACAGCCACGATCGTCAGGCCTATATCTTCACCTTGCCCGATGATTCGACCGGCAATGTCTATGGCAGCGGTCAAGTGTGGCGGCGCGCGAACACGCGCTACGGTTATGCCGAAAGCATCGTCGACCAGCTCGATCTGTCGGGCAGCGTCATGACCGGCGCGATCAAGCATGATTTCGCGGTCGGCGGCGAAGTGTCATGGCAGAAGACGCGGCGCGGCACCTTTGTCACGCGCGGCTTCCTCAATGCCAGCGGCACCGAAATCCTGTCGACCGGCGCGACCATCTCGCCGCGCTGCAACGCCGCCACGGTGGCGCGCTTCTATTGCGCCAGCCTCTTCACGCCCAACCCCAACGACCCGTGGGTCAATTACGCCAGCGACACGTCCTCGACACCCGCGGCGATCGTCCGTTCGCTGCCGCTCGCCGAGACGCAGAACGATGCCGAGACGCAAGCGATCTACGGCTTCGATTCGATCACGCTGCTGCCGTCGCTGATCCTCAACGTCGGCGCGCGCTACGATCGCTTCACCTCGCGCGTCACGCCGGGGCAACCCGCCAATGCGACGACCGCGTTCCGCCTCTCGCGCACCGACGAACTGTTCAACTGGCAGGCCGGGTTGGTGTTCAAGCCGACCAGGGAAACCAGCCTCTATGCGAGCTACGCCACCGCCGCGACGCCGCCCAACAGCTTGCTGGGTGAGGGGTTTGAGAACAATGCGCTGCCGACGACGACGGTGACCGCGAACCTGCTCGACGCGTTGCGCGTCCAGAAGACCAAGACCTATGAGATCGGCGCCAAGGGCAGCCTGTTCCACGAAAAGCTCGCGCTCGGTGTGGCGGTGTTCCAGACCGACATCAGCAATGCGCGCGTCACCGATGGCAATAACAACATCGCCTTCCTCGGCTCGACGCGGATCCGCGGGGTCGAATTCAACGCCAATGGCATGATCCTTCCGGGCTGGTCGGTGTTTGGCGGCTATACCTTCCTCGATGCCACGATCGTCGATGGCGGCTTCACCGCGCTGAGCGTGGCGGCGAACGGCGCGGCGGCGGCGACAACGGTGCTCGTCCCCTCGGTCAACACCGGCAAGGCGGTGCCGCAGACCGCGCGGCACAGCATTACGCTGTCGACCAATGTCGAGCTCAGCAAGCGCCTCTCGATCGGTGGCGGGGTCTATTTCATGGACAAGCAGAATGGCGGCTATGCCGACAATCGCAGCGCGACGCAGACCACTGCCGGCGCGGTGACCGTGGTCCCCGCGACCAAGATCCTCACGCGCGGCATTCCGAGCTATTGGCGCTTCGATCTGCAGGCGCGCGTCAAGCTGAACGATCGCTTCGATCTGTCGGTCAATGCGCAGAATCTGACCAACAAGACCTATTTCACCAGCACCTATACCAACCATTATGCGACGATCGCACCGGGCCGCACGGTGTTCGGTACGCTGACCGCCAAATTCTGATGCGCGATCCGGCAACGCTTTCGGCTGAGGAGATCACCGCGCGCCTGTCAGGCACGCCTGAGGAGCGCGCGGCGTTCGTGCACGCCTGCGCCGCGGCGGGCGAAGCCGAGGCGCAGGCGGTCTACGGCCAAATGCTGCTCGATGGCGCGGGTGTGGCCGCCGACCAGCGCGCCGCGCTCGGCTGGTTCATGAAAGCAGCGGCGCAGCAGCATCTGATGGCGATCAACATGGTCGGGCGCTGCTACGATCTCGGCTGGGGCACCGCGCCCGACAAGGCGCGCGCGGCCCAATGCTACCGCATCGCGGCGGAACGCGGGCTCGATTGGGGCATGTATAATTACGCGACGTTGCTCGCGCTTGGCGAAGGCGTCGCGCTCGACCGGGCGGCGGCACTCGGCTGGTTCCGCAAGGCCGCAGCTTTGGGCAATGCCAAAGCGATCAACTTCGTCGGCAGCTTCCATGAGGATGGCTGGGTGGTGGAGCGCGATCTCGCGGCGGCGGCGCTGTGTTACGCGCGCGCCGCGCAGGGCGGGGATTTTCGCGGGGCCTTCAACCATGCGCGAATGCTCGGCGCGGCGGGCAGGCACGAGGAGGCGATCGGCTGGCTCAAACGGGCAGGGGCCAGCGCGACCCCGGCGTTCGTCGAGAAAGCCGCCGCCTGGCTCGCGGCGTCCGATGTGGCGGCGTTCCGCGGGCGCGGCGTCCAGGCGATCCGGAGCGCATCATGCTGACCGTCATCCCCGATCTGCTGACGCCGGCGCAGGTCGCCGCTCTCCGCGCGACGATCGATGCCGCCGACTGGATCGACGGCAATGCCACATCGGGCACGCAATCCGCGCTCGCCAAGCAGAACCGGCAAGTGCCCGAGGAGTCGGACGCCGCGCGCACCGGCGGCGCGGTGGTGCTCGATGCGCTGGCGGCGTCGCCCGTGTTCGTGGCGTCCGCCTTGCCGCTCAAGGTCTTTCCGCCCTTGTTCAACCGCTACGGCGTCGGTGACGGCTTCGCCCCCCATGTCGACACCGCGATCCGCATCCGCCGCGGCAGCGACTTTCGCATCCGCAGCGATCTGTCGGCGACGCTGTTCCTCAGCGATCCGACCGACTATGATGGCGGCGCGCTGATCATCCAGACGCAGTTCGGCGAGCAAGCGGTCAAGCTCCCCGCCGGGGCGATGGTGCTCTATCCCGCCTCCAGCCTGCACCGCGTCGCCCCGATCACGCGGGGGGAGCGAGTCGCATCCTTTTTCTGGATTCAGTCGATGGTCCGCGATAGCGAAGCGCGCGGCATGTTGTTCGAACTCGACACCGCGATCCAGTCGACCGCTGCGCGGTTGGGGCAGGGCGATCCCGAGATCGTCCGGCTGACCGGTGTGTACCATAATCTGCTGCGCCGCTGGGCGGCGCCGTAATCACGTACGGGTTCGGGTTTGATGACGAAAATTGGCCTGCGTAACACCTGGTTTCAAGTGCATAAATGGCTCGGGCTGATCCTGGCGATCCTGATCATCCCGCTGTCGGTGACCGGCGCGGCGTTGGTGTGGGACGAAGCGCTCGATCAGGCGCTCAACCCCGTGCGCTATGCCACCAGCGGGGTGCAGGAGATCGCCCCGGCGCGCTATGTCGCAGCGGCGCGCGCGGTGCTCGCGCCGGACGAGCGGATCGTGTCGCTGACGCTGCCCGACGCAGATGGCGGGCCGGTGGTCATCACGGCAAGCAAGCCCGGCACGCGCCAGGCGCTGCAAGGCCCGCCTGCGCGTACCACCGTCTGGCTCGATCCGCCGAGCGCGCGCGTGCTCGATTACGGCAATAGCGGCACCGGCCTGATCCGCACCATGCACATGCTCCACGGGACGATGCTGATCCCCGGCATCGGGCGGCAGATCGTCGGGTGGATCGGCGTCGCGATGCTGCTGTCGAGCGTCTCGGGGCTGTGGCTGTGGTGGCCAACCGTCGGGCGCTGGGCGCGCGGCCTGCGCTGGAAGCGGCATCGCAACACCGACACCAATTTGCATCACCTGCTCGGCTTCTGGATTGCGCTGCCCTTGTTCGTGCTGTCGCTGACCGGGGTGTGGATTTCCTTTCCCAAATTCTTCGGCGGCGGGCCGAACACGATGGGGATTCGCCCGAACGCGCCGCGCCCGGTGCCGCTGGAGCAGCCCAAACTGTCGGTCGATGCCGTCGTCGCCGCCGCGGAAGCCGCCAAGCTACCGGGGGCGGTCGGCAAGGTCGAATGGCCGACCGATCGCAAGCCGGTGTGGAAAGTCTCGTTCAACGGCACCCAGACGAGCGTCGGCGTCGCCGAGGCAACGGGCTTGGCCAGGGTCGATCCGGCCCGCCCCGAGGACACCGCCCGCCTTATGCGCCGCATTCACGACGGCACCGGCATGGGGTTGGGGTGGCAGATCGTGATCTTCCTGGGCGGCCTGCTCCCCGCGATCCTCGCGGTGACCGGCATCATCATGTGGTGGCGCGCGCGGGGCTGGAAAGCGGAACTGAAAGCGAAGCAGGCGGCGCGCGCTTAAGGCGAG
>NZ_JBBATX010000018.1:0-6420 GCF_040398505.1 Sphingomonas sp. | reverse complement strand
GCGTCCTCCGCGTCCTCCGCGTCCTCTGCGCCTCTGCGCGAACCCGCTTTTCTGCTCCGCGCAGACCCCTACCGCCCCAAGACCACCCGTGCCTGCCCCGCAATCTGCGCCAGCATCGCCGCATTCGGCGCAGGCGCCAGCCGCGCACGGTCGACCACGGCCTTGAATTGCGCCACGCGGCCGGCGTTTTCGGTAAGCCACCCCTCGACCAACGCCTGCGGATCGCTTCCGGCACCCCGCCCGAGAAACTCGAGCCGCAATTGCTGGAAATCGCGCGCCAGACCCGCGATCAGCAACCGCTCCCACGGGTCGCTCGACGAAATGCGCGCGGCATTGGCTTGCGCCCAATCGAGCCCGAGCGCTTGCCCCAATCGCGTGAAGGCGCGCGTCAGTACGGTTTCGTCCAAGCCAAGCCGCTCGCCGAGATCGGCCAGGCCAACCGCGCCGTCGAGTTCGAACAGCCGCACAACCTTCTGCACCAATTTCTTCGGTGCCCCCGCTGTCTCCAGCGTCTCGGCGATGCGCGCGCTCTGCGCACTCGCCTCGGCCAGCAACAGCGCCTTGGTCTGACGGTCGAGCTGCACGATACCCTTCGACAGCCGCGCGAACACCGCACCCGGCCCGGTGCCGCTGCGCGTGACGCGCAACAGATCGGCGATTTGCGCGCGCGTCGCGACGGCCACTTCGTCGAACAAGGCGATCCGCGCCGCCTCGGGCATCGCCGCGGTCTCGATCTCGTGCCACAGCACCGGCAAGTCGAACAACCGCTCCACCACGACGAACATGCCGGCGATGTCGCTCATCGCCGCGCCTTCTTCCTCGGCGAGTTCGAACGGGTAGAGCACACCCATGCGGTTGACGATGCGGTTGGCCAGCTTGGTCGCGACGATTTCGCCGCGCAGCCGGTGCTGGTCGATCGCGCTCCCGAACTTCTTCTGCATCGCACGCGGGAAGGCGGCGTGCAGATCGGGCGCGAGATCGGGGTCGAGTCCGAGCGGCGAGTGTTCGATCGCCGCTTGCAGCGCGAGCTTGGCCGTCGCCAGCAACACCGCCAGTTCGGGGCGCGTGAGGCCCCGCCCCTCGGCGGCGCGGCGCAGCAGATCGTCATTCCCGGCGAGCCCCTCGACCTTGCGGTCGAGCGAACCGCTCGCCTCGAAAATCTCGATCAGCCGGACATAGCTCGGCACCGCTTGCGCGCCATCGGCTTCGGCGATCGACAAAGCGAGCGTTTGCAGCCGGTTATCCTCAAGCACGAGATGCGCGACATCGTCGGTCATCCCGGCGAGGAAGGTGTTGCGCTTTTCGTAACCCAAGCGCCCTTCGATCATCTCGCGGTTAAGCGCGATCTTGATGTTGACCTCATTGTCCGAACAATCGACGCCCGCCGAATTGTCGATGAAGTCGGTGTTGATCCGCCCGCCATAGGCCGAAAACGCAATGCGCGCGGCTTGCGTGACGCCCAGATTCGCGCCCTCGCCGATCGCGGTCACGCGCAGATCCTCGGCATCGACGCGGAGGCGATCGTTCGCCGGATCGCCGACCTGGATATTGTTCTCGGCGCGCGCCTTCACATAGGTGCCGATCCCGCCGAACCACAGCAAATCGACCGGGGCCTTGAGGATCGCCGAGATCAGCGCACCGGGATCGAGCTCGCTCTCCTCCACGCCCAGCACGGCGCGGATTTGCTTCGACAGCTTGATCACCTTGTCGGTGCGCGGGAACACGCCGCCGCCCTTGGAAATCAGCGCCGCGTCATAATCCGCCCAGCTCGAACGCGGCAGCGCAAACATGCGGTTGCGCTCTTCCCAGCTTGCAGCCGGATCGGGATCGGGATCGAGGAAGATGTGGCGATGGTCGAACGCCGCGACGATCTTCAACGTCTTGGACAAGAGCATCCCGTTGCCGAACACATCGCCCGACATGTCGCCGCATCCAACAACGCGGATCGGCTGCGTCTGCACATCGACGCCGCGTTCGGCAAAGTGGCGCTGGACGCTGAGCCATGCGCCCTTGGCGGTGATGCCCATCGCCTTGTGATCATAGCCGACCGATCCGCCGCTGGCGAAGGCGTCGCCCAGCCAGAACCCGTGTTCGAGCGCGATCGCATTGGCGACATCCGAGAAGGTCGCGGTGCCCTTGTCGGCGGCGACGACGAAATAGGGATCCTCGCCGTCATGGATCACGATATGCTCGGGATGCACCACCGCGCCCTCGACGATATTGTCGGTAATCGACAGCAAAGCGCGGATGAACACGCGGTAGCTTTCGGTCCCCTCGGCCAGCCACGCGTCGCGATTGGCGGGGGCGGGGAGCTGCTTGGGATAGAAGCCGCCCTTGGCGCCGGTCGGCACGATCACCGCATTCTTGACGCGCTGTGCTTTCATCAGGCCGAGAATTTCGGTGCGGAAATCGTCGCGCCGGTCGGACCAGCGCAAGCCCCCACGTGCGACTGGCCCCGCGCGCAAATGAATGCCCTCTACGCGTGGCGAATAGACCCAGATTTCGCGCCACGGCACGGGCGCGGGGAGGCCGGGGACAAGGTGACTGTCGAGCTTGAACGCCAGCGCCGCCTGCCCTGCGGGGGCAAAGGCATTGGTGCGCAGCGTCGCGGCGATCACGCTGCGCAGCGAACGCAGAATCCGGTCATCGTCGATCGCCGAAACCGCATCGAGGCCCGCGTCGATCGCGGCATCGGCAGCGGTGACGCCGTTCAGCTTTTGCGGGGTGCCACCTTCCACCCGTTCGCCCTGAGCCTGTCGAAGGGCCTTGCCGCGCGCAGGTGCTTCGACAACCCCGGATCCAGTTCGGGGACGAACGGGAACGGGTTTGCGCGCCGGATCATGCGCCGCGGTAAAGCGATCGATCAGCGCGGCGGCAACCTTCGGTGCACGGCGAAGCGCATCGACCACGGTGGCGAGGCTGTAGGTCGATCCGGCTTGCCGCAAATAGCGGAACCACGCGCGGAACAGCAGCACCGACGCCGGGGCCAGCGCGGCATCGACGATCAGCCGGTTGAACGCGTCATTCTCGGCCTTGCCCTCCAGCACCGCTTGCACCGCGTCTTCCAGCACGGTCGGATCAGTTGGCAAAGTACCGATCTCGACCAGGAAATCATGAACGAAGCCATGCTGGTCGTCGGTCAGCGCGGTCGGCACTTCCTCGATGACGCGGAAGCCGAAATTTTCGAGCACCGGAACCGCATCCGACAAGGGCAAGGCCCCGCCGAGCCGGTAGACCTTCAGCCGCGCCGCGCCCGCCTCGTCGCGGTACAGTCGGACCGAGCGATCCTCGGGGGTTTCCAGCCGCGCCAGCCGGTCGATATCGCGCGCCGCTTCCTCGGCGGTGTTGGCGGCGCGATAACCTGGCGGGAAGCTCGCCGCGTGTTTGAGCGCGAGCCGCGTCGCGCGCGCCGGATCGAGCAAATCGCCCAATGCCGCCTCGACCGCAGGCACCCAGCCGCGCACCATCCGCGCGATGCTCGCATCGAGCACGGCGGTATCGGGCATCGTCCCCTCACCGCGAATGTCGAGCGTGAAGCGGATCAGCGCGGTGACATCGTCCATCGCCACGGCCCAGTTGAGCAGATGCGCCTTGGCCGCTTCGGTCAGCATTTCGCCGATCGCGATCCGCCGCGCGGTGGTGAGATCGTCGCGCGGCAACCACACAAAGGCGAACAGATGCCGCCCGAGCACGCTGCGCACGAGCACCAGTTTCGGACGCGGCCGATCCGCCAGCGACATTGCAGTCAGCGCGACCTCTTCCAGCGCCTCGGGCGTGAAAGCCGTGATCAGATCGTGCGGCAACCCGGTCAGCGCATGCGTCAGTGCCTTGCCGGTATGGCTTTTGGGGTTGAACCCGAATTTCGCTTCGAGCGCCGCGAGATGTGTGCGCAACACGGGCACTTGCTGCGGTGCCGCGTTGAGCGCGGCACTGGTCCATAGCCCGGCATGGATCGACAGGCCGCTCACCTTGCCCTTGTCGCGCACGGGTACCACCGCGAGATCGAGCGGCACGTGACGATGGACGCCCGAGATCAGGTTCGATTTGAGCAACAGCGGGGCAACGCCCCCGTCGGTGAACCAGCGCATCGCCAGCGCGCGCGACGCTTCCGCCAGCAACGGCACGGGGTGCGGGTTGCGCGCGATGCCGAGCGTCGTCGCGGCGCCGCCGTGCCACGCCTCATGCCCGAGCAAGGTGAAATTGCGGTCGAGCAACCATGTCAGCAACGCTGCACCCTCGCCGGGCGGGAGGGTCGTGATATCCGCTGTCATCGCATCCTGCAAAGCGCGCCAATCCTGCACCGCCATTCGAACATCGGCGAGGTTATGCTCCAATGCCGCAACCAGATCGCGCCGCTCGCGCGCATCGGCACGCTCCAACTCAAGATAGATCATCGATTCGGGCGCGCCGTCATCGCCAACGCTGGTCAGCGCGCCATCCGCATCGCGCGTGACGCACAGCACGGGATGGATGATTCGGTCGATCGCGATGTCGAAGCTGCCGATCGTCGCGGCGATCGAATCGACGAGGAACGGCATGTCATCATTGACGATGGCGAGCCGCATCCGGCGCCGCAGGTCGGCCCCTGACAAGGCCTCCAGCGCGATCGTCGCGGTCGCGGTGGGGCGATGCTCGGCGGTGGCAGCGACAAAGGCCGCGGCCTCCGCCCGCTCGGCCTTGCCGAATCCCTGCAATTCGCCCGGAAGCGCACCTTTAGTCAGCCGGACGGCAAGCGCATCCGACAGTGATTTCAGCGTAGTTTTGGCCATGCGCAACCCTATGCGCCGGACGCTTCACGACCTCAAGACTTGTGGCGCTGCAACATGCGCCGCGAGACCGATCAGGTCGTGGCGCACCGCATTGCGCGCTCGGTCAGCGCGCTATCGTCGGTCATCGTCGCGACGATATCGAGCATCTCGCCATCGCGCACACGGGCGAGCAGAACGACATAGTGCCCGCTCGATGATGCCGTTTCGATCGCGACGCTGGCCAGCGTCGGCCGCTCGGCGAGCAGTGCGATCGGATCGGGCCTGACCTTGGCGAGCGGGGCACGCGCCAGCCGCTCGGCCTTGACCACGCCCTTGATCCCACCCTCGAACGCGTCGAGAAAATCGCGCAAAGCGCCCGCTGCCAGGCCGAGGCGACGGGCATAAGCGAGCACGGCGGCGTATTCGGTCAGCCGCGTCTTGTCATGCTCCACGCCGAAGACGAGCTTGACGATCGGCGTCATCGGCGCGCGCAATTGCACCGCGATCCCGGCCATATCGAGCAAGGTTTCATACGCTTCGGGATCCGCATCGGCGGCGGCGGCAAAGGTGTGGGCGCGGCTCAGCGCGCGGTACAGCGTCGATCGGCTGCGCGTATCGGCGGCGCGAACGGCGCTGGCGGAGTGTTGCGCAAGCGCGAGCTGTTCGCGCAGGCTCGCCCCGGCTGGCGCGGTACCATCGTCTTCAAGCGCGGTGTCGTCGGCCTCGTCGCGGCGTTCGACATCGCGGCCAGCGCTCGGTCCGTCGGCCCAGACCGGCGCGGTGGCGATCGCGGACGGTGCGGTGCGCACCGCGGCGGCGATTTCGGCGTCGAGCTTGGCTTGCGCTTCCGCATCGACCAACTCTTTCCAGTTGATCACGCCGTAAATGAAATCGATCGAATCCTCGTCGGACGAAAACGGCATCAAAATGCCGCGGTACAGGGTGTTGAACCCGCGTGTGCTGACGAATTCGGCCTCGAAGCCGATCGGCGCGCGGTTTGCGATGATTTGCAGATAATGGTCGGTCAAACGCGATAGCAACGAGCGGCTCGGCACTTGCGCAATGTGCGTCGTCGACGAATCGAGGCTGCATTCCGCCCGCAACGCCGTGCCGAGATAGGCGATTGCCGGATTTTCGATCCCGGCGGAAAAGTCGAGCAGGACGCTGTGCGGGCCGAAATCGGCGATATTGGCGGGATCGAGATCGGCGATCGAGGGATAGGGTCGCCCGCCGAGCAGCGAGACCCAGTGGTTATAGGCGCGCACGTGCATGCGGCGTTCGTCGGTGCCGACCTCGATTTGCGTGTCCGCGACCCCGCCATCCTCATCGGGCGCGGACACGCTCTCGTCCAGATCGATCCGATCGCTCCCGAATCCGCTAACACTGTCCATGCGCAAACGCCCTACTTCGCTCGGCCAAACCCAATACGGGCCGCCGTCACCGCTCACGTTGTGCACGCGCCATGGTAAACACGGGGTAAACCGGCGAGCGTTTCGCGACGATGTCCGCGCGTCGCGCGTCGGTCCGTGCTTGTCAGCCCCGACATGACCTGATAAGCGCCCGCCCTCGCCATAGTCCACCACGGACTTGGGCAACGCCGCTTTAGCTCAGTTGGTAGAGCATCGCATTCGTAATGCGGGGGTCACAGGTTCGAGTCCTGTAAGCGGCACCA
>NZ_JBBATX010000017.1:25206-36092 GCF_040398505.1 Sphingomonas sp. | reverse complement strand
ACGCCCCCCGGAACGCCGCCTTGCGCTTTTGCAGGAAGGCAAGGCCGCCCTCGATCGAATCCGTGGTGCCGCGCGCCGCGCGCTGATTCTCTGCCTCGTGCAGCATCGCCGAGGCATAATCGCTCTCATAGGCGCTGCGAATTTGCCGCCGCATCAGGCCGATCGCGACGGTCGGCCCCGCCGCCAGCCGCTCGGCCAGTGCCAACGCCTCGGCGTCGAGCGCGTCGTCGGCGACGACCTTATGGATCATCCCCCAGTCGAGCGCCTTGGCCGCCGCGACCTTCTCGCCCAGCAGCATCATCTCGCTTGCCCGCGCGCGGCCGATCAGGCGCGGCAGCATCCAGCTCGCCCCGCCATCCGGGACCAGCCCGATATTGACGAACGCCTGGAGGAAATACGCCGTCTCGCTCGCCACGCAAAAATCGGCGGCCAGCGCGAGGCTGCAGCCAATCCCCGCCGCCGGCCCGCGCACTGCGCTCACCACCGGCACGCCGAGATCGGCAATCGCCGCCATCGTCGGATTATAGCTTTCGGTCAGCGCCTTGAAGGTGGTGTTGCCGGGGTCATCGCTGCCGAGCGCGCCGCCACCGACATCCGCGCCCGAACAAAACGCGCGGCCCGACCCTGCGAACAACACCGCGCGTGCGCCGTCGAGATTGGCGATGGCGTGCGCGATCTCCACGAACGCTTCCGGCGGTGCGGCATTGAGCCGCTCGGGCCGGTTTAGCGTCACCACCAGCACGTCACCGCGCCGCTCGCTCAGAATCATTTCGTAGGTCATGGGGTCTCCCTGTGTTCGCGGGCGTGATGAACGCGGACGATGCGGATATGGTCGTCTGCGATACAATATGTCACGAGATAACCAAGCTTCGGAATCGACCACTGCCGGATATTGCGCGCCACGACCGGCGCAATTCTCGGAAAGTCAGCGAGGCGTTCAGATCGCGCCTGAATCTCGCGGGTGACGCGGTCAGCGACTTCGGTGTCATGCTCGGCCAGAAACAGCCAAATCCGGGCAAGGTCGCCCCGACCGCGCGCCGTCCAGACCAACCTCACAAGCCGCGTTCGGCCAACCAGCGTTGCTTCAGGTCCGCCATGTGCGTCGCGACTTCTTCAGGCGTGTAGCAACGCCCCGCTGCGATATCGGCGAGCCCCTCCTCGACGCCGGCCCAATATTCGGGATCGGCGGTCAACCGCGTAATCGCGGCCGCCTCTTCCGGCGACCAGATTTGCTGGCCGTGCTTGTCCAGCGGACCAAGATCGTCGTCCGGGCGAAGATCGGGAACGGGCTTGTTCATGGCGGCACGATATTCCCTTAGCCGGCCCGGCGCTAGTGGTCGGGCGTTTCCATCAGCTCGACCAGCACGCCGCCCATGTCCTTGGGGTGGACGAACACGATCGGCGTGCCGTGCGCGCCGATGCGCGGCTCGCCCAGCACGGTCGCGCCCTTGGCCTTGAGATCGGCGACCGCCGCCGCGATATCGGGCACTTCGAAGCAGACATGATGCTGCCCCCCCGCCGGATTCTTGCGCAGGAACCCCGCGATCGGCGAACTGTCGTCATACGGCTCGATCAGTTCGATCTGTGTGTTGGGCGTGTCGATGAAGCACACTTTCACGCCTTGCGCGGGCAAATCGAACGGCGCGCCGATCACGGTCGCGCCGAGCAGATCGCGGTACATCGTGACCGAGCGTTCGATCGACGGCGTCGCCACGCCGACATGGTTGAGGCGGCCCAAAGTCGGGGTGGATATGGTCACGCGTTACTGATCCTCGTCGGGGTCGGGCGCACGCTTGGCATCGGGCGTGGCGGCAGGGGCGACGGGCACCGCAAAGCGCGGCGGAGCAACGCCGAATTCATAGTCGCATGCCTTCAGCACCTGCCGGATCGGGGCCTCGCCCGGGCCGGTGAAGTGCGCCTCGACCACCGCATTGTCGGGGTCGATCACACGGACGTGGATCGTCTTGCCGTGCGCGATCACGACCGCGAGATTGGTGACGATCACGTCCTGGCTGATGAACGCGCCGGCACCCGGAAACTGCCAGTTGGTGCCGAGCCAGCCATCGTCATCGGCCTTGATCGATACCGGGCGCGGCAGCGCGGCGGCAAAACCGGGCTTGGGAATGAACTGGATCGAAACGATCTTCTCGCTCGTCACGTCGCACCGCACGACAAGCCGCGCGCTATTGTCGAGTGACCAAGCCGAGCTCGTCGTCGCCTTGCTCGCCGCATCGACCTTGGTCGTCACCGCCCACGGCACGGGCGGGGCAACGGCGGCCTGCAGGAGCAAGGCGAGGATCATGCCGTGGCCTTGCCGGCGCCGACCACGCTCTCGGGCAAATCCTTGCCGAACACGCGCTGATAATATTCGGCGACCAAGGCGCGCTCGGTCTCGTCGCATTTGTTGAGGAAGGACAGGCGGAACGCAAAACCGACATCGCCGAAGATCAGCGTGTTCTGCGCCCAGGTAATCACCGTCCTCGGGCTCATCACGGTCGAGATGTCGCCATTGATGAAGCCACGCCGCGTCAGATCGGCCACGCGCACCATGTTATCGACCTGCGCCTTGCCCTCGGGCTTGTCATATTCGCCCGATTTGGCGAGCACGATCTGCGCCTCGACCTTGGCCGGCAGATAATTGAGCGTCACCACGATGTTCCAGCGGTCCATCTGGCCCTGGTTGATCTGCTGCGTGCCATGATACAGCCCGCTGGTGTCGCCCAGGCCCACCGTGTTGGCGGTGGCGAACAGGCGGAAGAACGGGTTCGGGCGGATCACGCGATTCTGGTCGAGCAGCGTCAATTTGCCCTCGGTTTCGAGCACGCGCTGAATCACGAACATCACGTCGGGGCGGCCCGCATCATATTCGTCGAACACCAAGGCGGTCGGCGTCTGCAACGCCCAAGGGAGAAGCCCCTCGCGGAATTCGGTGATTTGCTGGCCGTTTTTCAGCACGATCGCATCGCGTCCGACCAGATCGATCCGGCTGATATGCGCGTCCAGATTGATGCGGATGCACGGCCAGTTGAGCCGCGCCGCGACCTGTTCGATATGCGTCGATTTGCCGGTGCCGTGATAGCCCTGCACCATCACGCGGCGATTGTGCGCGAACCCGGCGCAAATCGCGAGCGTGGTGTCGCCGTCAAAGACATAGGCCGGGTCGAGATCGGGTACGCGCTCATCGGCGAGCGAGAAGGCAGGAACTTCCATGTCCGAATCGATCCCGAACAGGTCGCGGACCTTTTTCATCTGGTCGGGCGCGTCGAGGATCGTCGTCTCGCGGCTGTCGGGTTGGGTGTTGGGAATGTTCGTCATGGCAACAGCCTTAGGCCAAGGATGGGCGCGGACTCAAGAACCCAGCTTCGCCGGCAAGGGGAATAGCGTCACGAAGACTTCGGCGCGCGTGCGGTCGCCCGTAATCCGTAGCGTCCCGGCGGCTTCGGCATCGGCGATCGGGCGACCGCCATAGACGACCGAAGCGAGCGTCGCCGGGTCGGTGTCGAACAGCACATCCACCGCTTGGGGGTCGCCGCGCCGAATCGCAATGCCGCTGGCGTCCACCACCGCGACAAAGCCGTCATGGCCGAAGCGGAATCCGACGGTTGCGTCGAACGTGCCGCTGCGGCTGCGGTCGATCATCGTGCGGAACGACAGCATCGCCGAGGCGGCACTGAACGGCAGCGTCGGATCGTGCAGCGGCGATTGCGCCGCCCAGCGCCCCAATTCCTGGATCGCGACCTCGGCCGAAAGCCCAAGCGCCGTCAATTCATAGACTTGCACCGACGCGGGCGGCGGCAGCTTGCGCCGCGCAAGGATCCCGACGCGCTCCATCCCCTCAAGCCGCTGCGTCAGCACATTGGCGCTGACTCCGGGCAGGCCGCCGCGCACTTCGCCGAAGCGGCGCGGCCCGAACATCAATTCGCGTACGATCAGCAGCGACCAGCGCTCCCCCACCAATTCCAGCGCCAGCGCGGTGCCGCAGGCATCGTCATACCAGCGCTTCGTCGCGCGCCCGGCACGTTTAGTCACTTTTTCTAACTTCATAGTTGCTTTTAATAACGTACGTCGGCATCAAAGGCAAACAGCGAGTCGCACAGGAGAATGGCGCGATGACAAAGAGCATCTTCATCAGCCTGCCCGTGGCCGACGTCGCTGCGGCGACCGCTTTCTACGAAGCAATCGGCTGCACCAGGGAACCACTTTTCTCCAACGACGGTGCCGCATCGATGATCTGGTCCGACGCGGTTACGTTTAACCTGCTCGGCCATGACCTCTACCGCACCCTCACCCCCAAGCCGCCGGGCGATGCGAAGACCAGCAGCGCGGCGCTGTTCGCTTTGTCGTTCGACACGCGTGACGCGGTCGATGCCTTCGCCGCCGCCGCGATCGCCGCCGGCGGGCGCGAGGTCCACGGCGCCGAGGATATCGGCTTCATGTACTCGCGCGGGGTCGAGGATCCCGACGGCAACGGCTTTGGTCCGATGTGGATCGATAGGGATGCGGCGGTCGCGGCGATGCACCAAAACCAATCCGCCGCCTAAACGGCCAACGCCCGCCAAACTGCCAAAAATTGGAGACGCTCCATGTATATCGACGGTTTCGTGATCCCGGTGCCGAGCGACAAGAAGCAGGCCTTGATCGACCATGCGCGCATCGTCGATGCAATGTTCCTCGAACTCGGCGCGACGCGCATCGTCGAGGGGTGGGGCGATGACGTGCCGGCGGGCACGGTCACCGATTTCGCGCGCGCGGTCGCCGCGACCAGCGACGAGACAATCGCCTTTTCGTGGATCGAATGGCCCGACAAGGCGACGCGCGATGCGGCGTTCGACACGATGCGCGACGATCCGCGGATGCGCGACACGCCGATCCCGTTCGACGGCAAGCGCATGATCTTCGGCGGGTTCGATCCCGTCCTCGTGCTGGAGCAATGAGATGGCAAACCATCATGGCGACTGGATCTGGTATGAACTGATCACCCCCGACGCCGATGGCGCGCGCGACTTCTATCAAAAGGTCGTGGGCTGGGAGATCGAGGCCACCTCAAGCGGGCAGCTCGACTATCGCATGATCTCATCGGCCAATGGCCCGGTCGCAGGGTTGATGCCGCTGACCCCCGAAATGCAAGCGGGCGGTGCGCGCGCCGCCTGGCTCGGCTACATCATGGTCGACAATATCGATGCGATGGCGGGATCGATCGCCGCTGGCGGCGGCGCGGTGCATATCGCCCCATGGGATATCCCCGGCGTCGGTCGCATCGCCTTCGTCGCCGATCCGCAAGGTGCCGCCTTCTACATCATGACGTCAACGCCGCCCGCCGACACGCCTGATGCCACCAGCGTGGCCTTTTCCTATGATATGCCTCGCCCCGGGCACTGCGCGTGGAACGAGCTATGCTCGGCCGATCCGGCCGCCGCGCTCCATTTCTACGGCCAGCGTTTCGGCTGGGTGAAGGATGGCGAAATGGACATGGGTCCGCTCGGCACATACCAATTCCTGCGCCACGCCGGACGCGCGCCCGACGGTTCGCCCCCCGGCCACGGGATGATCGGCGCGGTCATGCCCAAGCTTCCGCATATGCCGTTCTCGGCCTGGACCTATTATTTCCGCGTGCCCGACATCGATGTGGCGGTTGCCGCGGTGACCGCGAACGGGGGCAGCATCATCCAGCCGCCGACCGCAATTCCCGGCGGCGATTTCTCGATGGTCGGCGTCGATCCGCAAGGCGCGACGTTCGCGCTGGTGGGCGCAAGAACCTGAAGGAGCGTGGTCCGCAAGATCGCCCCGCTCACACAAACGCCGCCGCACCCTTCAGCTGCGTATACGCCGCGATCACGTCCTGCAGCTTCGCCTCAAAGCTGCGGTCGCCGCCATTGCGATCCGGGTGATACTTCCGCACCAGTTCGGCATAGCGAACCCGCAGGCCGCGGCGGTCGACGTCCGCCGCCAGCCCGAGCACTTTCAGCGAGCGCCGGTCCTGCTCCGACAAGGGCCGCCCGTCTGCGCGCGCCATCTCCGCCGCGCGCCGGAAGCGCGCACCGATCGCGTCGAGCGGGTCGGTGAAATCGGCCCATTTCGGCGGCACATCGGCACCCGAATGCGCAAACGCGCGCGTTTCGCGCTCCCATCCGGCAAACGGGCGCTGCTGTGCGTGGATTTCCTCCGCGCTCATGCCGGTGAAGAAATTGTAGCGCGTGTTGAAGGCGCGGACATGGTCGAGGCAGAACCAGCGATACGGTCGCGGCCCCTCCGCGCCATAGCTCGAGCCCTCGGCCGGTGGCGCGCGGAATTCGCCAGCGGCCGCGCACCCGGCTTCCTCGCACGCACGGCCACTCCCCTCGACCCGGCCGTGGAAACGGGGCGAGGGCTTCTCGCGTTTCTTGTCGTCTTCGCGCGCCAACGCGGCTCCCTCAAATCCAAAAACGGTCTATATAGGCGCGATGAACCAGCCCGCCACCGCCCCCCGCCCGATCGTCGACGAAATGCGTGAGCGCCTCGACGCAGCACTTGTCCCCACCAATCTCCATATCTCCAACGACAGTGCGCAGCATGCCGGGCATATGGGCGATGACGGGACGGGCGAATCGCATTTCTCGGTCACGGTCGAGAGCGCCGCGTTCACCGGCCTCAACCGCGTCGCGCGGCAGCGGCTGATCAACACCGCGCTTGCCGATTTGCTCGCGACGCGTATTCACGCGCTCGCGATCCGCGCCACCGCGCCCGGCGAATGACCCGCGCGCTGCGCCCCGCCGCGCGGATCCTGCTGCTTGATCCGCAGGGCCGCGTGCTGCTGTTCCGCTTCACGCCGAGCGACCGCCCGCCTTTCTGGTGCACGCCGGGCGGCGCGGTCGATCCCGGCGAAAACTACGCGCAGGCCGCGCGACGCGAGCTGCGCGAGGAAACCGGGCTCGATCGCGATTGCGGTCCCGAACTGTTCCAGCGCCACGTCGAATTCATCACGATCGAGGGCGTGCCGGTCAGCGCCGACGAACGCTATTTCCTCGTTCGCACCGATGCCGCGGAGATCGACACGGGCGGCCATACCGCGCTCGAACAGCGCGTGATGACGCGCTGGCAGTGGTTTTCGCAAGCGGCCCTCGCCGCGCACGACGAACCCTATTTTCCCGAAGACCTCGCCGAGATCCTCGATCAGATGGAGGCGGCTGCATGACCAACGACGATATGATCCTGCAAACGATCACCCCCGTCACGCATGATCTCGGCGGCTTCAAGGTGCATCGCACGCTCCCCTCGCGCCCGCGCACGATGGTCGGCCCGTTCATCTTTTTCGATCAGATGGGCCCGGCGCGGCTCTCGGTCGGTGAGGGGATCGACGTGCGGCCGCACCCGCACATCAACCTCGCCACCGTCACCTACCTCTTCGAAGGCGCGATCGCGCACCGCGATTCGGTCGGCAGCGTGGCGGTGATCGAACCCGGCGCGGTCAATCTGATGACCGCCGGACACGGCATCGTGCACTCCGAACGCTCGCCCAGTGCCGAGCGTGCGATCGGCCCCGCCCTGTCGGGAATCCAGACCTGGCTTGCGCTGCCCGAGGCCGATGAGGAGATGGCCCCGGCGTTCGAGCATGTCGCGCGCGCCGATCTGCCCACGGTCGAAACGCCGGGTGCGCGGGCGCGCGTCGTGATGGGGAGCCTGTGGGGCGTCACCGCACCGACCACGACCTATGCCGCGACGATCTATGCCGACATCGTGCTCGATGCCGGCGGCAGCGTGCCGATCGACGCCGCTGCTGATGAGCGCGCGATCTATATCGCGCTCGGCGAAGCGACGCTCGACGGCATGACGCTCGAACCGATGACGCTCTATGTGCTCAAGCCCGGCGTAGCGGCGACGCTGCGCTCGGCGACGGGTGCCCGCGCGATGCTGTGCGGTGGCGAGGCCTTCACCACGCCGCGCCATGTCTGGTGGAACTTCGTGTCGTCCAGGCAGGACCGCATCGCCGAAGCCAAGCGCGCCTGGACCGCGGGCGAATTCGCCACGGTACCGGGCGATGACACGGAATGGATCCCGATTCCGGCGGTGCCGAAGACGGTGAGCTATCCGTAAATTTCCCTCCCCTCCCTGAAAGGGAGGGGTCGGGGGTGGGTCGGCCCGTTATCGAACGCCACGCCCGCCCCACACCAACCCACCCCCAGCCCCTCCCTTCCAAGGAGGGGAGACATGAGAACGAGATGCCCGCCTTCACCCTAACCTCGATCCCCCTCCCCACCGGCGTAACGCTCGACGTCGCCACCGCCGGCGACCCCGCGAACCCGCCGATGATTCTGCTTCACGGCTTCCCCGAATCGCACCGCACGTGGCGGCACGTGATCCCGCAGCTCGCCACCGACCATTTCGTCATCGCGCCCGATCAGCGCGGCTTCGCGCGTTCCTCCAAGCCAGAAGGCGTCGACGCCTACAAACCCGCCCACCTGGTCGCCGATCTGCTCGCGCTCGCCGACCATTTCGGGCTGACGACCTTCACGCTCGTCGGCCACGATTGGGGCGGCGCGATCGCGTGGATGGCGGCGCTCAACAATCCGGCGCGCATCACGCGCCTCGTCATCGTCAACGCGCCGCACCCCTTCATCTTCCAGAAGACGCTGTTCGACGACATGGCGCAGCGCGAAGCGAGCCAGTACATCACCGCCTTCCGCAACCCGGATTTCGAGGCGCATATCGCGCGGATCGGCCTCCCCGCCTTTTTCAAATCGAGCTTCCTGCGCCACACCGATTTCGACCGGATCGCCGACGAAAAGCCGATCTATCTCGACCAATGGGGGCAGAGCGGCGCGCTGACCGCGATGCTCAACTGGTACCGCGCCAGCCCGATTATCGTGCCAGCAATGGACGAGACGCCCACTCGCCCCGCCTTCCTCGACGGCCCCTTCCCGCCCATGCCACAGCCGGTGCTGGTGGTGTGGGGCTTGGGCGATGCGGCGCTGCTGCCGAGCCAGCTCAAGGGATTGGAGCGCTACGTCCCCGCCCTCACGCTGGTGAAGGTCGACGCCGGGCATTTCGTCCCGTGGGAAGCGCCGGACGCGGTGGTCGCGGCGATCCGGGGGTGGTTGCCTTCTTAATCCTCCCCGACACGGGGAGGATTTAGACCTTAACCCGCGCCGCCTCGGGCAAAGCCGCCCCCGGCGCGGCATAGCCGACCTGCCCGCTCGTATCGATCCATGTCCCATGCGCGTGGCTCGTGCCCACCGTCACCCACGCGCCATCCCCCGGCTTGGAGCGCGCGCGGATCACTTGATGCCCCAGCGCCCGATCCGGCTCCATCATCACCCAGCCGAGCGGGCGCTCCGCCGTCGCCGCCGCGCCCGCGGCTTGCATCGCCACGCGAATCCGCTCCGCCACCGGCTCGGGCAGATATTGCCACACGACCGAATGCATCAGCACGCGCGTCACGCCAGCGGCCTGCGGTTCGGCGAGCCGCGCCTCGATCCAGTCGGCCGCATCCGCCTCCACCAGATCGACCCCGCGCTCCGCCAGCATGGCGATCGCTGCGCGCACCCGCGTGAGGCGCGCGGGCGTCTCGGGCCAGCCATAGGCGGCCAGCCGCGCCGCGACCGCCGGATCGGTCGCGTCCATCGGGTTCACGTCGCACCCGCGCACCGATACGATCGCGACCGGCACCGCTGGCGCGGGCGGGCCTTTCCATTCCGGCGTGATCGTCACCGGCGCATCCCCCGGCCCCGACACGCTCCCGCCGAGATCGAAGCGATAGCGATCGATCAGCAAATTGAGCCCCGCGCTCGACCCGATCTCGAGCAGCTCGATCTTCGGTCCGCACGCCCGCGCAATCTCGATCAGCCCCAGCATCAGCGCGCCCGATCGCCCCGGTTCATTGGTCTGCGGCGGCCCGTCGAGCCACGGCATCAACGCCGCCTCCTGCTCGCCCAGCACGCGTTCTAAGATCGGGAGAATCTCGGCCTCCCCCGTCACCGCACCCGCATAAACCGCCGCCAGCGCGTCATCGGCACCGCGCAACACCAGCGCATGCAGCCCGCCGAACAGCCGCAATGGCAGCGCATCGCGCGTCGGCTCGCCCGGCCAATCTAGGATCCGCGCGCCGATCGCCGTATCGCGCGTCAGCCCCGCCGCCAGCGCGCCGCACATGCGGCCATAAATGGGTGCGGCATTGGCATCGCAATAATGCTGCTGGATCAGGAAGGCACCGCGATTGGTTTTCTCATCCGCCATGATTGATTTTCTCCACCGACGGCATGTGTTGCGCCCACCCCGCCCCCCACGTAAAGCCCGGTCATCATGCCCGACCCCATCATTATCGCCGTCCCCAAGGGCCGCATCCTCGCCGAGGCGATTCCGCTGCTCGCCGCCGCCGGAATCCTGCCCGAAGCCGCCTTCAGCGATGAGGATAGCCGCGCGCTGCGCTTCACCACCAACAATCCCGGAATCGATTTGATCCGCGTCCGCGCGTTCGACGTCGCCACCTTCGTCGCGCACGGCGCGGCGCAACTCGGCATCGTCGGGTCCGACGTGCTCGCGGAGTTCGATTATTCCGAGCTGTACGCGCCGGTCGATCTCGGCATCGGCCATTGCCGCCTGTCGGTTGCCGAGCCCGCCGCGCTGGCGGCGATCGACGATCCACGCGGCTGGAGCCATGTCCGCGTCGCGACCAAATATCCGCATGTCACCGAAGCCTATTTCGCGCGCCGCGGGGTTTCGGCGGAATGCGTCAAGTTGAACGGCGCGATGGAATTGGCCCCGCTGCTCGGCCTCGCGCCGCGCATCGTCGATCTGGTGTCCTCGGGCCGGACGCTCAAGGAAAACGGGCTGGTCGAGGTCGAGACGATCATGGAGGTTACCTCGCGGCTGATCGTCAACCGCGCCGCGTTCAAGACGCGCGGCGAGATCGT
>NZ_JBBATX010000017.1:14414-25106 GCF_040398505.1 Sphingomonas sp. | reverse complement strand
TTACCTCGCGGCTGATCGTCAACCGCGCCGCGTTCAAGACGCGCGGCGAGATCGTACCCTTGGTCGAGGCGTTCCGGCGCGCTGTTTCACAGGAGCGCGCGGCATGAGCGGCTTCGTCTTCCTCCCCTCCCTGAAAGGGAGGGGTCGGGGGTGGGTCGGCTCGTGGTTGAACGCAGCACCCGCCCCATGCGCACCCACCCCCTACCCCCTCCCTTCCAGGGAGGGGAGGACACCATGCTGAAGCTCACCACCACATCCCCCACCTTCGCCGCCGACTTCACCGCGCTCGTCAACGCCCGCCGCGAAGCCGATGCCGATGTCGCGCGCGACGTGGCCGCCATCATCGCGCGCGTGCGCGATCAGGGCGACGCCGCGCTGGCCGATTATACGCAGCGCTTCGACCGTCACGATCTGAACGCGACCGGCTGGCAGATCGACCCCGCCGACTGGCGCGCCGCCTACGAAGCGCTCGATCCCAAACTACGCGACGCGCTCGACCTCGCGGCTCAGCGCATCGCCACCTATCACGAAAAGCAGAAGCCCGTCGGGTCGGACACGACCGACGCCAATGGCATCCGCACCGGCGCGCGCTGGAACGCGATTCAGAATGCCGGGATCTACATTCCCGGCGGGCGTGCCGCATACCCGTCCTCGGTGCTGATGAACGCGATCCCCGCCAAGGTCGCGGGGGTCGAGCGCGTCGTGATGGTCACCCCCACCCCCGATGGCGAGATCAACCCGCTGGTGCTCGCCGCCGCGCACATCGCCGGGGTCGATGAATTGTGGCGGATCGGCGGGGCGCAAGCGATTGCCGCGCTCGCTTATGGCACCGAGCGGATCGCCCCGGTGGACGTCATCACCGGCCCCGGCAACGCCTGGGTCGCCGAGGCCAAGCGCCAGCTGTACGGCGTGGTCGGCATCGACATGGTCGCTGGCCCCTCCGAAATCGTTGTGCTGGCCGACGGGCAGAACCGCGCCGACTGGATCGCCGCCGATTTGCTGTCGCAATCCGAGCATGACCCGACCAGCCAGTCGATCCTGTTGACCGACGATGCCGCCTTTGCCGACGCCGTCGCGGCGCAAGTCGACGCCCAGATTGACACGCTCGCCACGGCAAAGGTCGCGCGCGCGGCGTGGGATGCGAATGGCGCGATCATCGTCACCGCCAGCCTGGCGGAGGCGATCCCGCTAATCGACCGGCTCGCCGCCGAGCATCTCGAGCTCGCCTGCGACGATCCGCAAGCGCTGTTCGACCAGATCCGCCACGCCGGCTCGGTCTTTATGGGCCGCCACACGCCCGAGGCGATCGGCGATTATGTCGCCGGGCCCAACCACGTCCTCCCCACCGGCCGCCGGGCGCGCTTCGCCAGCGGCCTGTCGGTGCTCGATTTCATGAAGCGGACCAGCTTCCTGCAATTGGGGCCACAGGGGCTGGCCGCGATCGGCCCCGCCGCCGTCGCGCTGGCCGAAGCCGAGGGCTTGCCCGCGCACGCAAGATCGGTGGCTTTGCGGCTCTGACGCACTGCGTCCGCGCAGCCGAAATCACTCTTGCCGTGGCGGCGAGAAGAAGATTTTCTCGCACAAAGCCGCAAAGACACGAAGGGAAAGCAATAAGGGTCACCCCCTTTTTGTGCCTTTGTGTCTTTGTGCGAGGCATCCTTCCTCTCGTCCCGTCACGCAGGGCCGCGGTCGGTGGCGCTGCGGTTGAACTGAGCTCAACAACCCAATTCTGTCATCCCCGCGAAAGCGGGGATGACAACAGCGCGGGTTAAACGGTTCACCTTCCCCGCATCCTCCGCTAAGGCCCCGTCATGTCCTCCCACGCATCCCCCCGCACCGCCGAGCGCTCCAAAGCGCGCGCTGCCGCCCGTCTCGCCGCCGTTCAGGCGCTGTACCAGCATGACATGGAGGCGACTCCGGTCACGCAATTGCTCCATGAATTCCACAATCACCGCCTCGGCGCGACGATCGAGGATATGGAATATGCCGAGCCTGAGGTCGATTTCTTCGATGATGTCGTAAAGGGCACGCACGCGCGGCTCGCCGAGATCGACACGATGATCGCGGCAAAGCTCGCCAAGGGCTGGAGCTTGACCCGGCTCGACAAGGCGATGCGCGCGATCCTGCGCGCCGGCACCTACGAACTGCTCGCGCACGCCGATGTCGCGGTCGGCACCGTCATCACCGAATATGTCGACGTCGCCCACGCTTTTTTCGACAAGCGCGAGGCGGGCTTCGTCAACGGCCTGCTCGATGCGATCGCCAAGGACGTCCGCACCTAGCCGTGGCGGAGATCGTCAACCTGCGGCTGGCGCGCAAGGCGAAGCGGCGCGCCGCGGGCGATGCGGTCGCCAGCGCCAACCGCGCGAAATTCGGCGCGACCAAGGCCGAGCGGTCGAAGCTCGCGATCGAAACGAACCGCCGCGATCGCACGCTGGACGGGGCGAAGCGCGCCGATTGATCAGAGCGAAATCGGCACGTCCCCGGTCGTCGGCAGCGCCAGCACCGGGCACGTCACTTCGCGCACCACCCGGTCGGTCGTGCTGCCGCGCACGAGATCGAGCAAGTCGCGCCGCGCCGCCATCGGCATCACCACCAGGCTCGCCTGACGCGCCTGATCGAGCAAGGTGTCGACCACCGGCCCCTCGATTCGCCGCACCGCCAGCGGCGCGCCGTGGCCGTCGAGCAGGACCGGCGCGACCGGCCCGACATGCAGGAAATCGATTCCCACATCGACGCTCTCGAGCAGCGACTTGAGATGCGGCACGGCGCCTTGCGGGGCGGGCGCGTGATCGACCGGGACGAGCACCGAAGCAAGATGGAGATTGCCTGTCATCGAATCGACAAACGGCCGCGCCAGCGGGCCGAGGATCAGCGTCGGGATAATCGTCTCGCGCGCCACGTCGGTCGAGACCGAGGGGGCGAGCCAGCGGCTGAGCCCGGTGCGGCCATGGCTCGCCATCACGATCAAATCGGGGCAATGATCGGCGAGGAAGCGCGTCAGCCCGTCGCCCGTCTCGATATCGCGGATTTCCACCTTGCGCACGTCGATCCCGGTCACCGTCGCAATGTCCTCGGGTTCCGCATCCGCCGCGAGCAAGCCCCAGCGCTGCAGCGTGGCGCGCACATGCGGAAAGCGATCCCACTGCGCGTCGGCGCGCGGATCATGGACATGCAGCAAATTGAGCTGGCAGCGATTGGCCAGCGCGAGATACAGCGCATGTTCGAAGGCGGCTTGCCCCTCAGGGGAAAAATCGGTCGGATGCGCGATGGATTGGATCATGGGATGTCCCGCTTTTGGCTCACCGAGACGCGGCGAATAGGGGGGATCGCGCGGCGACGCCATCGATATAACGCCGGCGCGGGCGTCGGGTCGCTCGCCTTGGGCAGACATAGGCTCGCCAGACCGCTAAACCCCCTGCCGTGACCGAAGCCGAATTCCTCGCCGCGCTGCGCACCCTCCCGCTCCACCCCGGTGCGGCGGGGTTGCGTGATGATGCGGCGACGCTCACCCCCGGCGGTGACACGCTCGTGCTCAGCACCGACACGATGGTCGAGGGGGTGCACTTTCCCGCCGACATGGCCCCCGCCGATGTCGCGTGGCGGCTCGTCGCCTGCGCGCTGTCGGATCTCGCCGCCAAGGGGGCGGAGCCGGTCGGCGTGCTGCTCAACTATCCGTTGCGAAATCCTCCTCCCATGCCTTCCCCGGCGAAGGCCGGGGCCCAGTCGTGGGCCGCTGATGGCGAAGGTCCGCGCGAGACGATCTCGACCAGCGCGACTGGGCCCCGGCCTTCGCCGGGGAAGGACGAAGGGGAAGGCAGCGGATGCTTAGGCTGGGACCACGCCTTCCTAGACGGCCTCGGCCACGTCCTCGCCCACTACACCGCCCCCATCATCGGCGGCGATACGGTATCCATCCCGCCGCACGCCCCACGCGTCCTCACCATCACCGCGATCGGTCGCGTGACGCACCTGCCCGTGCCGGTCCGTTCGGGCGCGAAGCCAGGCGATTTGCTTTGGATCACCGGCACGATCGGCGCGGCGCTGCTCGGGTTCGAGCGGCCCGATACCGCGCCCAATGCCTATCGCCGCCCAACCGTGCGCATCGCCGACGGCACGCAGCTCGCCCCGCATGTCACCGCCATGATGGACGTGTCCGACGGGCTCCTGCTCGACGCGCAGCGCATGGCCGCCGCCAGCAAGCTCGCCGTAGCCATCGCGCTCGATGTTGTCCCCGTGCCGCGCGAGTTCGCCACCGACCGCCTCCGCGCGGTGACGTGGGGCGACGATTACCAATTGCTGTTCGCCTTGCCGGCGGGCGTCGCTCCCGCCGTCGCGGCCACCTGCATCGGCGCGTTCGCGCCCGGCAGCGGCCTGACGCTCACCGAGCATGGCACCCCCGTCCACCTCCCCCCGCGGCTCGGCTATCAGCACGGCTGAGACAGCGGGTTGCCAAGCGATCCTTCGGCGCTACTCTGTGGGGATAAGCGTGGGGGCACGGCATGTCCGGAACCCGCACCGACACATTAGGGAAGGATTTGCATGACGATCGTCTATGCCGCCATTATCTGTGGGCTTATCGCCGTCGCCTACGGCATCATCACCATCCAGCAAGTGCTGCGCGCGCCTGCCGGCAATGAAAAGATGCAGGACATCGCCGCCGCGATTCAGGAAGGCGCCAAGGCCTATCTTGGCCGCCAGTACCGCACCATCGCGATCGTCGGGGTGATCGTCCTCGCGCTCGTCTGGGTCTTCCTTGACGGGCTGGGCGCACCGGTTTCGGCGGTCAGCTTCGCGCTCGGCGCGATCCTGTCGGGCGTCGCCGGGTTTGTCGGCATGAACATCTCGGTCCGCGCCAATGTCCGCACCGCCGAGGCCGCGCGCACCTCGCTGCAAGGCGGCCTGACGATGGCGTTCCGCTCGGGCGCGGTGACCGGCCTGCTCGTCGCAGGACTCGGCCTGCTCGCGATTTCGGGCACCTTCTGGTATCTCGCGGGCACGGGCGGCGTGAATGCCGGTGCGCCGGTCGTGGTCAAGGCGCTCACCGCTTTGGCGTTCGGCGCCTCGCTCATCTCGATCTTCGCGCGTCTGGGCGGCGGCATCTTCACCAAGGCGGCCGATGTCGGTGCCGATCTGGTCGGCAAGGTCGAGGCCGGCATCCCCGAGGATGACCCGCGCAACCCCGCGACGATCGCCGATAACGTCGGCGACAATGTCGGCGATTGCGCCGGCATGGCGGCCGATCTGTTCGAAACCTATGTCGTGACGATCGGCGTGACGATGATCTCGGTCGCGCTCGCGCTCAAAAATGCCGATCATCTGCTGCAAGTGATGACGCTGCCGCTCGCGGTCGGCGGGGTGTGCATCCTCACCTCGATCATCGGCACCTATTTCGTCCGCCTCGGCGGCAACCAGAACATCATGGGCGCGCTCTACAAGGGCTTCTGGATCGCGATCGGCCTGTCGATCCCCGCCATCTATTTCGCCACGCAATATACGCTCGGCGACATGAACGCGCCGCTCGGCGGGAGCAGCTTCCTCGACGGCAGCGGTGCCTCCGCCGAAGCGATTGCGGGCAGCGCAACCGCCAGCTTCACCGGCATGAAACTGTTCTATTCGATGATGATCGGCCTCGCCGTCACCGGCCTGCTGGTGTGGATCACCGAATATTACACCGGCACCAACTTCCGCCCGGTGCGCTCGATCGCCAAGGCGTCGGAAACCGGCAGCGGCACCAACGTCATTCAGGGCCTCGCGATCAGCCTCGAATCGACGGCGCTCCCCACGCTCGTCATCGTCGTCGCGGTGATCGCGGCGTATCAGCTCGCGGGCGTGATCGGCATTGCCTTTGCCGCGACCGCGATGCTGGCGCAGGCCGGGATGGTCGTCGCGCTCGATGCGTACGGTCCGGTCACCGACAATGCCGGCGGCATCGCCGAAATGGCGGGCCTGCCCGATGATGTGCGCCACAAGACCGACGCGTTGGACGCGGTCGGCAACACCACCAAGGCAGTGACCAAGGGCTATGCGATCGGCTCGGCCGCCCTCGCAGCCCTCGTTTTGTTCAACGCCTATACCTCCGATCTGGCGCGCGATTTCCCCGATCTCACCGTCAATTTCCAGCTCTCCAACCCGTACGTCATCGTCGGCCTGCTGCTCGGCGCGCTGCTGCCCTATCTGTTCGGCGCGATGGGGATGACCGCGGTCGGCCGCGCGGCGGGCGAAGTCGTGAAAGACGTGCGCGATCAGTTCGCCAACAATCCCGGCATCATGACCTATGAGACCAAGCCCGATTATGCGCGCACGGTCGATCTCGTCACCAAGGCCGCGATCAAGGAAATGATCGTGCCGAGCTTGCTGCCGGTGCTCTCCCCCGTCGCGGTATATTTCCTCATCACGCTGGTCGCGGGCCAGGCCGAGGGCTTTGCGGCCTTGGGCGCGATGCTGCTCGGCGTGATCGTCTCGGGGCTGTTCGTCGCGATCTCGATGACGAGCGGCGGCGGGGCGTGGGACAATGCCAAGAAGTATATCGAAGACGGCCATCACGGCGGCAAGGGCTCGGAAGCGCACAAGGCCGCGGTGACGGGCGACACCGTGGGTGACCCGTATAAGGATACGGCGGGCCCGGCGGTCAACCCGATGATCAAGATTACCAATATTGTCGCGCTGCTGCTGTTGGCGGCTTTGGCAGCCGCCTAACGCGCAGCGTTAGAAGGCGATCCGCCAAAGCCCGGACGGCCGGATCGGGCGGGGCAAAGTCCCCGCCCGATCCGGCCGACGGCGTGGCTTCGCCACGACGTCCTGTCACCGCTATTTTCTCCCCAACACCTTGCCTCCCCCACGCCCCCCGATAAGGTGCGAGGTGATAAGAAGCATGACGGGTCGGGGGACAAAATCATGAACTACAAGGCTTTTCGCGGCGCGCTATGCGGCGTGGCGTTGCTCGCGGCGGTGCCTGCTGCAGTTCAGGCGCAAACCCCTGCGGCCCCAACGCCGACAACCGCCCCCAACCCGATTCCGGCCGAGAAATTCGCCCAACTCCCCTTCCTCGACCGCCCCGCCCTCTCACCCGACGGCACGCACGTCGCGGTACAGATCGCCGTCAACGGGCAGCAGCGGTTCGCGATCGTTGATGTCGCCGACACCCGCAAGACCGTGCTAATTTCGCCCGGCGATTCCGATCTCACCGGCTGGGCGTGGGTCAATAACGACTGGCTGATCCTGACCGTCGGCAGCACCGCCCCGGTCGAGGGCGACAGCTGGTACCTGCGCCGCACGCTCGGGGTCAGCGCCGACGGCAGGAAGATCAACGTGCTCGGCAAGGATCTCGCCGCGCAAAGCGCCGATGACATTCTGTGGATCGCGCGCGACGGCACACCGCACATCCGCCTCGCACTGCAAACCTCGATCTACACCAGCGACGCCGGCTTCTGGCCCGAGGTGCGCGATTACGACGTCAGCACCGGCAAGAGCGTCCGCGTTCAGGCACCGTATGAAAAGGTGTTCGACTGGTATGCCGATCCGGCCGGCACGGTCCGCTACGGCCGCGCCTATGACGATGAGTCGCGCTCCTACCGCTTGCTGTACCGCGATGCCCCCGGCCAGCCGTTCCGCACCGTCAGCAAGGCCGGGCGCGGCGGATCGCTTGCCACCACCCCGGCAATGTTCCTGCCCGAACCCGGCAAGGCGCTCGCCTATGACGATAGCGACGGGTTCGACGCGCTTTACGCTTATGATCTCACCACGCTCAAAACCGGCGCGAAGCTGTTCGGCGTGCCCGGTTTCGACATCAGCGGCATCATCACCGCCGATGGCGGCAATCGGCTGGTCGGCGTGCGCTATATCGACACGCGCCCGCGGACACACTGGTTCGATCCCGCTTTGGCCGACATACAGGCCAAGATCGACGCCGCGGTCGGCACACGCGCTGCGCAAATCGTGTCGTGGAGCCGCGATTTCTCGACGATGATCGTCCACGTCGGCGGCCCGGATCGATCCGGCGGCTATTATGTGTTCGGGCAGGACGGCGTGCTGCACATGCTCGGCCTGGTCAACGAATCGCTCGGCATCAAGCCCTACGCCCCGGTCAAGACGATCAGCTACAAGGCCCGCGACGGGCTCGAGATCGCCGGCGTGCTCACCGTGCCGCGCGGCAAGGATCCCAAGAACCTGCCGCTGATCCTGATGCCGCATGGCGGGCCGTTCGCGCGCGACGATGAGGAATGGGATTGGTGGGCGCAATTCCTGGCCGACCGCGGCTATGCCGTGCTGCAACCGAATTATCGCGGCTCATCGGGCTATGGCGATGCCTTCACCAAAAAGGGCCGCGGGCAATGGGACCTGGCGATGCAGGACGATCTGACCGACGCGGTCAAATGGGCGACCGCGAGCGGGCTTGCCGACGCCAAGCGCGTCTGCGTCGTCGGCGCATCCTATGGCGGCTACGCCGCATTCCGCGCGGCGCAGCGCGACACCGGCGTGTATCGCTGCGCCGTGTCCTATGCCGGCGTGTCGGATATGCCCGCGATGCTGCGCTATAACGGCGAATTCCTGAACGGCGGCCGCGCCAAGGATTACTACCGCGAACAAGCGCCCGATCTGAAGGGCGTCTCCCCCATTTACGGCGCGGCGGAATTCTTGATTCCGATCCTGATTATGCACGGCAAGAAGGACACCGTCGTACCGGTCAAGCAATCGCGCGACATGGCGGCGAAGCTGAAGGCAGCGGGCAAGCCGTACCGCTATATCGAGCAACCGATCGGCGACCACCACTTCAGCCACTATGCCGACCGCGTGCAGTTTTTGAAGGAACTGGAGGGGTTCCTCGCCACCAACAATCCCGCGTGAGCGCTACGGGCCGCTCGCCAAAGAGCACGAGGATATAGGCGGCCACGGACATTTTCTCTATGTATTGCTCTGAGATCTCCAGTCTGTTATGTCGCGTTTCCCACGCGAAGATTCTTTATGAGCTATACTCAAATACCGGTTGATTTCGAGGTTTTCAAAGCCCTTACCGCGCTACGGCCCGATCCTACCACGACAGAAAACGACGTACTGCGAACCCTTCTCAAGCTGCCACCTGCAACGGCAGAAATAGCCGACTTCCGAACGGGCGGCATGTGGCACAGCGATGGCGTGCATTTCCCGGTCGGCACGCGCTTGCGTCACCGCTTCCGAAACGGCCTCATTGTCGAAGCGCGGATCACCGAAAGCGGCATACAATTCGGCGACAAGGTCTACGCCGGTTTCTCGCCCGCCGCGATGGCTGCGGGCGGCACGCACGCCAATGGTTGGAACTTCTGGGAGGTGGAAACCCGCGGCAAGTGGCTCAAGGCCACGTCGTTGCGTCAATGACGACGCTTGGCACCACCGCCATTGTGTATTACATACACAAAGAATGCCGCCATGCGTAGCGGCGAGGTGATCCGGAGGCTCGAAGCGGCGGGATGGTTGGAAGTGCGTCAGTCTGGCAGCCACAAGCAATTCACGCACCCCGCCTTGCCGGGGCGCGTCACCGTGCCGCATCCCAAGAGCGACTTGCCCATCGGCACGCTCAAAAGCATCGAGCGGCAATCGGGCCTCAAACTGCGCTAAGCGCGGTGTCGCGATGACGGCGGTCTATTATCCCGCCATCATCGAACGCGGGGCGCACGGCTACGGCGTGTTCTTTCCCGATTTGCCCGGCTGTGTATCGGCGGGCGACACGCTGCAGGACGCAGCACGCAATGCCGAGGAAGCGCTCGATCTGCATTTGAGCGGGCTGGCCGAGGACGGCGTCGCCTTCCCCGCGCCAAGCGACCTCGATGCAATTCCGACCGACCCGGACGTAATCGAGGCTGCGCGGATGCTCGTTCGGGGGGAACAGCCAGGGCGATCGGTACGGGTTCAGGTGTCGATTGACGAAGGGTTGCTCGCGCGCATCGATCGCGTCGCCCCCAATCGTTCGGGCTTTCTCGCCGATGCCGCCCGCGTCGCGCTGGCCGCCCGGAACGCTTAAGGCGCCCGGATTAAGCGCTGTCCTACACCCGCCCCCTCCGGCATACTCCGCACCGGCCCGCGCCTTAACCCGGCGTCGGCCCGCTCTTTCCCACCGCTGGCCGCTCACCCCCGCGATGGTGCGACTCGTGTGACTTTAAGCCCGCGCGCACCCCCCACGATGGTGCGACTCGTGTGACTTTAGCGCGGCCCCTCTACGTTGCGCAGGGCCCGCTTCCCTTTTGCGCGTCCATCCGCTATGCGCCGCGCTCACGAATTCCCGTAATGTCCCCAGAGGTTTGTTTGGCAAAAGAAGAATTGCTCGAAATGCGCGGCCAGGTGGTGGAGCTTTTGCCCAACGCCATGTTCCGCGTGAAGCTTGAGAACGACCACGAAATTCTTGGTCACACCGCCGGCAAGATGCGCAAGAACCGCATCCGCGTGCTGGTCGGCGACGAAGTGTTGGTCGAACTGACCCCGTATGATCTGACCAAGGGGCGGATCACGTACCGGTTCAAGTAAGCGGCGCACCCGGGATTGAAGCGGTGAGCCCTCCCCTTTTTCCGTTCGGGCTGAGCTTGTCGAAGCCCTGCGTGCCACATGCCGAGCCTTCGCTTGTGGAGAGCTGCCCTTCGACAGGCTCAGGGCGAACGGAGTTGCTTTGACCCTCATCCTCGCCTCCACCAGCCCCCGCCGCGCCGAGCTCCTCGCGCGGCT
>NZ_JBBATX010000017.1:0-14314 GCF_040398505.1 Sphingomonas sp. | reverse complement strand
TGACCCTCATCCTCGCCTCCACCAGCCCCCGCCGCGCCGAGCTCCTCGCGCGGCTCGGCGTCGTGCCGTCGCGCACCGCCGCGCCCGATGTCGATGAAACCCCGTTCAAGGCCGAATCGCCGCGCGTCTATGTCCAGCGCGTCGCGCTCGCCAAGGCGCACGCCGTGGCCCGCGGCCCCGGCGAGATCGTGCTGGCAGGCGACACGACGATCGCGCTCGGCCGCCGCATCCTTGCCAAGGCAGAGGACGATGCCAGCGTCCGCCACATGCTCGGGCTGCTCTCGGGCCGCCGCCACCATTGCCTCACCGCGGTGTGCGTCATCGCCGCCGACGGCACCGTCCGCGCCCGCCTGTCCGACACGATCCTCGCCTTCAAGCCGCTCTCGCCCGCCGAGATTGACGGCTACATCGCGTGCGGCGAGGGGCTGGGCAAGGCTGGCGGCTATGCGATTCAGGGTCGCGCCGAGGCGTTCGTGCGCTTCCTCTCGGGCTCGCATTCGGGGGTGATGGGCTTGCCTTTGTTCGAGACGCGCGCGCTGTTGCTGGCATCGGGCGTCGCGCTTGGCTGAGTTGCCCAAAATCGAATGGTTGTTCGAAGCCGGGATCGGCGAGGCCCGCGCCGCGCTGGTCGAGGACGGCACGATCCGCCAGGCCCGGATCGAACTCGATAGCCCCGCCCCCCGAATCGGCGCAGTGCTGGCGGCGCGGCTGGTCGAGATCACCGTTAAAGGCCGCGAAGGCCGCGTGGCGTTCGACGGCGGCGAGGCGCTGCTCTCGCCCTTACCCCCCGGCGTCACGCAAGGTGCCGCGCTCCACATCGAACTGGTCCGTGAAGCCATCCCCGAGCCGGGCCGCCACAAACTCCCCCGCGCCGCGCCCGCTGAAGGCCCGCCGCGCCCCGGCCCGACGCTGCTGGAGCGGATCGAGGCGAGCGGCATCCCCGTCCGTCCCTGCCATCCCCACGAAGCCGATCACCTCGAAGCGGCCGGCTGGTCCGAAGTGCTCGAGGAAGCGCTGACCGGCGACATCGTCTTCGCTGGCCCACCCACTGTCCTGGCCGGCGGCGCACTCCGGATGAGCCCCACCCCCGCGATGACGTTGTTCGACGTCGACGGCCATCCCCCGCTCGAACCGCTCGCGCTCGCCGCCGCGCACGCCGTCGCCGCTGCGATCGTGCGGTTGGATATCGGCGGGTCGATCGGCGTCGATTTCCCGACGCTGCAAGGCAAGGCGGCGCGCGCCGCGGTCGATGCCGCGCTCGATGCCGGGCTGTTCGAGGGTGGGGCGCAACCGTTCGAGCGCACCGCGATGAACGGCTTCGGCTTTGTCCAGATCGTCCGCCGGCGCACCCGCGTCGCGCTCCCCGAACTGCTCCGCGCCGATCCGGCGGGTGCCGAGGCGCGCGCGCTGCTCCGCCGAATCGAGCGTACGCCCCCGCCGGTGCCGAGCGTCCACAGCGTCACGCCCGCCGTGCAAAGGGCGCTCGCCGCCAATCCGCACTGGATCGCCGCGCTCGCCCGGCGTACCGGCGTGGCCTGCACGTTCGAGGTACGATGATGGCGCGTTCCAAACCCTGCCCGCTGTGCGGCAAACCGTCTTCGGTGGCGCACGCCCCGTTCTGCTCGCAAGGCTGTCGCGACCGCGACTTGATGCAGTGGCTGGGCGAGGGCTATGCGATCCCGGTCAGCACGCCGCCCGGCGAAGAACAAGACGGGCTGGACACCACGCCAGAGCGTGACTAAGAGGCCGCTCCCCCGGAGCTTTCCGGGTGTGCCCGAGTAGCTCAGTTGGTAGAGCATGCGACTGAAAATCGCAGTGTCGGTGGTTCGAATCCGCCCTCGGGCACCATTTTCTTTTCAGACAGCGACGGAGTTCTAGGTGATGCGCACGGCCTTCATCACAGGCGGCACGTCGGGGATCGGCAAAGCTGCGGTCCGCGCCTTCGTCGCTGCGGGCTGGCGCGTCGTCACCACCGGTCGGCGGGCGGAACGGCTGAGCGCATTGCGCGACTCGCTGGGGGAGTCGGTCCATACGCTCACCGTCGACGTGCGCGACCGCGCCGCGATGGAGGCCGCGATCGCGGGGCTGCCCGAGGACTTTGCGAAGATCGACCTGCTGATCAACAATGCCGGCCTCGCGCTCGGCACCGCGCCCGCGCAGCAGAGCAGCCTCGATGATTGGCAGACGATGATCGACACCAACGTCTCGGCGCTGGTCGCGGTGACGCGGATGCTGCTGCCGCGCCTGGTCGAGGCCAAGGGCGCGATCATCAACCTGTCGTCGGTCGCGGCGAATTATCCCTATGCGGGCGGCAACGTCTATGCCGGGACCAAGGCGTTCGTCCGGCAATTCTCGCTGGGGCTGCGCGCCGATCTCCACGGCAGCGGGGTGCGCGTCACCTCGATCGAGCCGGGCATGGTCGAAACCGAATTCACCGTCGTGCGCACCGGCGGCGATCAGGCGGCGTCGGACAAGCTCTATGGCGGGGTCGATCCGATGACCGGCGAAGACATTGCGGCGACGCTGCTGTGGGTCGCCGAATTGCCCGCGCATCTCAACATCAACACGCTGGAATTGATGCCGGTCAATCAGTCGTTCGCGGGCTTCGCGGTGGCGCGAAGCTAGGGACCAGCCTCCCCCGCTTTATCCACCCCGGCGAAGGCCGGGGCCCAGTTACAGAGGTCGTGGTGATGGAGCGCAGCGCTCCTTCCGCTTCGTCGCGCGACTGGGCCCCGGCCTTCGCCGGGGAAGCGATATAGGTTTCACCGATACTCCGGCTCATCGAACCACGGCGCGAAGGTATCCCACGCGTCGGCGACCGAATCGGGAAACACCGCCGCACGCTTCTCCAGGAACGCGGTGACGCCCTCCTTGGCATCGGCGCTCGCCCCCCGCGCCCAGATCGCGCGGCTCTCGATCCGGTGCGCCTCCATCGGATGCGGCGCGCCCAACCCGGCATAGAGCATCTTGCGCATCAGCGCGATCGACACCGGTGCGCCCTCTGCGGTCAACCGTAGCGCGAGCGCGCGCGCCGCCGGGAGCAGATCGTCGGGGGCATGCACGCTCCGCACCAGCCCGCCACGCAGCGCCTCGGCCGCATCGAACACCGCGCCCGAATAGCACCATTCCAGCGCTTGCCCGATCCCGACGAGGCGCGGCAGGAACCAGCTCGAACACGCCTCGGGCACGATCCCGCGCCGCGCGAAGACGAAACCGAAGCGCGCCGCCTCGCTCGCCAGCCGAAAATCCATCGGCAGCGTCATCGTCGCGCCGACGCCAACCGCCGCGCCGTTGATCGCGCCGATCACGGGCTTTTTCGAGGCGAAGATGCGCAAGCTCAGCAGTCCGCCGCCATCGCGCACCGCCGGGTGCGCATAATCGACGCTACCATCGGCGCGCACCGGCGATTCGGCGCCGTTCCACCCGCCGCTCGCATCATAATCGAAGGTCGCCGCCCCGCCCGACAGATCAGCCCCGGCGCAAAACCCGCGCCCCGCGCCCGTCACGATCACCGCGCGCACGCCGTCATCGGCGTCGGTCGCATCGAACGCCGCGATCAGCTCGGCGAGCATCGCCGGGTTGAACGCGTTGAGCTTGTCGGGCCGATCGAGCGTGATCGTCGCGATCTGGTCCGCAATGTCGAGCCGGATCGTGGTGAAGGCCAGCGTCACGCCGGGCACTTTGCCCCGCTATCGACCCATGCCTTGGTCAGCGCGCCGAACTGCGCTTGCGTGCCGGGTGCCGGCGTGCGGCCAAGGCCGGGATGCCAGCCCCAGCCGACCAGCGCATCCTTGCCATTATGCTCGATCAAATCGGTCAGCGATTTGCCGCCATTGCGCGCACGGTCCTTGATTTGCAGGCAAATCGCGCCGAGCGACTTGCCCTCCCACGCCATGGACAGCGGCGCGAGCGCCCATTCCGGCGCGCCGGGCATGCTGCCGATACCATTGGCAAAGGTGACGTTCGCAGTGCCGTGACAGGTCGCGCATTCGAGGCCCGCCGCGCCATGCCCGTCGGCACCGCGAATCACCGGCGGATTGTGCGGCAGCATCGCTTCGCCCTGATTTGGCCGGTCGCTGCGCGGGTGGCAATTGAGGCAGCGTGGCGACTGGATCACCTTGCCCATTTCCCCGAACAACGCGACCGAGCGCTTCGCCGGATCGGCGATCGACGCGAACGCGGTCGGCTCCTTGATCGTTGTGGGTGCGGGCAGGACGGTGCGTGCGAGCAGCACGCTCGGCAGGATCGCCGCCGCAATCACCAAAGCGATCGTATTGCCGCGCATCATGCATTCTCCGAATGGGCGAAGGGCAGTCGCGTGACGGCCTTGCCGGTCAGCTTGCGCCAGGCGTTGGCAACCGCGGGAGCGATCGGCGGCAGGCCGGGTTCGCCGATGCCGGTCGGGTTCGCGGTCGAGTTGAGGATCGCGACCTCGACTTCGGGCATCTCCGCCATGCGGAGCGAGCGGTAGGTGTCGAAATTCGACTGTTCGACCACCCCGCCCTCGCCCAGCGTGATTTCGGCATAAAGCGCATGGCCGAGGCCGAAGCCGACCCCGCCCTCGATTTGCGCGCGGATGACGTTGGGGTTGATCGGCACCCCGCAATCGACCGCCGCCCAGACCTTGTGCACGCGTGGCAGCTTGTCGGCACCGACCGAAACCTCGGCGATTTGCGCCACGTACGACCCGAAGCTCTTGTGGAACGCGACACCGCGGGCGCGACCCGACTTGGCGGTCAAGCCGCCCGCCACTTCGGCAACGCGCTTGAGCACCGCCTTCGCGCGATCATCCTTCATCAGCGCGATCCGGCCCATGATTGGATCCTGCTTGCCGAGCTCGAACAGGCGATCGAGGAACGTCTCCATCACATAGGCCGTGTGGGTGTTGCCGACCGAGCGCCACCAGAGCGTGGGCACGCCATTCTTCAGCTCGTTCGCCCCGACCCGGATCGCCGGAAAGGCATAGGCGCTGCCGGTCAGCCCTTCGACCATCGCTTCGTCGAACTTGGCACTGGGGTTGAAGAAGCCAGTGCCGCGCATGAACGATTGCCCCGCGACCACCGCATCAAGTCCGACGATCTTGCCCTTCGCATCGACCCCGCCCTTGATCGTGTGGACGATCAGCGGGCGATAGCGCCCGCCGCGAATGTCGTTCTCGCGCGTCCAGACATGCTTGACCGCGATGGTGCCGCCAAACGCCTTGGTCGCCATCGCCGCTTCGACCGCATTGCCCATGTCGGGCGTCGCGCGTCGGCCGAAGCTGCCGCCGGCATATTGTTCGTGCAGCGTCATGCCCGCAAACGGCACGCCGAGCACCTTCGACACCGCCGTCGTATCGCCGACCTGGAACTGGCTGCCCGCGTAGAAATCCGCGCCGCCGTCCTTCGGTTCGATCACTGCGTCCATCGTTTCCATCGGCGCATGCGCCAGGAACGGGAAGACATAGGTCGCCTCGATTCGCTTGGCGGCGGCGGCGAGGGCGGCGGCAACATTGCCCTCGGCCTCGCACTCAACCCCCGGTGTGGCGGCGGCGGCGATGTACTGCTTGACCATGGTGTCGGACGAGCGCGTCTCGGCCTTGGACAAATCCCAATCGACCTTGAGCGCATTACGCCCCTTCATCGCCGCGAACGTATCCTTGGCATAGACGACCACGCCCTGCGGAATCGTCTTGACCGCGACCACGCCGGGAATGGCGAGTGCGGCGGCATCATCGACCGCTTTGACCGTCCCGCCAAACGCTGGCGCATGTTCGATCACGCTCACAACCATGCCGGGCAGTTGCACGTCCATCGTAAATTGCGCGCTGCCATTGGTCTTGACCAGGCTGTCGAGCTTAGGCGTGTCGCGCCCGATCAGCGTCCACTCTGCAGGTGTCTTGAGCGTCGGCTTTTCGGGGATCGGCATCGTCGCGGCGGTCGCGGCGAGCTCGCCGAAGCTCGCGTTCTTCGCGCCATGGCTGACGACGCCCTTGGCGACCTTCACTTCGGCCGCCGGAACGCCCCAGGTCCTGGCGGCAGCGGCGACCAGCATCGCACGCGCCGAGGCACCGGCGCTCCGCATCTGCATCCAGCTATTCGACATCGCGGTCGATCCGCCGGTGCCCATCGTGCCGAAGGCGAGGTTCTTGTAGAGCGGATCGTTGGCGGGCGCGAAGGCGATGCGCATCTGGTCCCAATCGGCGTCCAGCTCGTCGGCAACGATCGTCGACAGACCGGTCGCCGGACCCTGGCCGAATTCGATATGCTTGATGATGACGCTGACGGTGTTGTCCGCAGCAATCCGCACGAAGGCGTTAGGGGCAAACGGCGCGGCCTCCCCCGCAGGTGCGGCCTTGGCCGCTGCTTTTCCCATCGGCAAAGCGAGCCCGATGACGAGGCCCGAGCCAGCGAGGAAATCGCGGCGGCTCGCCACGGGGATTGGTGTGGGGGCGTTCATGCTGCCGTCTCCACATGTTTGGCGGCGTCTTTAATCGCCTGGCGAATGCGGACATAGGTCGCGCAGCGGCAGATGTTGCCCGCCATGCCGTGGTCGATATCGGCGTCGGTCGGGTTGGGCTTGGCCGCGAGCAGCCCGATCGCCGACATCACCTGCCCCGATTGGCAGAAGCCGCATTGCGGCACGTCGATCGCGACCCAGGCGGCTTTGACCGCCTCGGCAGTCTTCCCCGTCGCGCCCTCGATCGTCGTGACGCTGCGTCCGGCAACGCTCGCGATCGGCGTCACGCAGGACCGGCGATTCTTGCCGTCGAGATGCACCGTGCACGCGCCGCATTGCGCGATGCCACAGCCATATTTCGTGCCGGTGAGTTGGAGGTGATCCCGCAACACCCACAGAAGCGGCGTGTCGGGGTCGCCGTCGAACCGGGCGACAGCCCCGTTGAGCGTAAATTCGGTCGCCATCGCGCGTCTCCTAGATATGCCCGGATACCGTGGACCGGGGCGTGCGTGCAACCGAAAGGTAGTGTATTGCAACGGATACAGTCTGCGTAACCGGATTTTAGGGGGCAGCGGGGCACATGGGACGGGTCATAATCCAGTCAGGCCCTCGTCCGCATGCGCTATCCCTTGATCGCCCCCAATCCGCCGCGGCTCAGCGAACACGTCGCGGCGCTGCGCCGCGTCGAGACATCGGGGGTGTTCAGCAATAACGGCCCCGAAGTGCGCGCGTTCGAGGCGGAGGCGACGGCGACGCTGTTCGGCGGGCAGGGCGCGTGTCTCGCGGTCGGCAATGCAACGCTTGGCCTGATGATCGCACTCCGCGAGGCGGCGGGCGAGCATGTCGCGGGCCGCTTCGCGCTGATGCCCGCGCTCACCTTCGCGGCGACCGCGCAGGCCGCGCTGTGGGCGGGTCTCACCCCGTTGATCTGCGATATCGACCCCACCGACTGGACCGCGCACGCCGAGGCCGAGGAGCGGCTGCTGGACGACTATGGCGACCGGATCGCGGTGATGCTCCCCTACGCCACGTTCGGCACCGCGATCGATCTCGACCGCTACGCCTGGCTGCAACGCCAGCACAATGTCGGCGTGGTGATCGACGCCGCCGCCTCGCTTGGCACGCTGGATGAGGGCGGCGCTGGCTTCGGCACCGGTGCGCCGTTCGCCACGGTCTTTTCGATGCACGCCACCAAGACCTTCGCGGTCGCCGAGGGCGGGCTGATCCATTCGGGCGACACGCAGCTGATCGATCGGCTGCGCGCGATGACCAATTTCGGGTTTGAGGCGGGTCGCAGCGCCACGCTGCCCGGCATCAACGCCAAATTGCCCGAAGTGATTGCCGTGATGGCGCGCGCGAAGCTCGCGGAGATTGATACGGTCTGCGATCACCGCGCCGCATTGGAGGATGCCTATCGCGCGCAATTAGAGGGCGTTTCGTTCCAGGCGGGACAGGGCCAGCGCCGTGCGAGCCAGTTCATGCCCATACTATTACCCGACGGCCTCCTGCACCGCCGCGACGCAATTGGCGCGGCGCTGGAAGCCGAGGGCATCGGATCGGGCCGCTATTTCAGCCCGCATCTGGGCGAACAACCGCTGTTCCGCCGCACCGCGACGATCCTGCCGACGCCGGTCGCCGATGCGGTCGCGGGGCGATCGCTGTCGCTGCCGATTACCGATGCGATGACGGTCGCCGATGTCACGGTGATCGCCACCGCCGTCAACCGCATCCTCGCCGCCGAAGCGCGCGTCCCTGCGCGAGCGCGGACGAATCCGATCGCCTCGCTGCTGATCGTCGGCGGAGGCCCGGCTGGCACCGCGATGCTCACCGCGGCGAGCAAGCGTGGCCGCCTGGCCGAACTCGCCGCCTCCGGCCTCGTCATCGCTGAGCGCGACGATGCGCTCGGCGAGGGCCGGATCGGGCGCTATGCGATTACCTCGGATTCGACTGCCGAGACCTTCCTGAGCGCGGTGAAGGACAATCCCCACCCCGAACTCGCGGCGTTGGTCGATCATCCGGCGGGCCGCGCGGTCGGGCAGTATGTCGGTGCGCTCGGCGTGCCTTTGGTCGAGGCCGGGCCATTCGTACGCGCGACCGGCGAACGGCTCCAAGCGCTCGTCCGCCAGCATGGCGGCACGGTGCTGACCGGGCATGAGGTCCTCCACACCACCCGCACGACCGGCGGACTCTGGTCGAGCCGCTTGCGCCGCCGCGCCGACGGCCAGGAATTCGACCAGCTTTCCAGCGCCGTCGCCATTGCCACCGGCGGCCATCAGCCGCTTGACCGGCTCGCCGCGCAGCGCGTCGGGGGCGTGTCACTGGTACAGGAAGTCGGCGACCGGCTGATGCAATCGGACGAAGCATTAGCGCTCGGCGGACCGCAGAAAATCATCGATTTGCTCTCGACCAAACGCAACCCAAGGATCGTCGTGATCGGCGGATCGACCAGCGCGATCGCAACGATCGTGCTGCTGCTCAAGACCCAGGCGATTCCGCTCGGGGCAGGCGCGATCACGCTGCTGCACCGCCGTCCGCTCCGGCCCTTTTACCCGACGCCCGAGGCGGCGCAGGCCGAGGGCTTTACCGATTTCGGACCCGACGACATTTGTCCGGTCAGCGGCTTCGTCTATCGCCTCGCCGGGTTCCGGCTCGAAGCGCGCGATCTCGTGCTCCGCCAGCTTCGCGTCGATGGCCGCGTGCCCGATCCGCGCCTCGCCGTGCATCAAGTGACCGGCGCGGAAGACGCCGTCGCCCGCGCCTATCTGGCCGACGCCGACCTCGTCATCGCGGCGCTCGGCTATCGCCCGCGCGCGCTGCCGATCCACGATGGCGACGGCCGCAACCTTGCGCTCGCCGCGCATAAGGGCGGGGCGATGGTAGATCGCCATTGCCGCATCCTCGACGCCAGCGGCACGCCGATCCCCGGCCTGTACGGCATCGGCCTTGCCGCTGGCTTCGTGCCGTGGGGCAAGCTGGGCGGCGAAGCGAGCTTCTCGGGTCAGGCCAACGGCCTGTGGCAATGGCAGAACGATGTCGGCGCGATGATCGTCGATCAGGTGCTGGGCGACGCGGCACGCGCCGTCGCATGAGCGCCCCCCACAACCCCGCTATCAGCGTGCTGATGGCGACCTATAATGGTGCCGGCCTGGTCGGCGAGACGATCGCCTCGCTGCAAGCGCAGAGCTTCACTGATTTCGAGCTGATCGTGGTCGACGATTGCTCGACCGACGCCACCGTCGCGGTTGTTGAGGCGTTCGCCGACCCGCGCATTCGCGTGATCCGCTCGCCCGTCAACCGGCGCGTCGTGCTGACCCGCAACGCCGCCTTCGCCGCGGCGCGCGGGCGCTATATCGCCGCGCTCGATCATGACGATCTGTGCCATCCCGATCGCTTCGCACGGCAAATCGCCTATCTCGACGCGCATCCCGAAATCGTCCTCGTCGGCACCGCCGCCAATGTCCTGTCGGAGGGCGCGATCCTGCCCTCCTCACTTGCGCCATTGTCAACGCCGCCGGTGATCGAATGGCTGCTGCGAATCGAAAATCCGTTGGTCTGGTCCTCGGTGATGCTGCGCGCCGATGCCGCACGGCGGCTCGACCCGTTCCAGCGGCCGGAAATGGTCTATGCCGAGGATTTCGACCTGTATCACCGCATCAGTGCGTATGGCGGGATCGCCCGGCTCGACGATGAACTGATGACCTATCGCCGCCACGGCGGCGGCGCTTCGCAAGTTCAGGCCGAGGCGATGCGCGGGCGCGCGGCGGACGTGCTGGCGGAGGTTTATGCCCCACTGTTCGGCGATGTCGCCGCCGATACTGCGCGCCTGATCGTCACGCATGTGATGAGCCAGCAGCCCGTGCCCGACCGCGCGACGCTGGCGGCGGTCGGCGATGCGCTCGTACGGCTGCAGGACGATTTTCTCGCGCAGCGCCGCCCCGATTCGGAAAGCCGCAGCCTGATCCGCTGGGAAACCGCGCGGCGCTGGGCACGGATCGGCCGCGCAGGCCTGCGCACCGGCACTTTGAAGCTCGGCGACGCGACGGCGGTGCGGCCCGCGCATCTCGGGCTCGGCTATGCCGGAATCGAGGAACTGATCTTGTCGCGCCTCGTCGGCAGCGTGCGCGTGGCGCAGCGCCGCCTGGCAAAGCGCGACGCCGCCTGAGCGGCACATAGACAGCGCCCCTTCGGCAGCGGTACAGCCCGCCCATGCATCATGATCCGGGGCTGATCCTTTGACCTATCCGCAGCGTAGCATCGGCCCGTTCACCGTTTCGGCGATTGGTTTGGGGTGCATGAACCTCAACCATGCGTACGGCACGCCGCCCGACACCACGACCGCGCTCGCATTGCTCAACACCGCGCTCGATCTCGGCTGCAGCTTGCTCGATACCGCAGCACTGTACGGCGGCGGCAATAATGAACGCCTGCTCGCGCAGGGCGTGATGCACCGCCGCGCCGAGTTCACGCTCTCCAGCAAATGCGTGCTCGACATGATCGACGGCAAGCGCGGCCTCGACGGATCGCCCGCCGCCATCGCCAAGACGGTCGAGGGCTCACTCTCACGGCTCGGCACCGATCATATCGACCTCGTCTATCTCCACCGGCTCGACAAGCGCGTCGCGATCGAGGAGTCGGTCGGCGCGCTGGTGCGGCTGAAAGAAGCGGGCAAAATCGGCGCGATCGGCCTGTCCGAAATGTCGGCCGCGACGATTCGCCGCGCGCACGCTGTCCATCCGATCGCCGCCGTGCAGACCGAATATTCGCCCGCGGTGCGCAATCCCGAAGTCGCCGTGCTGGCGGCGTGCCGCGAACTCGGCATCGGCTTCGTCGCTTTCTCGCCGGTCGCGCGCGGGTTGCTCGCCGGTGCCGTCCGCGACGATGCGTATGAGCCGGGCGACATCCGCGCGCTGATGCCGCGTTTCGTCGCGCCGTTTCTGCCGCGCAATCTCGAAATCGTCGCGCGGTTCGACTGCGTTGCCGCCGACGCCGGACTGACCCCGGCGCAATTGTCGCTCGGCTGGGTGCTGGCGCAAGGCGAGACGATCGTGCCGATCCCGGGTACGCGCAGCATCGCGCATCTGACCGAGAATATGGCGGCGGCGACCAAGCCGCTGGGCGACGACGTGCTGGCGGCGGTCGACGCCCTCTTTCCGCCCAACGCGCTCGACGGCGCCCGCTATCCAGCGATGATGCAAGCGCAGATCGATACCGAGCTGTTAGTTGGCGAAACGCTCGCTTGAAGGGGAAAGACCGTGCGCGAGATTAATTTCGACGGCCTTGCCGGCCCGAGCCACAACTATGCCGGGCTATCGTTCGGCAACCTTGCCGCGACGAGCAATGCCGGTGCGGTTTCCGCCCCGCGCGCAGCGGCGTTGCAAGGCATCGCCAAGATGCGCCGGATGCTTGAGGTGGGTCTGCCGCAAGGTTTGCTCCTCCCGCACGACCGGCCCGCCGCGGCATGGCTGCGCGAGCTTGGGTTTGCGGGCGACGACGATGCCGTGCTCGCCGCCGCCTCCGCGGAGGACCCCATTTTGCTCGGTAATGTCTGTTCGGCCTCGTCGATGTGGACCGCCAATGCCGCGACCGTCTCGCCCGCGCCCGATTCCGGCGACGGTCGCTGCCACCTGTCGGTCGCCAATTTGTCGACGATGCTGCACCGGAGCATCGAACATCCCCAGACCGCGCGGCAACTACGCCTGGCCTTTGGCGCTGCCGCGCATTTCGCGGTGCACGATGCCCTGCCGGCCGCGCTCGGCGACGAAGGCGCTGCCAACCATATGCGCCTGACCACGCAGCACGGCGCGCGCGGGATCGAGCTGTTCGTCTATGGCGAGCGCAGCGCGGCAGGTTTCCCGGCGCGACAAAACCGCACCGCCAGCGCCGCCGTCGCGCGGCGCCACGGGCTTGATCCGGCCGACGTGCTGCTCGTCCAGCAAAGCGTCGCGGCGATTGCGGCGGGGGCGTTCCACAACGATGTCGTCGCGGTCGCCAACGAAACCGTTTTGTTCGCGCACGAGCAAGCCTTTGAGGATCCGGCATCGGTCCACGCCTTTATCCGCGCGCGCCTGCCCGAGGCGGTAATCGTCGAAGTCCCGGCGGCGCGCGTGTCGCTCGAAGCCGCGATCAAGTCCTATCTGTTCAATTCGCAACTGGTCACCTTGCCCGACGCCACGATGGCGCTGATCGTACCGAGCGAATGCCAGGAGACGCCCGCAGTCTGGGCGTGGCTGCAGGACCTGATCGCGGGCAACGGGCCGATCCGCCGCGTCGAGGTACTGACCTTGCGCGAATCGATGCGCAACGGCGGCGGTCCGGCGTGCTTGCGGCTGCGCGTGGTGGTGGATGAAGCAGCGCACGCCGCGATCGACCCGCGTTTCCTGCTCGATCCGGCGAAGTGCGACCTTCTGGCGGCGCTGGTCGAGCGGCATTGGCCCGAAACGATCGCGCCTGCCGATCTCGGCAACCCCGCTTTGTGGCAGCAGTGCCGCACCGCGCGCGCCGCCTTGCTCGACACGCTCGGGTTTGCGCCCGGCGAGGTGTGAGCTTTACGCGGTCAGCGCATCAGTCCGGCTGAGCGCAGCGCCGCTTCGATCGTCGCCTGAATGCTCGTGACCGGCGCAGCAGGCGGGACGGCGGGCGCTGCCGATGACCGCGCCCGCTCGGCGCCCTCCAGCAACCCCCAGCCATGCGCGATCTGCCAGGTCGACGAAATGCCGACATCGAGCATGTGCGGCATCGCGCTGCCGCATGCGGTGTCGCCGTGCGTGGCGACCGGCGTGCCATGCCCCATGCCCGCAATGCGGTGCTCCTCGATCAGCACGCTGCCGTCGGGCGCGTGCCATGCGCGGCGAACGAGCTTTCCGCTGACCGTCTCCACATCGGGCGGGCCGTCGACGCCATGCAGCGCGCGCCACTGCCCGACGATCCGATCGGCATTGACCGGATTGACGGTGTGGTCGGCATCGCCCAGCCAGACGCTCACGCGCGGCCACGGACCGCGATGCGACGAGGCCGTGCGCACGGCCGTCGCGTACGCCAGATCGTTGAGGTGCCCCTGCCCGCGCATCCGCTCAAGCGCCTGCGACATCGTCGCCGCGGCACCGAAGGGCAGGCCGGCGATGATCGCGCCGCCGCGAAACAGCTCGGGATAGGTCGCCAGCATCACCGACGCCATCGCGCCGCCCGCCGAAAGCCCGGTGATGAAGATCCGCGCCGGATCGATCGGATACTGATCCACCATCGCTGCGATCATCTGGCGGATCGACGCCGCCTCGCCCGCATCGCGACGCGTGTCCCCGGGGACGAACCAGTTGAAGCAGCCGTTGGGATTGTTCGCACGCGACTGTTCGGCGAACACCACGGCGAACCCGAACCGCGCGGCAAGATCGGACCAGCCCGATCCCCGATCGTAGGATGCCGCGTCCTGCGTACAACCGTGCAGGACGACGACCAACGGCATCGCGGCGGTGCCTTCGGAAACATGGTACCAGCCGCTCAAGGTGCCCGGATTCGCGCCGAAGTCGCCGAGCGCGCGCAAATGGCGGTGATCGGTGCCGCTCACGCCAGCCAACCCGGCCACTCTGGCACGCGCAAGGCGCTCGATCGTATCGTTGATGGATTGCATAGAAAGACTCCGACCGCGGCAATTTCTATGCTGCACCGCAACATGTGCCACCGTGCGAGCGCGGTTTCAAGAAGCCGACGGACATTTTGCCCGTCCGCGCCCGGTTACGCGCTGGTCGGCCTATCGCGCCGCCGACCGCGCGGCGGTGCGAGCGTGTCTGCCATAAACAAATTCGAACAAAGGCGTCGCCATCACGGTCGTGACGATTGCCATCAGGACGAGCATCGCGAACAACGTCGGCCCGATAATACC
>NZ_JBBATX010000016.1:18214-36200 GCF_040398505.1 Sphingomonas sp. | reverse complement strand
CGGCCGCCCCGGTGCTCGCTGAAGCGAGCAGCGCCCTTACCGGACGGCGGGTCGCGCTAGCGAACCCGTCCGACGGCGGCTTTGCCGACCGGCGCTGAAGAGTTCCACAGATACCCCCGCGTTGCGTAGCCGGGGGGGCGGGGTCGGCCTTTCCTCGAGAAGGCCGACCCCGTTTGGCGTGTGGCGGCGGGATCGCCGCCGGCAAAGCCGTCGGCCGGATCGGGGACTTCTCCCCGTCCGCCGGCCGTGCCGGGCGCAGCGGCGCGGGCGTGGCCGCCCCTGCGCCCGTCAGTACATATGCTGCCCGCCATTGATCGACAGCGTCGACCCGGTCACGAACCCGCCCGAATCGCAGCACAGAAAGGTGACCGCGCGCGCGATCTCATTGGCCTGGCCGAGCCGCCCGACGGGGATTTTCGCGACGATCTTCTCCAGCACATCGGCCGGGACCGCCGCGACCATGTCGGTGTCGATATAGCCCGGCGCGATCGCGTTGACGGTCACGTTGAACTTCGCGCCTTCCTGCGCCAGCGCCTTGGTGAAGCCGTGAATCCCCGATTTGGCGGCGGCGTAATTGACCTGGCCATATTGCCCAGCCTGGCCGTTGATCGACCCGATATTGACGATCCGACCCCATTTGCGGTTGCGCATCCCCGGGAACACCGCCTTGGCCATGTTGAAACACCCGCCGAGATTGGTGTCGATCACCGCTTTCCAATCCTGATAGCTCATTTTCAGGATCGTGCCGTCGCGTGTGATGCCGGCATTGTTGACGACGATATCGACGTCGCCATGCTCGGCGGCGACCTTGGCGCAGCCCGCCTGGCAGGCATCAAAATCGCCCACATCCCATTTGTAGGCGGCGATGCCAGTGCGTGCGGTAAAGGCCTGCGCGCGGGCATCGTCGCCCGCATAGGTTGCCGCGACGGTGACTCCGGTCTCCTGCAGCGCAAGGCTGATTGCCTCGCCAATGCCGCGCGTTCCCCCGGTTACGATTGCGACGCGTGCCATGTGTCTCTCCTCGTTGGATCTTGTGTCCGACGCTGACGCTAGGCGGGCGCGACCCAGCCTTCAAGTTCCCGTGCGAGTAAAGCGCGCAACATGGCGATTCCGACATCGCTGGCGTTGAGGCACGGAATATAAGCGAAGTGCGTGCCGCCCTTTTCCTCAAAACTCTCGCGCCCGCGAATCGCCAGCTCCTCGAGCGTTTCGAGGCAATCGGCCGAGAAACCGGGGGCGAAGATCGCGATTTTGGTGATGCCCTTGTCGGGCAATTCCTCAAGCGTCGTGTCGGTCGCCGGGTCGAGCCATTTGGCGCGGCCGAAGCGCGACTGGAACGACACGATCAAGGGCAGGCCCAGCGTCCGGCCGAGCCGCTCCCCGAGCAAGCGCCCGGTCTTCTGGCAATGGCAGTGATAGGGATCGCCAAGCTCAAGCGTGCGCTGCGGCATGCCGTGGAAGCTCGCGACGATCGCTTGCGGCGCGAAATCGAGCTTCGCCACCGCAGCCTCGATCGATTCGGCAAGCGCGTCGATATAGGCCGGGTCGTCATAATAAGGCGGCAGCGTGCGGATTGCGGGCTGCCAGCGCATTTTAGCGAGCGTTTCGAACACCTTGTCGTTGGCGGTCGCGGTCGTCGCACCGCAATATTGCGGATAGAGCGGCGCGATCAGGATGCGATCGCATCCGGCGTCCTTCAGCGCCTGCACGCGCTCGGCGATCGACGGCTTGCCGTAGCGCATTGCCCAGTCAACCATCACATTTGGCCCGAACGCGCCCTGGAGCGCGCTATTCTGCGCCTTGGTGATCGCGGCGAGCGGCGATCCGTCATCGCTCCACACTTGCGCATAGGCTTCGGCCGATTTGGCGGGGCGGGTGTTGAGGATGATACCGCGCAGGATCGGCTGCCACAGGATCGCCGGGATTTCGACGACGCGCTTGTCCGACAGAAATTCGAGCAGATAGCGTTTCACCGACTTCACGTCGGGGCCATCGGGCGTGCCGAGATTGGTCAGCAGCACGCCGACTTGGCGCGGACGGACCGGCGGATGCTCGGGCGGGAGCAACGCGGGCGGGAGGGCAGGCGGAAGAACAGGCGGCATCAAACGGTTCCGGGAACGAGCGGCAGGCTCCGCAAGCGTCCCCCCGTAGCGGCTTGCAGCGCGTTGGCAATCGCCGGTGCAACCGGCGGCACGGCAAGTTCGCTCACACCACCGGGATCGGCCTCGCTCGGGATCAGTTCGACCGTGATGTCGGGGCTGTCTGCCAGCCGCGGCAGGCCAAGCGCGCCGAAGCTGCGCGCCTGCGCCAGATTGGCCTTGAAGCCGGTTGCGCCGCCGATTGCCGCTGCCATGCCGAACAGCAGCCCGCCTTCAATCTGTTGCTTGACGATGTCGGGATTGACGTGCCGCCCGCAATCGACCGCCGCGACGATGCGGTCGACGCTGACCGCCTGGCCTTCGCCGACATGCGCCTCGACCAGCACGGCAATGTGGCTGCCGCGAAAGCTGTGACAGGCGATGCCCTGTCCGCTGCCCGCAACGCCGCCCTCCCACCCGCCAAGCGAGGCGACGGTCGACAGGCAGCGCGCGAGCCGCGCATCGCCGCCGAGCATGCCGATGCGGAACGACAGCGCTTCGGTGCCCGCGACGTGCGCGAGTTCATCGAGGAAACATTCGGTGAAAAACGCGGTGTAGCTGTGCGCGCCTGATCGCCAATGCCCGGTCGGCACGCCGATCGCGGCGGGGTGATGATCTATCGCATAAGCCGGAATGCGATAAACGGGCTTGGCACCCGCCACCGCATAGCGATCGCCCGCGGGCGCAAGCGCCAGCGCGGCGCTGAAGCCGCTATCCGGCGCCAGCAGCCGCCGCGCGAGCTGCTGCCCGGTGGCGGGCGCGGCGATCTTGGCCAGCCAGCCGAGGATTTGCCCGTTCGCGCCGAGCCGCGCCGCCATGCGCGCGCGCGCGGGTGGGCGGAAGCGGTCGTGGAGCAAATCCTCGGCGCGGCTCCACACCAGTTGCACCGGGCGGTTGAGCTTGGCGGCCAGCACCGCGGCTTGCGCTGCGCACTGCGTTTCGAGGTTCGCGCCGAACGATCCGCCGATCAGCATCGGGTGGACCAGCACCGCGTCTTCGGCGAGGCCGATCGCGGCGGCGGCGGCGCTGCGCGCGAGACCGGGGGCTTGCGTCGGCAGCCACAGGGTGAGGCGGCCGTCGCGCAACTGCGCGGTCGCGGTCATCGTCTCGATCGCGGCGTGCGGCGCGAGGCTGGCGCGATACTCCGCGGTGATCAGCTTGGCACCCTTGAACGCCGCCGACAGATCGCCGGCCTGCGCGATTCGCGTGCCCGGCCCGTCAAGCGCGGCGCTGAGCGCGCGGTCGATGCTGGCATCGTCGACCAACCTCCCGCGCGTTTCGAAGCGCGGTGCCAGCGCGTCGAGCGCCTTGTTCGCGGCCCACCAGCTGATGCCGACCGCCGCGACCCACTGGTCGTTGGTAACGACGTGGAGCACGCCGAGAATCCGGTCCGCCGCCGCGCGATCGACCCGCACCAATTTGCTGTTACCGACCGGACCCTGGCGGATGCTGGCGAAGAGCATGTCGGGCAAGCGCACGTCGCCCGCGAAATTGGCCGACCCGTCGACCTTTGACGGCGCATCGAGCCGGGGCAGCGACTGGCCGTAGAGCCGGTCGGCGGTATCGCCGCGTAAGGGGAGCGGGTCGGGCAGCGCGCCGCCGCCAAAGTCGCGCGCGGCTTCTGCAGCGAGTTCGGCGAAGCGCAGCCGGTCCTTGCCGTGCACGACGAAGCCATTTGCCGTGCCGCAGGCTTGCCAATCGACCTTCCAGCGCCTGGCCGCCGCCTTGCACAACAGCGTCCGCGCCGCCGCGCCCGCCGCGCGGAGCGGGCCTTCGAAACTGCGCACCGAGCTCGATCCGCCGGTGAACATCAGCCCGATCTGGACGGCATGGGCATCGCGCCAGCCTTTGAGCAGCGCATCGTCGGCACCTTCGAACAGTTCCTCCGCGCCGAACGGATTGGCGTAAAGCGGGTTGAGCGGTGCCGGCTCGACCGCGATCGTCCGCCAGTCCGCGCCAAGCTCATCGGCGACAATTTGCGGCAGCGTGGTGTAGACGCCCTGGCCATGCTCGGCTTGCGACACCGCGACCGTGACATGGCCGTCATTGCCGATCTTGAGCCACGCGCCGAACAGCGTCTCGCCCTGATCGGCGGTGAGATTGGGCAAATAGCGCCGTGGCCACAGCCCCCACGCCACGACCAGCCCGATCCCGGCCCCGCCGCCGATCAGCAGCGTACGGCGGTCAATCCGGGGAAGCGAGCGGGCGGGCATCACGCTGCTGTATCGCGGGTGCGCAGGCGGCGAAAGGGCGTGCGTCGCTGCGCGGGCTTATCCGCCCAATTTGCCGAACGCGGCTTCATAACCGGCCGTGTCCCCGGCGGCGAGCAACGTGGCCTGCTCGATCCAGCGATCGCGCGCCATGCGGCCTTCGAAAACGCCGAGCTGTGCATCGAGCGCTGCCGCTGCCTGCGGGCTGAGCGCCGCGATCTGCGCCACGCGGGTAATGCCAAGGTCGGCGAGCGTGGCGGCAAGCTTTGGGCCGAGTCCTTTGATCCGGGTCAGCTCGGTGGCGGCCGGTGTCTCGGCCGCGGGGGCATCCGTCGCGGGTTCGGCCGGCACGTCGCTGATCGCGCCATCGCTCGATACCGCGGTCGGCTCGGTCGTCGCGCCATGCGCTTCGGCCATCGCGAAATCCTCAGTCATTTGCTTCTTCGCGGCGGCATTTCGGCGGCGCAGCACCGTGCCCCACAAAATCGCGGCAATCGCCAACGCCGCCAGGATCAGCATCAGCACGACATGGGTGATCGTGATCGGCACCATCATGTCGACGGCCTGGTTCGGGTTTTGCGGGCCAGCTGCCATGGACGATGCTCCTGAATCTCTGGCCCGAGTAGCGTAAAGCGTCAGCCCGCGTCGCGTGCAATCTCGCTGCGCTGCGCATTGCGGACAATTTCACGGTAGCCGATGTCGTTGCGGTAAAATCCGCCGGGAAAATCGATCGCCGCGAGCGCGCGATACGCATCGGCTTGCGCATCGGCGATTGTCGATCCGCAAGCGGTGACCGCGAGCACGCGCCCGCCCGAGGCGACGATCTGCCCGTCGTCCAGCCGCGTCCCGGCCTGGAAAACCGTCGCGCCCTTGGCTTCGGCTTCGGCGATTCCAGTCAGGATCGCACCGGCCTCGGGCGTGCCGGGATAGCCCTTGGCGGCGATCACCACCGTCAGCGCGGTCGCATCGCGCCATGTCACCGGGCCACGCGCGCCAAGCGTGCCCGTCGCCACCGCCAGCAGGATGTCGAGCAGATCCTCGTCGAGCCGCGCCATCAGGACCTGGCATTCGGGGTCGCCGAAGCGGGCATTATATTCGATCAGCTTTGGGCCATCGGCGGTCAGCATCAGCCCGGCATAGAGCACGCCCGAAAACGGCGTCCCCGCCGCCGCCATCGCCGCCACGGTCGGGCGGACGATGTCGTCGAGCGCGCGCGCTTCGAGCTCGGGGGTCAGCACGCGCGCCGGGCTGTAGGCGCCCATCCCGCCGGTGTTGGGGCCGGTATCGCCGTCGCCGACGCGCTTGTGATCCTGCGCCGTTCCGAACGGCAGAATGGCGGTGCCGTCGGTCAGCACGAACAGGCTGACTTCCTCGCCCTCCAGAAATTCCTCGATCACGGCTTCGCCGCCGCGCGGGCCGAACAGATCGGCGAGCGCGGCTTCGGCTTCCTCGCGCGTCGTGGCGACGGTCACGCCCTTGCCTGCGGCGAGGCCGTCGGCCTTGATCACGACCGGCACGCCGAATTTGTCGAGCGCGGCGCGCGCCTCGGCGCGGCTGGTGGCGTGGACATAGCCGGCGGTCGGGATGCCGGCGCGGTCGCACACGGATTTGGTGAAAGCCTTCGATCCCTCAAGCTGGGCGGCGGCCTTGTTCGGGCCGAACACCGCGATGCCGGCGGCGCGAACGCTATCGGCAAGGCCATCGACCAATGGCGCTTCCGGCCCGATGACGACCAGCCCGATGTTCTGCGCGGCGCAGAAGGCGACCACTGCCGCATGATCGGTCACGTCGAGTGCGACGATCTGCGCGTGCGCGGCAATCCCCGGATTGCCGGGGGTGGCGAACAGTGTACCCAAGGCTGGCGATTGCGCCAGCTTCCACGCGAGCGCATGTTCGCGACCACCCGAACCGATCAGCAGGACATTCAATGGCGGACCCTCAAAGCGACGTGTTGTTCGACGCGGCAGCGCGCCTGCTAGCCGAGACCGCGCCCGACGACAACGTAAGTGCCCCCGGTAATTCGGTGATGGGCGTCGGCGAGCTCGCCAACAAGCTCAAGCGCGTGGTCGAAAGCGAATTCGGCCATGTCCGGCTGCGCGGCGAGATTTCGGGCTATAAGCGCGTCGCTTCGTGCCATGCCTATCTGAGCCTGAAGGACGAAAACGCGGTCATCGATGGCGTGATCTGGAAGGGCAATGTCGCGCAATTGGGCTTCACGCCGCAGGATGGGGCGGAGGTGATCGCGACCGGCAAGATCACCACTTATCCCGGTCGCTCCAAATATCAGATCGTGATCGATCGCATGGAATTGGCGGGCGAAGGCGCGCTGATGGCCTTGCTTGAGAAGCTCAAGGCCAAGCTCGCGGGGGAGGGGCTGTTTGCGCCGTCTGCGAAAAAGCCGCTGCCGTTCCTGCCCGCGCGGATCGGCGTGGTCACCTCGCCGACGGGCGCGGTGATCCGCGACATTTTGCACCGGCTGGAGGATCGCTGCCCGACGCATGTGCTGGTGTGGCCGGTCAAGGTGCAGGGGGCAGGCTCGGCTGCGGAAATCGCGGCTGCGGTGCGCGGGTTTGACGCGATGCCGCCGGAAACGCGGCCCGATCTCGTCATCGTCGCGCGCGGCGGGGGTTCGATCGAGGATTTGTGGGCGTTCAACGAAGAGGTGGTGGTGCGCGCGATCGCGGCGTGCCGCATCCCGATCATCTCGGCGGTCGGACATGAGACCGACACCACGCTCGCCGATTTCGCCGCCGATCTGCGCGCGCCGACCCCGACCGCCGCGGCGGAAATGGCGGTGCCGGTGCTTGCGGACTTGCGCCTCACGCTGGGCGGGTACGGCCAGCGCAGCGAAAAATGCGTGCGACGCTATCACCAGCGCGGCCGCGAACGGCTCGAAGCGCTGGTGCGCGTGCTGCCGCGCCGCGACGCGTTGCTCGGGCCGCAACGGCAGCGTGCCGACGATCTCGGCGCGCGGCTCGACCGCGGGTTAGAGCGGCGCGTGGGCGTCGCGCGCGGGCAGCTCGACCGCTCGGGCGCGGCGCTGCGGCTGTCGACGCTGGAGCGCCAGCTCGAGCGCGCGCGGGACCGGGTAAAGGCGACGTGGCGGCTGGTCGAAACGCTCGGGCCGAACGCGATCCTCGACCGGGGCTATGCCTTTGTCTCGGCGCGGCCCTCCGGTGCCGTGGTCGGATCGGCCGAGGCGGCGCGCGGCGCGGGTGCGGTCACGCTGCATTTCCGCGACGGGCAAGTCGATGCGAAGGTTGAGCGCAGCGGCGGCAAGGCATATGGTGCGGCCAAACCCGACCAACCGACCCTTTTGTAGCGAGCGCGTCTTATGCTGATGTCCAACACCGATCGCGCAGCGCGGCTCCATTTCATGGCGAACGGCTTTCGCGTGCTCAGCCCGGGTGACCATGTCGTGTGCGCGACATCGGGCGTGCGGATCGCGCTCGACGATTTGCGCTATTGGAGCGTCGCGCGGCAGGAGGCCTATGCGACGCCCGCGCTGGCGACCGCGGCGATGAGCGGATGACACGGGCCGGGGGGCGCTTGCGCGTGGCACGCTGGACGATCGGCCTTGTCGCGCTGATCGCGCTGGGCAGTTGCACCACCGCGCCCGAAATCCGCCAAGTGCAACCGCTCCCGCCCGCTCCGATCGCGCGCAAGCCGACCGTTCAGCCGCGCCAGGCGCCGGTGCGCGACAGTTTCAGTTATTCGGGATCGATGATCCAGGGTGGCATCGTCATCGGCATTGCGCCCGCTGGCACCAGCTTGCTCAGCTTCAACGGCGTGGATGTGCCGGTCGCCGCCGATGGCCGGTTCCTGATCGGGTTCGACCGCGATGCCGGGCCGACCGCAACGCTTGTCGCGACGCTCGATGATGCGCGGCGCGTGCGCGATACGCTGACGATCGCGCCGCGCGGGTGGGATGTGTCGCGGCTCGACAGCCTGCCCAAAATCCCGCTGCCGCAGCCCGATTTCGATCGGCTCCGCCCCGCCGAACTCGCGCAGATCAATGCGGCGCGGCGGGTCCAGTCGGATTCGCAAGGCTGGCGGCAGACCTTCCTGTGGCCGACGACGGGGCGGATTTCGACGCTGTTCGGGTCGCAGCGCATCTACAAGAATAATGAGGCCGGGTCGTATCATTCCGGATTGGACGTGGCCAAGCCGACCGGATCGGTGATCCTCGCGCCCGCCGATGGCGTGGTGATTCTGGCGGCGGACCATCCCTTCACGCTGGAGGGCAATCTGGTGATGATCGATCACGGCGCGGGGCTCAACACCGCCTTCCTGCATCTCTCGCGGATCGACGTGCGCGTGGGGCAGCGCGTGCTGCGCGGCCAGCCGGTCGCTTTGTCGGGCATGACCGGGCGTGCAACGGGGCCGCATCTCCATTGGAGCCTTAAGTGGCGCGACGCCAAGATCGACCCGCTGCTGGTCGCCGGACCGATGCCACGCGCTGAGTAAATCATTCGTTTCGAACATGTTACGATTTGTGTCTTTTCAGTGACAGCCTCATTTTAAAGTATGGGAGCGCGCGCCGCTGCGGGTTTACAGCCGCGCGCCGCGGGATCATTCCGCCTTCATGTCTCGGGGGGCCGAGCATGTTTGTATGTGTCGGATCACGAGACTTGCCACTCCGTGGCGTACCGCTGGAAGGCGGTGCGCGCGTTACGCAAGGAACCATATGTGACTCGAATTTCCTCGACTTTCCGCAAGCCCGTTCTGTTGTCCAGCGCCGCCTCGGGCGCGCTGCTGCTCGCGCTGAGCGCAGCGCCCGCTTTCGCGCAGGACCAGGCGCAGGCCGGCGCGACCGCCGCCACCAGCGCGGCACCGGTCAACCCGCAGGCGCAGGCTGCCGATCAAAGCGACCAGGGCGGCGACATCGTCGTGACGGGCACGCTGTTCCGTCGTCTCAACACCGAAACCGCCTCGCCGATCACGGTGCTGACCAGCGAGAACCTTCAGCGCGCGGGCATCACCAATGTCGCCGACGCGGTCCGCTCGATCTCGGCCGATAACTCGGGGTCGATCCCGACGGCGTTCGCCGCAGGCTTCGGTTCGGGTTCGGCGGCGGTGTCGCTGCGCGGGCTCAGCGTCAACTCGACGCTCGTCCTCATCGACGGTGTCCGCACCGTCAATTATCCCTATGCCGATGACGGCCAGCGCGCCTTTGTCGACTTGAACTCGATCCCCAAGAGCACGATCGACCGGATCGAAGTGCTCAAGGACGGCGCGTCGGCAACGTATGGCGCGGATGCGATCGGCGGCGTGGTCAACATCATCACGCGCAAGGAAATCAAGGGCATCGAAGGCACGGTCGAGGCCGGCGTTTCACAGCGCGGCGACGGCGGCGAGCGCCGCGCGACGCTGACTGCGGGCTATGGCGATCTGAAGGAGCAGGGCTTCAACGTCTATATCAACGGCGAATATGAGAAGGACAATCTCATCTCGGTCGCCGATCGTGGCTTCCCCTACAACACCGCCGATCTGACCTCGATCGGCGGCCTGAACAATAACAGCGCGTCGCTGGGTGCGTTCGGCAACCGGTCGGCAGCGATCGCGGCGGTGGTGCGGCCTGCAACCTATACGCCGGGCAATATCTATTCGGGTGTCGCGGTGCCGGGTGCGCTGACGCAAGTCCTCAACCCCGCCGGATGCGTGACCGGCACGATCACGCGCAACGATGCAACCGGCGCCTATTGCGAGCAGAACACGACGCAATATGGCACGATCGCGCCCGAGCAGGAGCGCTATGGCGCGACGATCCACGGCACGCTGCAAGTCGGCGACCGGGCGCAGGCCTATGTGACCGGTACCTATTATCACAGCCGCGTCTTCTCGACCGCGGCGCCGTTCACGATCCGTCAGCGTAACCCGATCAACAGCACCAACATTGTGCTGCCGGCGCTGCTGGCCAACGGTCAGCTCAACGCGCAAAACCCCTATGCGGCATCGGGCCTCGGCGCGCAGATCTCCTATGCGTTCGGCGATCTGCCACAGACGTCGACGACCGAGAATGACGTGTACCGCGTCGCCGCCGGGATTGCCGGCAAGTTTGGCGACGATTGGGCCTATTCGCTCGATGCGAGCTATGCGCGCAGCGATCTGGTCGGCCGCAACACCGGCTATATCAACATTGCCGGGCTGACCAACGCGATCAACACCGGCAGCTACAACTTCATCAACCCGTCGCAGAACAGCCAGGCAGTGCGCGATCAGGTTTCGCCAACCCAGTCGAGCTCGGCCAAGGGTCAGCTGTATTTCCTGCAAGGCTCGTTGACCAAGAGCTTCTTCGAGCTTCCCGGCGGTCCGCTCCAGGTCGGCGTCGGCGGATCGGTGCGGCGCGAGGAGCTGAACAACCCCAATGCCAATGCCAATAATGCGTTTCTCGGCCTCAACGCCGTCAGCGCATCGGGCAAGCGCACCGTGTCGGCGGGTTATTTCGAGATTTCGGCCCCCGTGCTGAAGTCGGTCGAGCTGGGTGCTGCGGGTCGTTTCGATCATTATTCGGACGGGTTCAGCAAATTCTCGCCCAAGGCGACGATCAAGTTCACGCCGATCCGTTCGCTGGCGCTGCGCGCGACCTATACGCAGGGCTTCCGTGCACCGAGCTTTGCCGAATCGCAGAATGGCGCGGTGATCGGCTATACTTCGGCCACCCCGCCCGCCGCCGTCGTCGCGGCACACGGCAACAACGCCTATGTCCAGAGCTATTCGCTCGGCTATAACAGCGCCTCGAACCCCGATTTGAAGCCCGAAAAGTCGCGCAGCTTCACCGGCGGCGCGATCTTCCAGCCGACGCGCTGGCTGTCGGTCACGGCGGATTATTATAACATCAAGAAGACCGATGTGATCTCGGGCGGTCCGCTCGCGGGCACGGCGATCGCCAATTACTATGCCGGAACGGCGCTGCCGGCCGGCTACACCGTCACGCTCGACGATGCCGATCCGCTGTTCCCGAATGCGATCCGCAAGGTGCTGATCGTCAATTCGCCTTATGCCAATGCGTCCTCGCTGCAGACCTCGGGCATCGACGTGTCGGTCCAGGCCGATTTCAAATTCGGTGGCGGCAACCGCTTTACCAGCCGCCTCGAAGGCACCGAAATCCTGACCTATGATTTCGATCCGGGCGACGGCATCATCGACAGCTATGTCGGCACGCAAGCGCCGTACGTGCTGTCCTCGGGTGCGGGTACGCCGCGTTGGCGCGCAAACTGGATGAACAGCGTGCAGGTTGGCCCAGCGACGCTCACGGCAACCGCCTATTACACCAGCGGTTACAAGAACGTCGCGGTCGATCAGAGCGGCCACGGGGCCAACACCTGCGCCGACAATCTGTACGGCACGGGCGACGTATTCTGCCGGACCAAGGGCTTCTTCACGCTCGATCTGGTCGGTCAGTTCAAGGTCAACGACAAGTTCACCTTCTACCTGAATGCGGTGAATTTGCTCGACGCTTCGGCCCCGATCAACCCGGCCAACTATGCCGCGGTCAATTACAACCCGACCTGGTCGCAGCAGGGTATCGTCGGCCGCACCATTCGTGGCGGCGCGAACTTCAAGTTCTAAGCTTTACCAAAAGAGCGCCTGAAAAGGGGCGGTTCCTGACAAGGAGCCGCCCCTTTTTGCGTGTGCTCACACCACCTGCAGCTCGAGCTTGCCGTCGCCCTCATCGACCTTGACCGTCGCGCCGCCCAGCACCGTGCCGCGCAGGATCAGATCGGCGAGCGGATCCTGCAGATAGCGTTGCACCGCGCGCTTCAACGGCCGCGCGCCGTACACCGGATCGTAGCCGACGCGCCCGAGCCACGCGCGCGCGGCATCGGTGAGTTCGAGCCCGACCTTGCGCTCGTCGAGCAGCTTGGCGATCCGTGCGACCTGGATGTCGACGATCGGTGCCATCTCGGCCTGGCCGAGCCGGTGGAACAGCACGATCTCGTCGAGCCGGTTGAGGAATTCCGGGCGGAAATGGCCGCGGACGATTTCCATCACTTGCGGTTCGACCTTGGCGACATCCTCGCCTTCGCCCAACGTCGTCAGCACCTGACTGCCGAGATTGGAGGTCAGCACGATGATCGTGTTGGTGAAATCGACCGTGCGGCCCTGGCCATCGGTCAGGCGGCCATCGTCGAGCACTTGCAGCAGGATGTTGAAGACGTCCGAATGCGCCTTCTCGACTTCGTCGAACAGCACGACCTGATACGGCCGCCGCCGCACCGCCTCGGTCAGCACGCCGCCTTCCTCATAGCCGACATAGCCCGGCGGCGCGCCGATCAGCCGGGCGACGGCATGCTTCTCCATGAACTCGCTCATGTCGATGCGGACCATTGCGGTGGGATCATCGAACAGGAATTCGGCGAGCGCCTTGGTCAGTTCGGTCTTGCCGACGCCGGTTGGCCCGAGGAACAGGAACGAGCCGAGCGGGCGATTGGGGTCTTGCAAGCCCGCCCGCGCGCGGCGCACGGCGGTCGAGACCGCGCGGATCGCGTTTTGCTGGCCGATCACGCGCTTACCGATCGTCGCTTCCATCGCGAGCAATTTGTCGCGCTCGCCCTCGAGCATCCGCTCGACCGGAATCCCGGTCCAGCGCGCAACGACCCCGGCAATGTCCTCGCCGGTCACTTCCTCGCGCAGCATTGCGCCCTTGGTCGCGCCCGCTGCCGCGTCCAATTGCCGCTGCAATTCGGGGATGCGCCCGTAGGACAGCTCGCCCGCCTTGGCGAGATCGCCCGCGCGCTGCGCCTGCTCAAGTTCGAGCCGCGCCGCATCGATCTGCTCTTTCAGCTTCGCCTCGGCCGAGATCTTGTCTTTTTCGCCTTGCCAGCGCGTAGTCAGTTCGGCCGATTGTTGCTCCAGATTAGCGAGTTCGCCTTCGAGCGTGACGAGCCGGTCCTGCGACGCGGCATCGGTCTCGCGCTTCAACGCTTCGCGCTCGATCTTCAACTGGATGATGCGGCGGTCGAGGATTTCGATTTCCTCGGGCTTGCTCTCGACTTCCATGCGGATGCGGCTGGCGGCTTCGTCCATCAAATCGATCGCTTTGTCGGGGAGGAAGCGGTCGGTGATGTAGCGATGCGACAGCGTTGCCGCCGCGACGATCGCGGCATCGGTGATGCGCACGCCGTGGTGGAGCTCGTATTTTTCCTTCAACCCGCGCAGGATCGAGATCGTGTCGGGCACGGTCGGCTCGCCGACGAATACCGGCTGGAAGCGGCGCTGGAGGGCTGCGTCCTTCTCGACATATTTGCGATATTCATCGAGCGTGGTCGCGCCGACACAGTGCAGCTCGCCGCGCGCGAGCGCGGGCTTGAGCAGATTGCCCGCGTCCATCGCGCCCTCGGATTTGCCCGCACCGATCAGCTGATGCATCTCGTCGATGAACAGCACGATGTCGCCCTCGGCGGCCTTCACTTCGTCGAGCACACCTTTCAAGCGCTCCTCGAATTCGCCGCGATATTTCGCACCCGCGATCAGGCTGCCCATGTCGAGCGACATCAGGCGGCGGTCTTTGAGCGTATCGGGCACGTCGCCATTGGCGATGCGCAGCGCGAGCCCCTCGGCAATCGCGGTCTTGCCGACGCCGGGTTCGCCGATCAGCACCGGATTGTTCTTGGTGCGGCGCGCGAGGATCTGGATCGTGCGGCGGATTTCCTCGTCGCGGCCGATTACGGGGTCGAGCTTGCCGTCGCGCGCCGCTTGCGTCAGGTCGCGCGCGAATTTCTTGAGTGCGTCGAACTTGTCTTCGGCACCCGCGCTGTCGGCGACGCGGCCGTTGCGGACGTGCTCGATCGCGGCGTTGAGCGCCTCGGGCGTGACGCCTGCGGTCTTGAGTGCCTTGCCGGCGACGGTGTTGAGCGACAGCGCGAGCGCGACCAGCAAGCGCTCGACCGTGACGAAGCTGTCGCCCGATTTGGTCGCGATTTGCTCGGCCTGATCAAGCACGCGGACCGAATCATTGTCGAGGCCGGGGGTTTGCTGCGCGCCGCCGCCCGAGACGGCCGCGATCTTCGACAGCGCGAGGTCGGTCTCGCTGAGCGCGCGCTTGGCGTCGCCCCCGGCGGCGGCGATCAGGCCCGAGGCCATGCCCTGCTCATCTTCGAGCAACGCCTTCAAAATGTGTTCGGGCGCGATCCGCTGGTGGCTCATCCGGATTGCGACGGTTTGCGCCGATTGCAGAAAGCCCTTGGCGCGATCGGTGAATTTTTCGATGTTCATGGTGGAAGTGTCCCTCCTTCGCTGCACGAGATGTAGTGTTGTATATGTGCAACACAAGAGCCGGAGTGGGTTCGAATTCCACTGTAATCTTTCTGACGCAAAAGGATCATGCGGAAGTCGCGAAATTTACGCATTGTTGCAACGCAGCATGGGTAGGCGCTGCTTCGGGGCACAGGGAGTGGTGTCGCCGCATCCACAAAAGCTGGGGTTCTACATCATGCATCGTTCTGCCTTCTGCCTGCTCGCCGGCGTCGCTTTATCCTGGCCGCTTGCCGCCTCTGCGCGCGATCTGCCGGCCGCGCCTGCTCCCGTTGCCGATACGGCCGACAGCGACATCATCGTCGTCGGCAAGGGCCAGACGCGGCAGGTGCAGCAACTCGACCAGGCCGACATTGCGATCCTGACGCCGGGCACCAGCGCGCTCAAGGCGATCGCCAAGCTGCCCAGCGTCAACTTCCAGTCGGCCGACGCGTTCGGTGCCTATGAATGGTCGGAGCGCGTTTCGATCCGCAGCTTCAACCAGAATCAGATCGGCTTCACGCTCGACGGCATCCCGCTCGGCGACGGATCCTATGGCAACACCAACGGTCTGCACATTAGCCGGGCGATCTCCTCGGAGAACGTCGGCCAGACGATCGTCTCGCAGGGTGCGGGCGCGATCGGCACGCAAGCGACCAATAATCTTGGCGGCACGATCGAATTCCGCTCGTCCGATCCGACCGCGAAATTCGGCGTGCAGGCAAACGGCACCTATGGCAGCAACGATACCTATCGCACGTTCCTCCGGCTCGACACCGGCGTGTTGGGCGACAATGGCCCCGCAGCCTATGTCTCCTACGGCTATCTGACGACGGGCAAGTGGAAGGGCTTTGGCAAGCAGAAGCAGAACCAGGTCAATGCGAAGTTCACCGCACCGCTGTCGCCTGCGGTACGCCTGGTCGGCACGTTCAACTTCTCGGACCGGCGCGAGCAGGACTATCAGGATCTGTCGCTCGACCAGATCCGCCGCCTCGGCCTCAATCTCGACAATGTCTCGAACAATTTCCCGCTCGCCGTCCAGATCGCCGATGTCGGGGCCAACCGCGGCGATACCGGTGCGCCGAAGTTTAATCCGGCGGCGGGGACGGTCTATCCCGCCCCATATGGCGCTACGGGCACGGTCGACGATTCCTACTTCGACGCCTCGGGCTTGCGGCAGGATTATCTCGCGTCGTTCGGCGTTGAGACGCGCAAGGGTTCGTCGATCCATGGCGAACTCAAGGCCTACTACCATTCCAACCACGGCCAGGGCACGTGGTTCACGCCGTATGTTCCCTCGCCTTCGGGCGTGCCGATTTCGGTGCGTACGACCGAATATGACATTCGCCGTAAGGGCGTGTTCGGATCGATCGGTACCGATCTCGGCATGTTCGGCGATGTGACCGTCGGCGGCTGGTACGAGCGCAACGATTTCCGCCAAGCGCGGCGGTTCTATGCGCTCGACAGCCGCACGGTCCCGACGCGCAGCGCGCTCCAACTGCAGAACCTCCCCTTCTTCACGCAGCGCTACGGCGCCTACACCACCGATACGCTGCAATATTATGTGCAGGACAAGCTGACGTTCGGCGCGTTGACGGTCGATCTTGGCTGGAAGGGTTTCCAGGTCAAGAACAAGGCCAGCCAGATCGTCGTGAGCGATACGGCGGTCGGCGCGATTGATGCGACCGACTGGTTCCAGCCGCACGCTGGCGTTGCGTACAAGCTGAACAATTCGGCCGAGCTGTTCGCCGACTTCACCGAATCGAAGCGTGCCTTCGTGTCGGCCTGGACCAACGGCCCGTTCTCGACCGGTCAGAATGGGTTCAATGCGCTGATTTCGACCAACAAGCTGAAGCCCGAGCAATCGGACACGTTCGAAGGTGGCGCGCGCTTCAAGAGCGGTCGCTTCAACGGCTCGCTCGTCGGTTATTATGTCGACTTCAGCAACCGCATCCTCGGCACCACCGTTGGTGCCGGGATCGTCGGCAATCTCGCGACGCTCGCTAATGTCGGCTCGGTGCGTACCTACGGGCTCGAAGCGGCAGGCGAAGTCAAGCTGCCCTACGGCTTCGGGATCTTCGCGTCCTATGCTTATAACGACTCGACCTATCGCGACGATGTGGCGGTCGCAGGCGGCACACCCCGCCTGATCAAGGGCAAGACCACGGTCGACAGCCCGAAGCACCTCGCCAAGGCCGAAGTGACCTATAATGGCTCGGTGTTCTTCGGGCGGATCGGTGGTAACTATATGAGCCGCCGCTACTTCACCTACACTAATGACCAGTCGGTGCCGGGGCGCGTGATCGTTGATGCCACGATCGGGGCGCACGTAACGATCGCCGATCGCAAGTTCGAAATTCAGGGCAATGCGACCAATCTTTTCGATAAGAAGTATATCGCGACGATCGGTTCGAACGGCTTTGGCTATGCCGGCGACAATCAGACGTTGCTGGCAGGTGCTCCGGCGCAGTTCTTCGTCACGCTGAAGGCTGGCTTCTGATCAAACCCTTCTCCCTACGGGAAACGGAGGCGCGCAGCGTCGGATGAGGGCAGGCTGGTAATGCGGGCTGCCCTCACCCTCCCACCCGCTTTCGCGGGCGGGCCCCTCGCTCTCCCGGTGGGAGAGGGGAAGGATTATCGCTCGTCTGCACCGGATCGCCCCGCTACACCTTGGCGCAAACGATAAAAGGGCAGGACGGATGCGGGGCTGGTTTGGGCGTGGAATAGCAGGATTGGCGCTGGTCGTGGCGCTTGCTGCGGTGGGTCTTTCGGTGTGGGAGCCGCTGGCGGCGAGCTCGGTCGCGGCACCGCTCGCCCATCGCTATGATAGCGTCATTGCGCGCGATCGCTACGGCGTACCCCACATTTTCGGCAAGACTGATCCAGATGTCGCGTACGGCGTGGCCTATGCCCATGCCGAGGACGATTTTGCGACGCTGCAAGAGGCGGTCGCAATGGCACGCGGGCGCTTGGGCGCGATCAGCGGAACGGACGGGGCGAAAGTCGATTATACGCTTGCTTTGCTCGGTGCGCGCGAGACAGCGCACCGCGATTATGCCAAGCAACCCGCCGACGTCCGCGCGTTGCTCGATGCCTATGCGAGTGGCCTAAACGCTTATGCCAAGCGGCATCCGGGCGAGGTACGCCTCGCCAAGCTCTTCCCCGCCAATGGCGAGGACATCGCGACCGGCTTTGTGCTGCGCACGCCGTTCTTCTTCGGGCTCGACCAGACCTTGGGCGCGCTGACCAGCGACAAGCCGCTGCCGCGCGAGGATGCCGGCGCGGTCTCGGACAGCCCCGATCCGACCGCGCTGCCCGCGACGGGTGAAGCGATGCCCAACGGTTCCAACGCCTTCGTCGTCGCGCCGAAGCGCTCGGCCGATGGTTTCACGCGCGTCGTCT
>NZ_JBBATX010000016.1:2299-18114 GCF_040398505.1 Sphingomonas sp. | reverse complement strand
AACGCCTTCGTCGTCGCGCCGAAGCGCTCGGCCGATGGTTTCACGCGCGTCGTCTCCAATTCGCATCAGCCATGGCAAGGCCCGGTCGCCTGGTACGAACTGAGCGTGCAATCGGGCACCGGCTGGCACTTTTCGGGCGCAACCTTCCCCGGCGTGCCGTTCCCGGTGATGGGGCATAATGAGACGCTGGGCTGGACCAACACCGTCAACCGGCCCGATCTGACCGACGTCTACAAGCTCGTGACCAATGCCGACGGCACGCAATACCGCTTCGACGGGAAGTGGCTGCCGCTGCAGACGAAGCGCGTGTGGCTCCAGGTCGCGTTCGGGCCGTTCGTGCTGCCGATCCCGAAAATGGCCTATCGCGCGGTGCAGGGGCCGGTGGTGGTCAACAAGAGCGGTGCCTATGCGATCCGCTATGCCGGGGCCGATCAGCTCCGGATGGTCGAGGAATATTACCGCCTGACGCGCGCGCGGAACTTCGCCGAATGGCAGAAAGCGCTGGCGATCCAGGGCGTGCCCGCCACCAATTTCCTCTACGGCGATGCGCAGGGCAATATCGCCTATGTCTATAATGCGAGCTTCCCCAACCGGAAGCCGGGGTTCGATTACAAGCATGTCCTGCCCGGCGACACCTCGCGCGATCTCGCGGCGGGGACGGTGCCCTTCGCGCAAGTGCCGAAGAATGTGAACCCGGCGTCGGGCTATCTCGTCAACGCCAACAACACGCCGTTCCAGGCGGCGGGGGCGGGGTCCGAACTCAAGCCGACGGATTACTCACCCTTGCTCGGGATCGAGACCGACACCACCAATCGCGGCACGCGCGCGGTCGAGTTGATGGGGCAGCACCCGTCGATTTCGGCCGCCGATCTCGACCGGATCAAATTCGATACCGGCGTCAGCCGGCTGAGCTGGGCGGCGCGCTGGTATAACGATGTCACTGCGATCGATCCCAAGGGCGATGCGCAACTGGCCAAGGCGGTGGCGTTGCTGAAAGGCTGGAACTGGGATTTCGACGGCAAGCATGGCGGGCAGGCACTTGCCGCGATCCTGCTGCGCACGGGTCAGAAATGGCATTATCAGCGCCGCCCCGAGCTCGATCCGCGCGATGCGCTGGCCAAGGCGGCGGCGTATCTGCAGACGCATTTCGGCACGCTCGATCCGCCGCTCGGCACCGTGCTGCGGCTGCGGCGCGGGACGGTCGATCTCCCGCTCGACGGCGCGCCCGATGTGCTGCGCGCGGCCTCGACCTGGACCGAGGCGGATGACGGGCGGCTGGTCGTCAATCACGGCGACAGCTTCATCATGTTCATGGAATGGGACAAACAGGGCCACGTCGCGTCGCGCTCGGTCCAGCCTTATGGCGCGGCGACGACGCGGCCTGAATCGCGGCATTATAGCGATCAGGCGGCGTTGTTCGTCGCGCACCAGACCAAGCCGGTGCATTTCTGGCGCGACGATCTGCGGCGGAATGTGGAGCGGGTGTACCGGCCCTAAAATCCTCCCCCGCTTTAGCGGGGGAGGGGGACCATGAGCATTCAGCGAATGGTGGAGGGGCAACAAGCGATACGCCCGCGGCACGGCCCCCTCCACCACCAGCCTGAAGAAGGCTGGTGGTCCCCCTCCCCCGGTTCCCGGGGAAGGATTTGAGAGGCCGATTGCCTCCGCCGCGCGCCCCGCTATACTCTGCCGCCTCAGTTTAATTTCCCCCGCCTTCCCAAGAGGATATCCACATGACCGTAAAGCTGCTCGCGCTCTCGGGCGTTGCTTTGGCGACGCTTGTCCTGCCCGCTTCCGCGCAAACTGCGCCAAAGCCGGTGCCGGTCGCGACGCTCGTGAAACAGGTCGATATTCCCTACAGCGAATTCCGCCTCGACAATGGTCTGCGCGTCATCGTCAACACCGATCGCAAGGCGCCGGTGGTCGCGGTGTCGGTTTGGTATAATGTCGGGTCCAAGTTCGAACCCAAGGGCAAAACCGGCTTCGCGCATCTGTTCGAGCATCTGATGTTCAACGGCAGCGAAAATGCGCCCGGCGATTACTTCACCTACACCAAGCAGATCGGCGCGACTGACCTCAACGGCACGACCTATTTCGACCGCACCAATTATTTCGAGACGGTGCCGTCCTCGGCGATCGAGCGCACGCTGTTCCTCGAAAGCGACCGCATGGGCTATCTGCTCGGCGCGATCACGCCCGCCGTTGTCGATGAACAGCGCGGCGTCGTGCAGAACGAAAAGCGCCAGGGCGACAATCAGCCGTTCGGGCTGGTCGACTATAAGCAGATCGAAACGCTGTTTCCGGCGACGCATCCGTACGGCCACAGCACGATCGGTTCGATGGCCGATCTCGATTCGGCGAGCGTCGAGGATGTGAAGAACTGGTTCCGCGGTCATTATGGCCCGAACAACGCCGTGCTCGTTTTGTCGGGCGACATCGATACGGCGACCGCCAAGACGCTCGTCACCAAATATTTCGGCGGCATCCCCAAGGGGCCCGAGAGCATCGTCCCCGTCGTTAAAGTGCCCGATCTTCCCGCGCCCAAGATCGAGACGATCAAGGACCGCGTTTCGAACACGCGCATCTATCGGATGTGGGCGGTGCCGGGCCTCAACGACCCGGATTCGGTCGCGCTCGATGTCGCTGCCGGTGTACTCGGTGGCCTGTCGAGCAGCCGCCTCGACAATGCGCTGGTGCGCAAGGAAAAGCTCGCGGTACGCGTTTCCGCCAGTAACGACAGCTTCGCGCAAGTCGGCATGTTCAGCATCAGCGCCGATGTCCGCCCCGGCGTCGACGCGGCGCTGGTCGCCAAGCGGCTTGACGAGATCGTCGCCGATCTGATCGCCAAGGGTCCGACCGCCGACGAAGTGCAGCGCGTCGCCACGCTCAACGCCTCGGGCCGGATTGCTGGCCTCGAATCGGTCGGCGGGTTCGGCGGCAAGGCGGTCGCGCTCGCCGAGGGCGCGCTCTATTCGAACGATCCGGGCTTTTACAAGAAGCAGCTCGCGACGCTTGCCGCCGAGACGCCCGCGCAAGTCAAGGCGGCTTCCGCGAAATGGCTGACGCGGCCGGTCTATGCGCTGACCGTCATCCCCGGCGCGCGCGACGCCTATGTCGAATCGACCCCGCCCGCCAAGGTCGCAGCCGCGCCTGCGCCCGAGGTGAAGGGCACGCGCGGTGCGCTGCCCGCGGTCGGCACGATCTCCGACCTCGTCTTCCCCAAGATCGAGCGCGCGCGGCTGAAGAACGGGATCGAGCTCGTCTACGCCTATCGCAACGCCGTGCCGATCACGCAGGCGGTGATCAGCTTCGACGCCGGCGTCGCCGCCGATGTCCCGGGCAAGCTGGGCACCCAGCAATTGACGCTCGGCATGATGGACGAAGGCACGACGACGCGCGATTCGATCGCGATTGCCGAGGCCAAGGAACGGTTGGGGGCCAATATCTCGACCGGTTCGGGGCAGGATCGCACCACGCTGTCGCTGTTCACGCCGAGTGCGAACCTGTCGGCGTCGCTCGAACTCTTCTCGGATATCGTTCGCCACCCGAAGTTCGATGCGGCCGAGGTCTCGCGCCTCAAGGCGCAGCAAGTCGCGCGCATCGCGTCTGAACTCACCAGCCCGCAGGGCCTTGCGCAGCGCGTGTTGCCCAAGCTCGTTTACGGCGCGGCCTCGCCTTATGCCAAGGGCCTGGGCAGCGGCGATGCCACGGCCGTCGCGCAATTGACGCGCGATGATCTGATCGCGTTCCAGCATGCCTGGCTCCGCCCCGACAAGGCCAAGATCTTTATCGTCAGCGATCGTCCGCTCGCCGAAGTCAAAGCGACGCTCGACCAGCGCTTCGGCGACTGGGTCCCGACGGGAGCGGCCGGGACCAAGGATTTCAGCGCCGCCGCCACGCCGGCTGCGCCCAAGGTGCTGCTGATCGACCGGCCCGATTCGCCGCAATCGCTGATCATCGGTGCCGCCCCCACGGCGCTGGTCGGGACCGATGAATTGCTCCCGCTGCTCGCCGCCAATGATTCGCTCGGCGGGGATTTCACCGCACGGCTCAACATGGACCTGCGCGAAGCCAAGCATTGGTCCTACGGCGTCAGCGGCAACTTCCGCCGCGCGCAATATCAGACGCCCTATGTCATCGGCGCGGGGGTCCAGGCCGACAAGACCGGCGATTCGATCAAGGCGCTGCAGGGCGACGTGAAAGCGTTCCTGACCACCAATGGCGTGACCAAGGAGGAGTTTGACAGCACCGTCAGCGACGCGATCCGCTCGCTGCCCGGCAATTTCGAAACCTCGGGCGCAGTGCTCGGCGCGATGCAGCAGAACGATCTCTACAAGCGTCCCGACGACTATTACGCGTCGCTGCCGCAAAAATATCGTGCGCTGAGCGTAGCCGAACTTGACGCTGCGGCACGCGCGGCAATCGACCCGGCGAAGTTCATCTGGATCGTTGTTGGCGACGCCTCGAAGGTCCGCGCCCAGCTTGACACTATCGGGTTGCCGGTTGAGGTGGTGAGCGCCGCATCCGGCGCGGATGTGCGCTGAAGGTTCGAGTCAGGAGAGAGACAATGGCTGCAATCGACGGAACATGGAACACGATCGTCAAGTCCCCGCTGGGCGACCAGAAGGCGGTACTGATCGTCAAGACCGACGGCACGAGCTGGACCGGAAGCCAGGCTGGCGACCAGGGTACGGCGGAAATCACCGACGGCGTGGTCGAGGGTGAGACGATCAAGTGGTCGATGTCGATCGTCGTGCCAATGCCGATGACGCTGACCTGCCAGGCGACGGCCGATGGCGACACGCTGACCGGTTCGGTCGGCGCGGGCGCCTTCGGCAGCTTCCCGATGACGGGTACGCGCGCGTAAGCCTGTCGATCCGAAAGCCTAAAACGGCCCGCGCTGCCTCGGGAGCGCGGGCTTTTTTGTTGCTGCCGTCACCCCGGGCTTGTGCCGGGGTCTACCGCGGCGCACACCTCGATCGGTCGGGTCAGAGCCCGGTGGACCCCGGGACGATCCCGGGGTGACGATGGGGGATGGTGATGTTGGTTAAATGGCTGATCGGCGCGGCAGCGCTCGCGCTCCTTCCCCTTGCCGCGCACGCGCAAAGCTATGACGAGCGCCCGGCCAAGCCGGTACTTTCGACCGAAGGCTTCAATTTCGAACGGCGGACCGTCGAAATCGCGATGCGCGACGGGGTCAAGCTGCACACCGTTATTCTGGTGCCGAAGGGCGCGAAGGATGCCGGCATCCTGATGACGCGCACGCCGTACAATGCCGATGGCCTGACCGGCATCCAGAAGAGCGGCGATCTCGGCTCGGTGCTCGACGGCTATGACAACGCGCCCGATGTCGTGACGGGCGGCGGCTATATCCGCGTCGTGCAGGACGTGCGCGGCAAATATGGCTCGCAGGGCATCTATATGATGAATCCGGCGCAAGCGGGGACCAAGTGGAACCCGACCAAGACCGACGATTCGACCGACACCTATGACACGATCGACTGGCTGGTGAAGCACCTCCCCGAATCGAACGGCAAGGTCGGCATTCTCGGCATCTCGTATGACGGTTTCCTGCCGCTGATGGCGCTGATCAACCCGCATCCCGCGCTCAAGGTCGCGGTGCCGATGAACCCGATGGTCGATGGCTGGCGCGGCGACGATTGGTTCCACAATGGCGCGTTCCGCCAGACCAATATGCCCTATGTGTGGGAGCAGGTCGCGACCAAGGACAATAGTTCGCCGTGGATTTCATCCTATGCCGACGATTACGACCTGTATCTGAACGGCGGGTCGGCCGGCGCGATCGGCAAGGCGCACGGACTCGAACAGATCGGTTTCTGGAACAAGATCGTCGCGCATCCCGCCTATGACAGCTTCTGGGCCGAGCAGGCGATGGACACGGTGCTGGCCAAGCAACCGCTCAAGGTGCCGACGATGCTGGTCGCCTCGCAATGGGATCAGGAGGATATTTACGGCGCGACCGCCGTCTATCGCGCGCTCAAACCCAAGGATACGGCTGGGAACATGGTCTATCTGTCGATGGGGCCATGGTATCACGGGCAGGAAATCGGCGCGGCGAGCAATCTTGGGCCGGTGAAATGGGATCAGGATACCGGCAAGACGTGGCGGCGTACGGTGCTCAGCCCCTTCCTCGCGCATTATCTCAAGGGCATTCCGATGGACGTTGCGCCCGTCACGGTGTTCGAAAGCGGCACCAACGAATGGCGTCGAAGCAACAAATGGCCGATCGCCGAGGCGACCACGCCGCTCTATTTGAAGCCGGGCGAGACGCTCGGGTTCGAAGCCGCGACCGGCGCGGCGCAGACGGTTGAGTATGTGTCGGACCCGGCCAAGCCCGTTACCTTCGTGCCGCGCCCGGTCGCGCCGGTCGGCTATGACGGCGATCACTGGACGGCGTGGCTGACCAGCGACCAGCGTCCGGTCTCGGGCCGCCCCGATGTGCTGAGCTTTACCGGGGCAGTGCTGACCGCCCCGGTCACGATTGCGGGCGTGCCCGTCGTCCACCTCACCGCGTCGACCAGCGGCACCGATAGCGACTGGGTGGTCAAGCTGGTCGACGTCTATCCCGATCAAGTGCCGGGCGACCGCGCGATGGGCGGGTATCAGTTGGCGGTCGCGATGGACATTTTCCGCGGCCGCTATCGCGAGGGGCTGGGCAATCCCAAGCCGCTCGCGGCGAACGTGCCGCTGAAGTACGAATTCGCGCTGCCGGCGGCGGACCATGTGTTCCTGCCGGGGCACCGCATCATGGTGCAAGTCCAGTCGAGCTGGTTCCCGCTCTACGACCGCAATCCGCAAACGTTCGTGCCGAACATCTTCTTCGCGAAGGCTGGAGACTATGTGAAGGCGACGCAGAAGATCGTGGTGAGCGGCGCGGATGCGAGCTTTGTGGCCTTGCCGGTCGTGAAGTAACTTCTCCCTCTCCCCGCTCGCGGGGAGAGGGTCGGGGAGAGGGGCCGTGGGCCGCGAGCGGTTCGCTCGACACTGCCCCTCTCCCGCGCTTCGGCTACGCCTCGCTTGCCCTCTCCCCGCAAGCGGGGAGAGGGAGATCGCCTACCGCCCCAGCCTTGTGACATGCCCCATCTTGCGCCCCGGCCGCGTTTCCTTGCCGTAGAGGTGCAGGTGCGCGCCGGGTTCGGCGAGGATTTCCGCCCAGCGATCGGCGTCATGGCCGATCAGATTTTCCATCGCCACGCTCGGCGCGGTGAGGCCGGTGTCGCCGAGCGGCAGCCCGCAAATCGCGCGGATATGGTTCTCGAATTGCGAACAGACCGCGCCTTCGATCGTCCAATGCCCCGAATTATGGACGCGCGGGGCCATTTCGTTGAATACCGGGCCATCGGCACTGGCGAAAAACTCGCACGCGAGCACGCCGACATAGCCCAAGCGGTCGGCGATCCGCCCGGCGAGCGCCGCCGCCTCGCCCCAGCACGCCGCGACTTGCGCCGGGGCGGGCAAGGTCGATCGCGCCAGCACCCCGTCGGTATGTTCATTCCACGGCGGCGGATAGCTGACCATCTGCCCATCGCGCCCGCGTACCAGCAGGATCGAGAATTCGTGGCTGAAGGTCACGAAGCCTTCGAGGATCGCGGGGCGCGACCCGATCGCGTCCCACGCCGCCGGAACATCGTCGGGGCTGGTAATGCGCACTTGTCCCTTGCCGTCATAGCCGAGCCGTAACGTCTTGAGGATCGCCGGGCAGCCGATCTCGGCCACCGCGGCCTCCAGTTCGGCCAGCGTCTCGACCTTGGCCCACGGCGCGGTGCGCCCGCCAAGCTCGCCGACGAACTGCTTTTCCTGCGCGCGGTCCTGCGCGATGCCAAGCGCGGCGGGGGCGGGATGGACGGGGACTTTCGCCGCGAGATAGATCACCGGATCGAGCGCGATATTCTCGAATTCATACGTCACGACATCGGCGGCAGCGGCGAATTCGTCGAGCACGATGCGGCTGTGATAATCGGCGCGGGTGAAGCTCGACGCGGTCTGCGCCGCCACCGCTTCCTCATCGGGTGCCAGCACGCGCGTGTGATAGCCGAGTTGGGCTGCCGCCACCGACAGCATCCGCCCAAGCTGCCCGCCGCCGAGGATGCCGATGGTCGAACCGGGGGGGAGGGGGGTCATGGCTGTTCTCCGCTAACCAATCTTACTCCCCTCCCTGGAAGGGAGGGGCTGGGGGTGGGTGAGTCTGGGGCTGGCGATGGTGTTCGACAACGAACCGACCCAACTCCTACCCCTCCCTTCCAGGGAGGGGAGACCTATTCCGGATCGATCGCCACGCCACCGGTCTGGCGGCTGCGCCACGCCTGCAACCGCGCGCTCAACTCTTCATCCGACAGCGCCAAAATCGCCGCTGCCAGCAACGCGGCATTCTTCGCCCCCGCTTTGCCAATCGCGAGCGTGCCGACCGGCACCCCGGCGGGCATTTGCACGATCGAATAGAGGCTATCCACGCCCTTCAGCGTCTTGCTCTCGACCGGCACGCCCAGCACCGGCAAATGCGTCAGCGCCGCCGCCATGCCGGGCAGATGCGCCGCACCGCCTGCGCCCGCGATAATCACCTTCAGCCCGCGATCGGCAGCACTCATCGCATAGTCGTAGAGCCGCTGCGGCGTGCGGTGGGCGGAGACGACCTTCGTTTCATGGGAAACGCCCAATTCGGTCAGCAGATCGGCGGCATGGTGCATCGTCTCCCAATCGGACGTGCTGCCCATGATGATGCCAACGCTGGGGATCTGTGCCGCGGTCATGTCTGGTGCGTAGCGGGCGGCGCGACGCAGGGCAACCGTCGCCCCCGCCAAGGCCGACTCGTCGCCGCTACCGCTCGTTCAGATAATAGCGATCGGTGGCGGCGAGGCTGTCGTCGAGTTCATAGACGATCGGTTGTCCGGTCGGGATTTCGAGCGTGGTGATCGCGTCATCGGGAATCCCCGACAGATGCTTGACCAAAGCGCGCAGCGAATTGCCGTGCGCCGAGATCAGCACGCGCTTGCCCGCCTTGAGCTCGGGCGCGATGCGGCCCTCCCAATAGGGCAGGACGCGCGCGATCGTGTTCTTCAGACTTTCGGTGTTGGGGATGGCGATTCCGGCATAGCGCCGGTCGGCCGACAGATCGTACGTGCTGCCCGGCTCCAGCGGTGGCGGCGGAATGTCGAAGCTGCGGCGCCAGATATGGACTTGCGCTTCGCCGTGCTTGGCGGCGGTCTCGGCCTTGTCGAGCCCGGTCAGCCCGCCATAATGCCGCTCGTTGAGCCGCCAGTCCTTCTCGACCGGCAACCACAGCCGCTGCATTTCTTCCAGCGCCAGATTGAGCGTCTTGATCGCGCGGGTTTGCAGCGAGGTGAAGCAGGCGTCGAAATCGAGCCCCTTTGCCGCCATCAACCGCCCCGCCGCGCGCGCTTCCTCCGCGCCTTTCTCGGTAACATCGACGTCCCACCAGCCGGTGAAGCGGTTCTCGAGGTTCCAGGCGGATTGGCCGTGACGGATCAGGACGAGGGTGGGCATTGGGTTCTCCGTGTTCGGCATGTTCTATTGTCATCCCCGCGAAAGCGGGGACCCATCTCGTGCCGCTGGAGATGGGTCCCCGCTTTCGCGGGGATGACAAACAATTGGGTTAGCTCAAATCCCGTCGATCATCTCGGCCAGCACTTCGAGGCACGCATGCGCCAGCGCCTTTGAGCGCTCCCCCGACCAGCCGAACTCGGCGTCGGGATTAGGATCGTGATCCTTGAACGGCATTTCCAGCGTCATCGACACCGCACCGAAGCGCTCGGCCAGCTGGTTGGTCGACATCGTCAGATTGGCCTTGCCCGGCGCGGCTTTGCCATAGCCAAGCGCGGTTTGGAAATCGGGGGTATGCGCCTCGAGCCGACGACCGAAATCGTAATATTTCGCGCCAAGCGCGTCGGTCCACGACGGAATCCCCTCGAACCCGGCGAGGAAATTGGCCGCGATCGCTTCGTCGCCATGCACGTCCATCGCAAAGGCGACGCCGGTCTCATCCATGGCGTTCCGCACGCACAGCACTTCGGGGGATTTCTCCGGGGTGGGGTCACGCCATTCGCGATTGAGGTTCACGCCTGCCGCATTGGTCCGCAAATGCCCGCGGAAGCTGCCATCGGGGTTCATGTTGGGCACGCAGTGGAAGGTTGCCTTCGCCAGCAACGCTTGCGTCACCGGATCGGCGGCATCGGTCAGGCGGTCGAGCGCGCCTTCCATGAACCATTCCGCCATGCTTTCGCCGGGATGCTGGCGCGCATAGAGCCAGACGTGCTTGGGGCCGCTGCCGATCTCGAGGCAATCGATCGCGCGCCCGTCGAGCGACTGGCCGAGCTCGCGGTGCGTGACGCCCGGCTGCCCCGCGATCCGCGCGACCAGCGCATCGTGGCGCTCCATTGTGTAAGGCTGAAAATACGCGAACCACACCAAATCACTGGTGCCGGTCCACTTGAATTCGAGTCCGCCATCGACATAGCGCGTCGGGGCCATGCGCCACGTTTCGCGATCGGTGCTGACGCGCACCTTATAGCCCGGCCAGCCGAACGGATAGGCCGAGTCGCCGGCATTGGCGATGCGGAAGGTCAGTGTCCGCCCGCGCGCGCCGGCCACGCGGAAATGGAACCACTGGTAGAAATCCGACAGATGGTCCGGCCGGATGGTGAGGGTCACGCGGTCACCCTCGACCGCGCTGACCGCGATATTGCCGCTGTCAAAGGCGGCGGTGATGCTGAGCGATTGGGTGTGTGTCATTTCACCGTGATAGTGCGGCCCGATTCGCCGGGGAAGCCCTGGAACATCGCGTGCGCCACTTTGGTGGCGGCGATGGCGGTCTGCGCTTCGGGTGCGGTGCCATCGGCACTGGTCTCGGCGCGGCCTTCCCAGATTACCGTCGCGTCGCGGCGGCGGCGGATCTGCACGGTCAGTTGCGTGACGACGATTTCGCGGTAGCGCCGCTTGCCGACCGGGAAGGTCACACCGCCGCCGACACCGACGCCGCCGCCACCATCTCCGCCGCTATAGCCACCGCCGCCAAGCCCGATCGTCAGCCCGCCGCCCCGCGGCGCGCCCTGATGCACGGTCCGGCTGAAGCCGACGACCGCAAGATATTGCGCCGTCGTTCCGCTCGCCGGGATCGTGAAGCCACTCCGCAGTGCCTCGGTTTCGACCGCGGCGGCATAGGTTTTGAATTCGAGGCTCGGCGGGCCGCCGTTCGGGAGCGGCTCGGTCGTCAGCGTGCCCGTCTCGAGCGGTGCGCCCAAATGAAAGCGCGACACCTCGACCGGCGCCACCGATGTCGTTGCACACGCCCCAAGCGCGGCGGTTGTTGCCAGCGCCAATGCCAAACCCAGCTTCATCACTCTATCCTTCGACCACGGAACCGTTGCAGGGGTGTAACGCTTCGACCCCGCCTGCGGGTTCCGCGCCGTTTCACCGTCCTCCGGCTTGACTTAGCGCCGAGCCGACCATATGCGCAGCCCCTCTTTTCCACATTCCAGAATTTGCAAAGCGAATCGATCATGAAGATCCGCAATTCCCTGAAGTCGCTCAAGGGCCGTCACCGCGATAACCGCGTGATCCGTCGTCGCGGGCGCACGTACATCATCAACAAGACGAACCGCCGGTTTAAAGCCCGCCAGGGCTGAGGCAGGGGATTAGCAACGCTAATCCCTGTTTAGCCGAAGCCCGGCCGACGGCACCGCAGGTGCCGTTCGACGACACGGGACTTGCTCCCGTGTCGCGACGGGGTTTTAGAAGATGATCAAGCCCCGCGCCGTCGTCTTTGACGTCGGCAACGTCCTGTATGACTGGAACCCACGGTTCCTCTACGAGCGCCTGACCCCACCCGGTCCGGCGCTTGATGCGTTCCTGCGCGATGTCGCGACCAAGGAATGGCATTTCCAGCACGATGCCGGGCGCCCGTTCGTGGAGACGTCGGCCGAGCTGCGGGCCGCGCATCCAGACCATGCCGAGCTGATCGCCGCCTGGGGGCCGCGTTTCACCGAGCAATTGGGCGATATGCTGCCGGGGATGCGCGAGCTGGTGCTGGAGCTCGATGCGGCGGGCGTGCCGCTCTACGCGATCACCAATTTCTCGGGCGAGTTCTGGCCGCCGTTCCGCGCGCGCGAGGCCGACCTGTTCGATCGCTTCCGCGGCATCGTGGTGTCGGGCGACGAATTGCTGACCAAACCCGACCCCGCGATTTATCACCTCGCGCTCGACCGCTTCGGCTTGCGCGCCGAGCAGTGCGTGTTCGTCGACGACCGCGCCGACAATGTCGCGGGCGCGCAGGGGGTGGGGATGCACGCCGTGTTGTTCACCGATTCGGCAGACTTGCGCGACAATCTCACCCAACTCGGGATTGTCGGGCGAGGCTCGGCTTAGGCGCGCAACACCCAGCCGCGTCGCCGCAACGCATCGGTGAGCGCGATCGCAAGCCCGCCGAGCAACAGGGCATAGGCGACCGAAGCCACGCCTTCGGGCAGCGCGATGGCACGGTGGAAAAGCGCGAAGCTCGCATGCCACAGCGTCGTGCCGTCCGGCAGATGGCGCACCAGCACCGCGATCATCAGCATGTGGACGACGTATAAGGTCAGCGCCACCGTCCCGATCCGCGCGAGGCTGACCGCCAGCCGGGCGGCACCGATGCGCGGCCAGAGCAGGCGCAGCCCGCCCCAGAGCGCCGCACCGATCCCGGCGGTGAGCAACGCGAAGCTCGGGGTCCACAGATTCTTGTTCAGCGGTAGCCACGGCGTTGCGGCGAGGCCGGTTGCAATCAGCAGGACCGCACCGAGCGCGATCGTGCGGGTCGGTGCCGCGGATCGCTGCGCAAGGCGATACAGCGTCACGCCGAGCATCATGCTGGCGATGGCCGAAAGCGTCGAGAGGATGCCTTCCGGATCATAGCCCGCGCGATACGTCTTGCCGGGCAGGAGGTGCTGGTCCAGCCAGCCGTTGAGGCCGCCGGCCATTGTCAGACTATCAGCGCCGCCGAGCGGAATCGCCAGCAGCACGGCATGGACCGCGAGCAGGAATGCGGCGGCGACGGCAGGCGTTCCCGCGCCCCGCCATCGGCTGGCGAGCGCGGCCCCCACCATGTAAACGAGGCCGATCCGTTGCAGGACGCCGGCGACACGAATGTGCGCCGGATCGAGGGTGGGCTGGATCACCCAGCCGATCGCCAGTCCGATCGCAATCAGCACGATGCCGCGGCGCACGATCCGCCTCAGCGATACAGGCTGCTGCGCCCGCTCCTGCACCAGCGCGACGCTTAGCCCGGCGGTGAACAGGAACAAGGGAAAGACGAGATCGGCGACGGTGAAGCCGTGCCATTCGGCATGATCCAGCAGCGCATAGGGGTGCGACGAACCCTGGAGATTGACCAACACCATGCCAAGGATGGCAAGGCCGCGCAGCGCATCGATCGTCAGATCGCGCGGCAGCGGGGCGTTCCTCGTCGTGCTCAGCGCGAATAGCCCTTCAGCTCATCCCCGACGATCCGCACCACGTGCAGCACGTTGGTCGATCCCGGCGTCTTGAACGGCACGCCCGCCATCAGGATGACGCGATCGCCCGCCTTGGCGAGCCCGTGGCGCAGCGCCATGCGCTTGGCCTTGGCGACCATTTCTTCGAACGAATCGACGTCCTTGGTGTGGATCGCATAGGCGCCCCACAATAACCCGGCGCGGCGCGCGGTTTCGATTTGCGGGGTCAGCACGATCAGCGGCACGCCCGGCCGCTCGCGCGCGATCCGGCGAGCGGTGGACCCCGAGCTGGTGAAACACACGATCGCCACCGCACCCACCGTCGCGGCGATGTTCTTGGCGGCTTCGGACAAGGCATCCGCCGTCGTCGGGTCGGAGCGGATCACGGTGAAGTGGATGCGCTCGCCATGCGTCGGGTCGCGTTCGACCGCTTCGCCGATCGCGTTCATCATCGCGACCGATTCGATTGGCCATGCGCCCGCCGCGCTTTCCGCCGACAGCATGATCGCATCCGCCCCGTCATAGATCGCGGTCGCCACGTCGGACACTTCGGCGCGGGTGGGCGACGGGCTGGTGATCATCGATTCGAGCATTTGCGTCGCCACCACCACCGGGCGGCCGAGACGCCGCGCCACTTCGATGATGCGTTTTTGCAGCGGCGGCACGCTTTCGGGCGGCAGTTCGACGCCGAGATCGCCGCGCGCGACCATCACGCCGTCGCAATTCTCGACGATTTCCTCGAGCCGCTCGATCGCTTGGGGCTTCTCGATCTTGGCCAGCAACGCCGCCTTGCCGCCGATCAGTTTGCGCGCCTCGGCCAGATCCTCGGGCCGCTGCACGAAGCTCAGCGCGATCCAGTCGACCCCCTGGTCGACCGCAAAGGCGAGGTCGCTGCGGTCCTTGCTCGTCAGCGCCGCCATCGGCAGCACGACATCGGGGACGTTGAGCCCCTTGCTGTTCGACAGCGCGCCGCCGACTACGACTTCGGTCACGATCGTCGTCGCATCATGCGCGGTCACGCGCAGCACCAATTTGCCGTCGTCGAGCAACAGCCGCGCGCCGACTTCGATCGCTTCGAAAATCTCGCGGTGCGGCAATTCGACCCGCGTCGAATCGCCCGGTGTCGGGTCGCGGTCGAGCGTGAAGGTCGTGCCCTTTTCGAGCAGCGTCCGCCCGCCGTCGAACTTGCCGACGCGCAGCTTCGGCCCCTGCAGATCGGCGAGGATCGTGGTGGGGCGCCCATAGCTTTTCTCGAGGCTGCGGATCGCCTGGATCACCGCCACTTTCGATTGCTGGTCGCCGTGGCTCATATTGACGCGAAACGCATCGGCGCCGGCTTCGAACAGCATCGCGATCATTTCGGGGCTGCTGCTCGCGGGGCCGAGCGTGGCCAGAATCCGCACCTTGCGCGAACGCGGGGCAAACGCCTTTGTCGGGGAAGCTTTGGTCATGGGGAGGTCCTGGCTTGTGCCCGCCCGCCTCTAACCTCTATCTCCGCGCGATCAACTGCGGAGCGATGACATGACCGATTTGGCCAAAGACCTGGACAGCCTCGATGATGCGGTCGCAGCGGCGGCATTCCGGCGGCTGGTGCGGCATTTGCGCCACCGCGACGATGCGCAGAATGTCGATTTGATGGGGCTGGCCGGGTTCTGCCGCAACTGCCTGTCGGACTGGGTACAGGAAGCGGATGGCGCGCTGTCGAAGGACGCCGCACGCGCGGTCGTCTACGGCATGCCCTATGCGCAGTGGAAGGCTGAGCACCAAGCCGAGGCGAGCCCTGAGCAACTGCGCCGAATGGCCGAGAGTGTCGCGAAGAATGCGTGACGCCAGCCGTTCGCTGGCCTAAAGCGCCCGCCTTTCACTGATTCCTATGCGGGGAGCATTACCGTGAGCGACATCATCGCCGCCGACCAATTACGCCTTCTGATCGAACGGATCGAGCGGCTCGAAGAGGAAAAGAAGGGCATCGCCGACGACATCAAGGATGTTTACGGCGAGGCCAAATCGACCGGTTTCGACACCAAGACGATCCGCCAGATCGTCCGCTTGCGGAAGATGGAAAAGCATCACCGCGATGAAGCGGAAATGCTGCTCGAGACCTATAAGCAGGCGCTCGGACTGGATTGATCGACACTTCGCCGTGCTTGGTCTCCTGCGAAAGCAGGAGTCCAGGATCACAGGCGGCACGCTCGGACCCTGGACTCCTGCTTTCGCAGGAGACCTGTTAGGGTTTACGGAGACGGATGTTAGAGAGACGCAATGGCAGGCCATTCCAAATATAAGAACATCATGTACCGCAAGGGCGCGCAGGAT
>NZ_JBBATX010000016.1:0-2199 GCF_040398505.1 Sphingomonas sp. | reverse complement strand
AATGGCAGGCCATTCCAAATATAAGAACATCATGTACCGCAAGGGCGCGCAGGATAAGAAGCGCTCGGGCATGTTCTCCAAGCTCAGCCGCGAAATCACCGTCGCGGCCAAGATGGGCTTGCCCGATCCCGACATGAACCCGCGGCTGCGCATGGCGATCAACGCCGCCAAGGCGCAGTCGATGCCCAAGGACAATATCCAGCGCGCGGTCGACAAGGCCGCGAAGGGCGATACCGAGAATTACGAGGAAATCCGCTATGAAGGCTTCGGCCCCGGCGGCGTTTCGCTGATCATCGAGGCGCTTTCCGACAATCGCAACCGCACCGCCACCAACGTCCGCATCGCGATGACGCGTAATGGCGGCAATATGGGTGCATCGGGCGCGGTCAGCCACGCCTTCGACCGGATGGGCCTGATCAACTATCCGGCCAGTGCCGGCGATGCCGAAAAGGTGTTTGAGGCATCGCTCGAGGCCGGGGCCGAGGACGTCTCGTCGAGCGAGGACGGTCACGAGATCTGGACCGCGAGCGATCAGCTCCACGAAGTCGTCACCGCGCTCACCCCGGTGCTCGGCGAACCCGAAGGTGCAAAACTCGCCTGGCGCCCGCAAACGATGGTCGAAGTCGGCGAAGAGGATGCGATCACGCTGTTCAAGCTGATCGACGCGCTCGACGATGATGACGACGTGCAGACCGTGTGGGGCAATTACGACGTGCCCGATGCGATTTTGGAAAAGCTGGGTTGAGGCTTTTCTCACGCGAAGGCGCGAAGGCGCGAAGCAGAAGGAGCAGGGTTTTGTTCGCGCGGAGGCGCGGAGGCGCGGAGGAGTTACGCGCGACGCTGGCGTCCGGAAGACATTCCTACGGTCGATTGATGAGCGCTACCGCGCTCGTTTTTGCGGCTTTTTCTTCTTCTCCGCGCCTCCGCGCCTCCGCGCGAACCAACCTTTTTCTCTTCGCGCCTTCGCGCCTTCGTGTGAGACACTCTTTCTTCCCGCATCCCGAATGCTGATCCTCGGCCTCGACCCCGGCCTCGGCACCACCGGCTGGGGGTTGATCCGTGCTGAGGGCAACCGGCTTAGCCACGTCGCCAACGGCAAGCTCAAGACCGACACCACCGCCACGCTCCCCCGCCGCCTCGCGCATCTCGACGCGATGCTGAGCACGCTGCTGATCGACCACGCGCCCGAGGCGTGCGCGGTCGAGGAAGTGTTCGTCAACGCCAACCCGCAATCGACGCTCAAGCTCGGGCAAGCGCGCGGGGTCGTGCTCTGCGCGGCGGCGCGCACGGGGCTGGAGGTCGGCGAATATGCCGCCCGGCTCGTCAAGAAAGCCGTGGTCGGCACCGGCAATGCCGAGAAAGCGCAAGTCCACGCGATGGTCGCGCGGCTTTTGCCGGGCGTGAAGATCGACGGGGCGGACGCCGCCGATGCGCTCGCGGTGGCGATTTGCCACGCGCACCATTTGGCGAGCGCGCGCGCGCTTCGCTGAAAAGGCTTTCCTACCCCGCCATGTTCTGCTTACGTACCAGGTTATGACGATGTCCCGTGCTTGTTGGATCGGCCGCTCGGCCCGCTCGTGCGAAGAGGCGCGATGGTGTGACTCAAGTGTGACTTTAGCGGCACTCACCGGGCAGACGCGGCGATGATCGCGCACCTGAAAGGCCGCCTCGACGCAACCGGGCTCGATCATGCCGTGATCGATGTCGGCGGGGTCGGTTACCGCGTCGGCTGCTCGTCGCGCACGCTTGGCAGCATCGGGCCGGTCGGCGAGGCGGTGATGCTCCACACCGAGATGCTCGTAGCGGAGGATTTCATCCGGCTGGTCGGCTTTGCCACCGCGTCGGAGCGCGACTGGTTCCGCTTGCTCACCGGCGTGCAGGGCGTCGGCGCCCGCGTTGCGCTGGCGATCCTCTCGGCGCTTGAACCCGCCGATCTGTCGCGTGCGATCGCGAGCCAAGACAAGGCGATGGTCGCGCGCGCCAACGGCGTTGGCCCGAAGCTCGCCGAGCGCATCGTGCGTGAGTTGAAGGACAAGATCGGCGGCGTCGAAATCGGCGGCGCGAGCATCTCGGTTGCCCCCACCGGGGCGAGCGCGGATGCGGTGTCGGCGCTCCTCAACCTTGGCTTCCGTCCGGCCGAAGCCAGCGGCGCGGTGGCGGCGGCGGAGGAGGAATTGGGGGCAGGCGCGACGCTGGATG
>NZ_JBBATX010000015.1:16900-38440 GCF_040398505.1 Sphingomonas sp. | reverse complement strand
TCGATCTGCGCGATCACCATCTCGGTCGGCACGGGCATCACCGCTTGCACGCCGAGCGTATTCTGCGCGGTGATGGCGGTGATCGCGGTCATCGCGTGGCCGCCGAGCATCGTGACGGTCTTGATATCGGCCTGAATGCCCGCACCGCCGCCCGAATCGGACCCGGCGATGATGAGGATGCGCGGGGTGAAACGCCCCTCCCGCTCGCGGAAGGGGTTGGGGGAGGGCCTGTCCCGATCGCGAAGGTTCGTCACATGCCCTCCCCTAGCCCCTCCCGCGAGCGGGAGGGGGATTAAAACGCCGCACTGTGCTCGCCGGATGGCGCGCAAGCGCATCGTCCACGCGTGCCGGGCGGTCCATCAATTCGCCGCCGCAATTGGGGCAGCGGTCGTCGAGCTTGTCGGCGCATTCGGCGCAAAAGGTGCATTCGAACGAGCAGATGAACGCGCCCGCCGCATCGGCGGGGAGATCGGTACCGCAGCGTTCGCAATCGGGGCGCATTTCTAGCATCATTTTTCCTTTCTTCCCCTCTCCCTTTGGGAGAGGGGCAAGCCGCGAAGCGGCGCGGGGTGAGGGTCGGTCGCGGAACCGCCCTGCCCTCACCCTTCCGTCGCTTCGCTCCTCCCTCCCTCTCCCAAAGGGAGAGGGAATTTACCCCGCCGCCACTTTCACCGCGGCGCAGATCCGATCCACCACTGCCTCGACTTGGCGCGGATCGTCGCCCTCGGCCATCACGCGAATCACCGGTTCGGTGCCCGAGGGGCGGATCACCAGGCGACCCTTGCCCTTCAACTCGGCTTCGGCCTCGGCGATCACCGCTTTGACCGCCTCCGCTTCCAAAGGCTTGCCGCCCGCGAAGCGGACGTTCTTCAACAACTGCGGCAGTGGCTCGAAGCGGTGAAGCAATTCGCTTGCCGGGGCACCGGCCCAGACCAGCTCGGCCAGGATCTGCAGTGCCGCGACCAGCCCGTCGCCGGTTGTCGCATAATCCGACAGGATGATGTGCCCGGATTGCTCGCCGCCGACATTGTAACCCTGCGCGCGCATCGCCTCGAGCACGTGGCGATCGCCGACCGCGGTGCGGATCAGGCCGATTCCTTGCGCCGCAAGATGCCGCTCAAGCCCGAGGTTGGACATAACGGTCGCCACCAGCCCGCCATTTTTCAGCCGCCCGCTGCGCGCCCAGCCGCTCGCGATCGTCGCCATCAACTGATCGCCGTCGATGATCTGGCCCTTTTCGTCGACCACGATCAAGCGATCGGCATCGCCGTCGAGCGCGATGCCAAGCTGCGCGCCCGATACCACCACCGTCTCGCACAGCAGCCCCGGCGCGGTCGATCCAACGCCGTCATTGATGTTCTTGCCGTTCGGGGTGACGCCGATCGCAACCACATCCGCGCCCAATTCCCACAAAGCGGTCGGCGCGACACGGTACGATGCACCGTTCGCGCAATCGACGACGATGCGCATTCCGTCGAGCCGCAGATCTTCCGGGAAGGTCGATTTGGCGAAGTGGATATAGCGCCCCTGTGCATCGTCGACGCGGCGGGCGCGGCCGATTTCGGGCGCGGGGCTGAGCGCGATGTCGCTCTCGATCAACGCCTCGATCGCGGCTTCATCGGCATCGGACAGCTTGTACCCGTCGGGCCCGAACAATTTGATCCCATTGTCGAAATACGGGTTGTGGCTGGCCGAGATCATCACGCCCAAATCGGCACGCATCGATTGCGTCAGCATCGCGACCGCAGGCGTCGGCATCGGGCCGAGCAATACCACGTCCATGCCGACGGAGGTGAAGCCTGCGACCATCGCCGATTCGAGCATATAGCCCGACAGGCGCGTGTCCTTGCCGATCACAACGCGGTGCTTGTGGTCGCCGCGCCGGAAATGCGCGCCCGCCGCCATCCCGACCTGCATCGCCATCGCGGCGGTCATCGGCGCTTTGTTGGTGAGGCCACGAATCCCATCGGTGCCGAAATATTTTCTTGCCATTCGTGCGCGTCCGTTCGGTTATGCCGGGTAGCTTAAGGGGCGTGATAGCGCCGCATATCGATAAGGGCGAGTATGTCGCGCAGCTTGAATTCTCCATCGACCCGGATTCTCGGTTCGCTCGTCCTCGGCTTGCTGCTCGGGGTCGTGCTCGCCGCATCGCACCCGGGCGCGGTGCCGGGCGTGGTGGGGGTGACACAACCGATCGGCACGGCGTGGCTCAATGCCTTACAAATGACGGTGATCCCCTTGGTGTTCTCGCTGCTCGTCACCGGCATCGCCGCCACCGCCGAAGCCGCGCGCAGCGGCGCGGTCGCGGCGCGCGCGATCGCGGTGATCCTGACGATCATGGTGGCAAGCGCGGTCGCCGCCGCGATCCTGACGCCGCTGTTCCTGGGGTTTGCGCCGATGCCCGCAGCGTCGGCCGCGGCCTTGCGCGGCGCGCTCGCCGATGTCGCACCGGCCGGGCCGGTCCCGCCGCTCGGCGAATTCATGGCGGGGATGGTGCCGAGCAACGTTGTCGCCGCCGCCGCCAATGGCGCGTTCCTGTCGCTGATCCTGTTCGCATTGGTCTTCGCCTTCGCGCTCACCCGGATCGACCGCGCGGGGCGCGAGACGCTGACCGGTGTCTTCGCCGCGATCCGCGACACGATGCTGGTGATGATCGGCTGGATCATCTGGATCGCGCCAGTCGGCGTGTTCGCGCTCGCGCTGACGGTGGCGGCGAAGACCGGGACGGCGGCGGTCGGCGCCTTGCTGCATTACATCGTGACGGTGTCGTCGGTCGGCATGGCGGTCAGCCTGTTCGCGCTGCCGCTGGCGCTGTGGGGCGGGCGCATCGCGATCGGGCGGTTCGTGCGCGAATCGGCACCGGCACTTGCGGTTGCGCTCAGCACGCAATCCTCGCTCGCGAGTCTGCCGGCGATGCTCAAGGGTTCGGAGGCGCTCGGCGTGCCGGTGGCGACATCGGGCGTGGTGCTGCCTCTGTGCGTCGCGATGCTGCGCGCGACGGGGCCGGCGATGAACCTCGCAGTCGCGATCTATGTCGCGGCGTGGTTCGGCGTGCCATTGACCTTCGCGACGCTCGGCGCGGCGACCGCGATTGCGGTGCTGACCTCGCTCGGTTCGGTCAGCCTGCCGGGGCAAGTCAGCTTCATCAGCGCGATTTCACCGATCGCGGTGACGCTTGGCGTGCCGCTCGCCCCGCTCGGATTGCTCGTCGCGGTCGAGACGCTGCCCGACATTTTCCGCACGCTCGGCAATGTGATCTTCGATCTGGCGGTGACGGTAACGGTCGCCGCGCGAAGCGAACCGGCCGAACTGTCGGCCGCCGATATGCTGCTCAGCGACGCGCCTCAGCCGTAAATCCAGCGCCACGCGCCCGCTGCCACCCCGGCGAGCGGGATATGCGCCCAGGTTGCGGCGAGCCAGATCACCACGCCGCCGGCAAGGTCATGCGGGCGGAAGCCGCCGAACTTTGCGCGGCCCTGGGCGATGGCGAGGAACGGCCAATAACTTGTCTTGGCCTCCCATGCGCGCCAGCTATCCCCTTGCAGCGCTTCCTTCTTACGGTCCTGCAGGCCTGCCCCGACCAAAGCGAGCACGAGGATCGCGACCGACACGACGATGTTGGCGGCGATCGGATAGACCGCGATGTGGCACAGCCCCCAGAGCGCGAACGACCACATCATCGGGTGCCGCGTGATCGCGAAGACGCCCTTGGCGACCGCTGGCGTCGGCGACCCCGGCGGCCCGGGCAAGGCGGGATTGCCGATCAGCGAGCCCACCAGCAGTACGCTCGCGACCAGCATGATGAGCGTCACCGGACCCCAGATCCCCTCGCCTACGGCCCAGAGCAATGCGGTGGCGGGCGAGGCCTGATAGACATGCGCCAGCCAGCCGAGCGTCGCGAACGCGACCAGCACATAAACCCCCATGAACCCGCCTGCACCCAGCGCCTTCACCAGCGGCGCGCGAAGCGGGTGAGACAGGAGGAAATGCGTACCGACGAACGCCGTGGCGGCGATCGCTACCTGAGTCGTGCTATCCATCTACCGTCCCCCTTATTTGACGCCGTGCATCCACTTCTTGAGCGGCCAGGACAGGACTAGCAGAATGATCCCGAGCACGATCGCGATTTCGGAAATCGTCGTGAACACGCCGACATAGGTTTCCAGGCTGACCTTGAGGTTGGTCACTTGCCCGCCCACCGTTTCCACACTGGCGAACTGCGCGACGATGCCCGCGACATATTGTGCGACGGCGATCGACAGGAACCACACCCCCATCATCAGCCCCACGATTCGCGCGATCGACAGCTTCGTGATCATCGAAAGGCCAACGGGCGAAATGCACAGCTCAGCCATGGAATGGATCAGGTACAGCCCCGCCAGCCACCACAGACCGACCTTATAGTCGGCACCGGCAAAGTGCGATCCCCATACCAGGAACAGAAAGCCCAGCCCGACGCTGACCAACGCGACGCCAAACTTGATCGGGATCGTCGGTTCCACCCCACGCCTTGCCATCGCGTTCCACAGGATGCTGAACACGGGCGCGAGCAGGACGATGAACAGCGCGTTGAAAAACTGCGTTTGCCCTGCGGAGATCGAAAACCAGCCGAACACCGACAAATCGGTATTGCGATCGGCAAACAGCGTCAGCGACGAACCCGCCTGTTCGAACAGCGTCCAGAAAACGGTGTTGAACGTGATCAGCACCATCGCCGCCAGCATCATCTGAAATTCCTCGCGCGATCCCTTGACATAGGACCAGCCAAGAATGCCGGGCACGCTGATCAGAAACGTGCCGAACATAATCTTGCCCATGACCGGCAAGCCCAGAAAATAGCCGACGATCCCCGATCCCGCAGCAGGCGGCACATAGTTCATCAGGTTCGTGAACAGGAACCAGACGACCGGGATCATCAATATCGCACCGGCATAGATAAAGACGTCACGGTTGGTTGGTGCATCGACGGGACGATCCCCGATTCCGTCCAGCTTGCCCCCGTCGAACTGGATCAGCAGCCACGAAATCATCATGCCAACCGCAGCAAGCGCAAATCCCGCCCACCAGCCGAGCCCGCCCCAGCTGCCCATGCCCACCGCGAGCAGCGGGCACAGAATTTGCGAAAACAAGGAGCCGAGATTGATGCCCATGTAGAAAATCGTGAACCCCGCATCGCGCCGTCGATCGCCCTGTGCATAGAGCGCGCCGACCATGGTCGAGATATTGGGCTTGAAGAAACCATTGCCGATCGTGACGAGCGCAAGTCCGATCAACAGCAGGAATACCGTCATCGGCGCGCGCTCACCGCCCGCCTCAAAACCGCCCGCCGCAATCTTGCGCACTTCTTTGCCATCGGCCGCGAGCAGCGAGACCGTCTTGTCGTCATTACCCTTGATCAGCAATTGCTGTCGGCCGTCGCGCACGAATTGCTGCCGCGCCGATCCTGTGCCCTGCACGGTCACCTCGTAGCGCTGGCCATCAATGGTCGCGAACGGGCGGGCCGCCTCGCCGCCGCCAAGGCACAAGGTGAGATAGCCGAGCGACATCAGGATCGCGCCGAATTTTACCGATCGTTTCGATCCCAGGAACCGATCCGCCATCAATCCGCCGATCAGCGGTGTCAGATACACCAAGGCGGTGAAGCCACCGTAGATGCCCGTGGTGGTCGTGTCGCTGAACAGGAAATGCTGCGCCAGATAGAGCGTCAGCAGCGCGCGCATACCGTAATAGCCGAACCGCTCCATCGCTTCGGTCGAAAAGAGCCGCGCCAATTGCCGCGGATGCCCGAACCACGTCTCGCCCGCCGCCGGATTGACGTGGGTGATATCCGGCTCGCGCGGGGTATCCGCGGTCGGGGTGTCCACCATTGCATGCTCCCTGAGTGTCTTGGACGCCGTCGAATGCGGCACCGTTGGTTGCGTGCGAGACTAGCGGCAATCGCGGGTGTGTAAATATCTCTCCGCCCGCGGTACAGGGCAACGCATGCTCAACGACCTCACCTCCCCGCTCTCGCTCCTCGCCACGCGCCGCTCGGGCAAGCCCCGCGATCTGGTGGCACCAGGCCCCGATGCCGCGCAGCTCGCGACGATCCTCGAGATCGCCGCGCGCGTGCCCGATCATGGCAAGATCGCCCCGTGGCGCTTCGTCATCGTGGAAGCCGAGCAGCGCGATGCGCTTTCGAAACGGATCACCGATGCGTACCGCGTCGAGCGCCCGCAAGCGGCGGCGACCGAGATCGCCGCGCTCGACCAGTTCGCGCACCAAGCGCCGGCTTTGGTGGTCGTCCTCTTCGCGCCGCGCACCGCGAGCCACATTCCACTGTGGGAGCAGCAACTGTCGGTCGGCGCGGCGTGCATGACCTTGCTGCACGCGACGCACGCGCTGGGTTTCGCTGGCGGCTGGCTGACCGGCTGGCCAAGCTATTCCGATGCGGTGCGCGATGCGTTCGGCGCGGATCCGGAACGGATCGCCGGGTTCTTCTTCCTCGGCACACCCGTAAAGCAATTAGAGGAACGTCCGCGCCCCGATATGCGTACGATCATTACAAGGTATGAGCCGTAAAAGACTGGACAGAATCGGCCATTGCTGTATTAGGGCAGCATGACAGCCTTGAACAGCGAAGACAGCCCGGTCTATATCAAGCTGCGCGCAACGATTTCCGCCGCGATTTTGCGCGGCGAGTTTCGCGCCGGCGACCAGCTTCCCTCGGTCCGCGCGCTTGCCGCCGAACATGGTGCCAACCCGCTGACCGTGGCCAAGGCCTATCAGAGCTTTCAGGATGACGGTTATGTCGAAGTTCGGCGTGGCGTCGGCATGTTCGTGCTGGCGGGTGCCGCAGAACAGCTGCGCGCGGCCGAACGCGAGCATTTCATCAAGACGAGCTGGCCACGCATTTCCGCGCATATCGATTTGCTTGGGCTCGATGTGGCGGATTTGCTCGAAACGGCTAGCTAAAACGTCCCCCGTTCGCCCTGAGCCTGTCGAAGGGCCCCGTCCGCGCGAGCGCCGCGAAATGTGGCGAGCTGCTCTTCGACAGGCTCAGGGCGAGCGGGTTTAGGGTCCTTTCGAGCAAGAAAGCCGACCGACGATCAGAATGGTGTCGGGCGCGGGCGCGCGGTTTTCAGTTCTTCATCGCTGATCTGAATTCCCCGCTTGCTGTGGTCGACCCGGAACAGCGCGCTTGTCCCGTCGCGCCAGATCTCGACCAGCCCCTCGTTGAATTTCGGGTCATAGGCTGGCGGGCGGACCAGCCAGACATAATCAAACGCATCGCGCGGGAAGCGGGCCATCGCCTTGTTGATCGGGCGCCACCATTCGCGCGGACATTGCGCGCTCGTTACGATTTGCGACGGATCGTGCGCGAAGCGGCGCGCTGGCAGATAGCGCGCGGTCAGCAATTGCGCGCCGGCCATCGACCATTGATCGTTCGAATAGGCCATCTTGCGTTCCAGCGCGATCGCCGGGAGATGCTCGAGGCGGCTCATCGTCCATGGCGCGCCGCATTGCGTGCCGATGAAGGTGACAAGCTTCGCCCCGACCGGAACATGATTGAGCGCTTTCAATTCGCGGTCATAATCGTTCGCGAACATCCAGTAACTCACTGTGCCCGCACCGATCCGCACCAGGAAAAAGGCCAGGCCGATCGCCGCCAGCGTCGCGCTGCCCCGGATCGAGAGGCCCGGCTTGGCGCGCACCGCGATCACCGCGATCCCGAACACGAAGGGTACCAAGCGCATATCGGCATAGGCCGATCCGAACACGATGCGCGGCAACAGCAGATAGACGGAGAGCAGAAAGAGCGCCGATAGCGCGAGATTGCGCGAATATTCGACATTGGGATCGCGAAAACCGCGGAACAGGATCACCAGCAGCGCCGCGACCGAAGCCATGTCGAACGCCATCCAGCGATCGCGCAGGGCCATCGTCGCATAACCGATCTTGGCGCGCCAGTTGAACCAGTCGGCGGTCTGCCCGGTGACATGCTCGCCGCTGCGCCACGCGATCATCAGCAAGATCGGCAAAGCGAGCGGGATGCAGCCGAGCCCGGCGCGGACCCACGCCTTGGCCCAGCTGACCGGCCCGTAATCGGTGCGCGCGTCATGCTGACGGATCATTTCGCCCGAGAAAGCAAGGACCCCAAGCACGCCCCAGCCAAAGGTGTGACATACCCACAAGGCGCACGACACCGGTACGAAGATCGCCGCGCGCAGCCGAAACCGCCGCAACCGCGCAAGGCGCAGCCACAATGCGAAGGCATTGAGCGCGATCGCCATCGCCAGCGCGAAATTCACAAAGCCGAACTGGAACGGATAGGAGTAAGCCAGCGGCAGCGCGAACAAGGCGGTCGGCGGAATCCGGCCATGCACTTCGCGCGCAATCCACAGCAGCCCCGTGACCATCAACGCCGGGATCGCCATGACGATCAGCTTAACCGCCAGTTCGAGCCCGAACAGCTTGGCCAGCGGAATGACGAGCAGGTCGATTCCGAGATTGCCGATCAGCTGCCAGTTGAAATTGTACCAGTCGAGCAGCCAGGGATATTGATCGTGCGAGAGCTGGACGCGGTAGCGCCCCATATGTCCCGGCAAATCGACCAGCGGCGGGATATCGGGACGCAGCAGCGGCACGATCGCAACGAGCGCCATGATCGCGACGAACGTGCGCGTCTGCCACCAATGCAGCGCCGCGCCGCCGCCAGCACGATCCGACCCCTCAATGTCCACCCCGTTCATGCGCGGCTCTTACCGCGCGGCGGGTTCCGGAAACAAGTCGGGTTCGACGGCGAATACGACGAGCGCCCGATTGCGCGGCCCGAGCGGCGTCAACCAGCGCGGCACGGGCCCGCGCCGCAGCGCGTGCGCGAGCGAGGCGGCGGGCGCGGCGACGAAGGCATCGGCGCACAGCGCGACATAGCGCACGCGCCAGTGTCGGGCGATCGCGCCGCCCTGCTCCGGCGCGCCGAGGAAGAAGCGATAGACCGCGAGGTTGCCGGCATTGTTGCGATGATAGGGCGCACCGACGACCTCCAGGCGGGTCGCACCGACCGCAAAGGCGCCGAGATCGAGCGGCGCGAGCAAGCGACCCGGCGGCAGCGTGGCGAGATCGGCCAGCGCCTCCCGATCGGTGCAACTGCCCTGCACCTGCCCGAGCGCCATCGGCCGCGGCGTATCCGCCACGACGGCATGCGCCGCGATCGGGTATAGCATGCCGGCCGAGGCGACCCATGCGCTCGCCAGCCAGACCGACCCGCGCGCACGCGCCGCCGCGATCACTGCGGCAAGGCCGGGGGCCGCGAGGATCGCCCCGGCATAGGCTCCACGCAGCTGCGCGCAGGTCAACGCCAGCGCCGCGAGCTGAACGATCAGCAACGCCCCCCAGCGCCCGTCGCGCGTCGCATGGAGCCGCCAGATACTTGCCAGGACGCCCGCCACCATCACCCCCGCATAGCCGATCGCGCTCGCGAGTGGTGCCGAGAACAGCGGCTGCGCTTCGCCCACCTTGCCCAGCCACAGCCGCACCAGCAGCGGATCAACCATGCCATAGGGCGAGAGACACTGGGGCGCGACCAGCACGATACCGACGCCGATCACCCCGGCGATGATCGCGCCGAGCACGGCGCGCGTCAGCGGCCGCGCGATGTCACGCGCGGCGAGCGCCATGCCCATCGGCGCGAACGCCGCGATCACGCCGGCACGCCACGCGATCATCGTGAAGCCATCGCACCCGGCATAGCCCCAGCTGTTGGTGCGGAACACGATCGACGCCGCGAGCAGGCCAGCCCCGATCCCGATCCCGAACCCCATCATCCGGTCATCGGCGCCGGGCCGCGCGCGCAACCATTCGAACGCCATCGCCGCGCCGCTTGCAACGATCAGCGGCACGGTTTCCATGCCGATGACAAGGCTCGCCGCCGCCGCCAGCCCCGCCGCCAGCCCCGGCTCCATCGCCGGGCGCGAGACGAGCGAGCGTACCACGATCAGCAGCAGCACGATCTGAAGCCCGTGATGATCGATCCGGCCTGGCAGGAAAATCGTCGTTGCCGGAAACGCGACCGCCGCCACCACGATTGCGGTGCGCGCAATCGCCGCGCCGCCGAGCACGCGCGCGATCCGTGCGATCAAGGTGAGCGCAGCGGCAAACAGCAGCGTCGGCCACGCGATCACCGCCGCCAGCTCGGCCGAATGGGTGCCGATCAGCGGGGCAAGCGCGCGGATCATCGCACCCGGCACCAGATCGGGCAGCCGCGACCAGTGCATCGCCAGGCCGGGGGCAGCGCCCAAGCGGTGCTGCGTCAGATCGGCAAAACCCTGCCCGCCGATCCAGTCACGGATTTGCTGGAGCCGCATCACATCGTCGGTATCGGGTAGCCGGAGCGCCGACAGCGCCGCCCAGTCGCGCCACGCCCAAACCACCGCCAACACGAGCGCCAGCGCGAGCGCACAAAGCGCATCGCCCAGCCGGGTGCGGCGGAGATCGGGCAGGTCCATGCGGCGCACGGTAGCGAAAGAGGGTTAAAACTCCCTCTTCTTGACTCCCCTACCTTCCAGCGAGGGGAGTCGAGAAGGAAGGATTACCGATCGCGCCGCCCGAGCAGCCGCAAGCGCAGCGCTTGCAGCTTAATGAACCCGGCGGCATCGCGCTGGTCGTACGCGCCCTGATCGTCCTCGAAGGTCACGACCTTCTCCGAATAGAGCGAGTACGGCGATTTGCGCCCGGTGACGGTGACCGAGCCCTTGTACAGCTTGAGCCGCACCGTGCCCGTGACCTTGGCCTGGCTATGGTCGATCGCCGCCTGCAGCATCTCGCGCTCCGGCGAGAACCAAAAGCCGTTGTAGATCAGCTCGGCATAACGCGGCGCAAGTTCGTCCTTGAGATGCGCGGCGCCCCGGTCGAGCGTCAATTGCTCGATCCCGCGATGCGCGAGGTGATAGATCGTGCCGCCCGGCGTTTCGTACATGCCGCGCGATTTCATGCCAACGAAGCGATTCTCGACCAGATCGAGCCGACCGATGCCGTGACGCCGACCCATGTCGTTGAGCGTTTCGAGCAGGGTCGCGGGCGACATGCCGACGCCGTTGATCGCGACGCCGTCGCCACCCGCGAAATCCACCGTGATCACTTCGGGCTCGTTCGGCGCATCCTCGGGATTGACCGTGCGCGAATAGACGTAATCGGGGACCTCATCCCATGGATCCTCGAGCACTTTGCCCTCGCTCGAGGTGTGGAGCATGTTGGCGTCGGTCGAGAAGGGCGCTTCGCCGCGCTTGTCCTTGCTCACCGGAATCTGATGCTGTTCGGCGAATTCGATCAGCTTGGTGCGGCTGGTCAAATCCCACTCGCGCCACGGCGCGATCACCTTGATGTCGGGCGCGAGCGCGTAATAGCCGAGTTCGAAACGGACCTGGTCATTGCCCTTGCCGGTCGCGCCGTGGCTGACCGCGTCGGCATTGAGCATCCGCGCGATCTCGATCTGGCGCTTGGCGATCAGCGGCCGCGCGATCGACGTGCCGAGCAGATACAGGCCCTCATACAGCGCATTGGCGCGCATCATCGGGAAGACGTAGTCCTTGACGAATTCCTCGCGCAGATCGTCGATGAAGATATGCTCGGGCTTGACCCCGGCCGCTTCGGCCTTGCGCCGCGCGGGTTCGAGCTCTTCGCCCTGGCCGAGATCGGCGGTGAAGGTCACAACTTCGCACTGATAGGTCTGCTGCAGCCATTTCAGGATGACGGACGTATCGAGCCCGCCCGAATAAGCGAGCACCACTCGATTGATCTGGTCGGTCATGGCATACTCCTGAAAGACGATGGCGGCGCGCTTTAGGGGCGGGGCACCCTCTGATGCAAGCGACTCGGGGGAGTGCAGATGGCGGCAAGCAACAAGACTGTCGAGAGCGATGCGAGCGTCGACGACTTTCTGGCCCGCGTGGAACCGGCCGAGCGCGCCGCCGATACCCGCGCGCTGATCGATCTGATGCGACAGGTGTCGGGGCTTGATCCGAAAATGTGGGGCCCGTCGATCATCGGCTTCGGCAGCGTGCACTATCGTTATGACAGCGGCCGCGAGGGCGACACGGTCGCGATCGGCTTTTCCCCGCGCAAGACCGAATTTGCGCTCTATGTCGGCGCGAGCACGCCCAATATCGCGGCGCTGCTGCCGGGCCTCGGCAAGCATCGCACCGGCAAGGGGTGTCTGTATGTGAAGCGCTTGGCCGACGTGAATTCTGCGGTGCTGGCCAACATCGTGCAGACCGCGTGGAACAATCGCATCGCCAGCGCGGTCTAACCGCGCATCGCGCGTTCGCCCTCCAGCATGTAATCGCGCGTGATCGGCAAGGTGTGGCGGTTCTTGGCGAACTGGACCTGATAATTGACCATCCCGCCGAAATGGAACGCCGCACCCGCGCCCGCCAGATAGAATTGCCACATGCGGTAGAAGCGCTCGTCATAGAGCGCGATGATCTGCTCGCGCGCGGCGAGTACGCGGTCATACCACGCATCGAGCGTATAGCCGTAATGCAGCCGCAGCACTTCGACATCGGTGACCATGAAGCGCAGGCTTTCATTCGCCGCGATGATCTCCGACAGCGCGGGATTATAACCGCCGGGGAAGATATACTGCGTCGTCCATTTGTCGGTCACCCCCGGCCCGCCCGCGCGCCCGATCGTGTGGAGCAGCATCACGCCGTCGTCGCTGAGCAAATCGCGGCATTGCCGGAAGAAGGTCGTGTAATGCGCTGGCCCGACATGTTCGAACATGCCGACCGAGACGATCCGGTCGAAGGTGCCCGTCACGTGGCGATAATCGATCAGCTCGAACTTGACCTTGTCGGCGACGCCCGCCGCCACCGCGCGTTCGCGCGCGACCTTCAATTGCTCCTCGGACAGCGTGACGCCGAGCACGTCGGCGCCGGTTTGCTGGTGGATGTACAAAGCCATCCCGCCCCAGCCGCACCCGATGTCGAGCACGGTCATGCCCGGCTTCAGCGCCAGTTTGGCGGCGATATGCGCTTTCTTGTCGTCCTGCGCGCGTTCAAGCGTGTTGGCGGGATCGGTATAATAGGCGCAGCTATATTGCCGGTCGGCATCGAGGAACAAATCGTAGAGCCGGTCCGACAGATCGTAATGGTGCGCGACGTTGCGTTTCGAGCGGCGCGCCATGTTGATCCGCCCGATACGGTGGGTGACCGATTGCACCGCGCGGCGTGAGGGAGAGGCGGCGAGGCCGTTGGCGCCGGCTTCCCACGGATCGTTCATCGTCAGCAGTCGGACGAGATCGCGCACATCGCCTTGCTCAACCACCAGCCGCCCGTTCATATACGCCTCGCCCGCGCCCAATCCGGGATCGCGCACGATTGCCGCTGCGGCCCCTGAATCGGTGAAGCGGATCGTCACGTCGGGGAACCCGGCCGCAGACGTGCCGAAGTTCAAGGTCTTGCCGTCGGCATGATGAACAGTCAGCGTGCCCTTGGTGACACGCCGCGCGAGAAAAAGATCAATCAGGGCCATAGTCTGCCCCTAAAGTCGCGGGGGCAGTGCGGCAATGGGGTCGATCGATTCGGGCACCGATGCGGGACTGAAATCAGATCCCGGCATACCAGTCGTAATCGATCGCATCTTCCCAATAGCCACCCTTGCCCTTGCCGATCTTGCTGAGCGAATCGACCGCATCGACTGCCATGACATATTTGGCGTTCTTATAGCCAAGCTGCCGCTCGAGGCGCAGCCGGATCGGTGCGCCATGCGCAACGCTCAGCAGCCGATCGTTCATCGCCCATGCGAGGATCGTCTGCGGGTGGAACGCATCGATCAAATCGATCGATTCGTAATAATTATGCCCCGAATAGAGATCGGCGCAGGTGAACACGATGTAGCGCGCGGTGCTGCGCACGTCCGCCGCCTTCAGGATCGTGCCCAGCATCGGCCCGTGCCACTTACCGATCGCGCTCCACCCCTCGACGCAATCGTGCCGCGTGATTTGCGTGCGCGCGGGCATCGCCAGCAAATCTGCGTGCGAAATGTCGAGCGGGCGGTTGACGAGGCCGCCGACCTTCAACCGCCAGTTCGCGAAGTTTTCCGCGACCATCGCGTTGTAGGTCGGCGTATTGGGGTTGGCGGTGCCGTTGACGCGGAAGATCGGCGACATCTGATCGGGGCGATATTCCTTGGCGAGCGAATCGCGGTTGGTCAGCGCACGGGCCAGCTGATAATTGAGCGTTTCGCCCGAAAAAACGAGCTTGCGGCCCAGCGGATTGGCCACGAATTTGTCGCAGCCGCTGAGCAACGCGCCCGCGCCGAGCGCACCCGTCGTCAGCAAGGCGCGCCGTGTGATGATGCCGCTCATGCGCCATGCTCCTGCGTCGCTGCCCCATGATCATCGGGGACCGTCCACCAGCCGGTGATCATCGATTTCACCTCGCCAAAGGCGCCCGCGAGAATGACCAGCACGAGATGGACGATAATGAAGATCACCAGCCCCGATGCCGCGAGGAAATGCACCGATCGCGCCGAGGCGCGCCCGCCGACGATCTCAAGCACCCATGGCCACGCCGCCGCCATCGTCGGCGACAAAGCGAGCCCCGATACAATCATCGCCGGGATCAGCACGAAGATCGCCGCAACATAGGCCAGCTTCTGGAAGATATTGCGCGCATTGGGGTTTTTCGGATCGTGGAAGCGAAGGGCGGCATGTTCCTTGGCATCGAACCAGAGATGCGCCGGGGCCAGTTCCTTCCGCCGGATCCGCAAATCCTTCTGAAAATGCGCGTTGAGCACGCTCGAGATCATGAAGAACAGCAACCCGAAGGCGAACACAAAGGCGAAGGTCAAATGCCAGCGGCGTGCGAGCGCGAGATTATACCCCGCCGGGATCGTCAGATAGGACGGCGCATGCGGCGGGTTGAACCACGGATGATCCGGATTCGCGCCGAAATCGCCCCAATAGAGATGCGGATGCGCGTTGAGAATCGTCAGTCCGCTGCCGATCATGATGAAGATCGTCACGACATTGACCCAGTGCCAGATCCGCGTGGTCAGCCGGTGGCGATAAATCGGCGTGCCGGGCGCGGGCGCGGCTGAAGGCACCCCCCCCGAAATGGCGGAATCGGGCGATGCGGAGAGGCTTGCTTCGGTCATGCAGGTCCCTATTCGTGCCGGCGAGGGTTACGGTTACGCTTGTCATCAGGTGTAGGCCAATAGCGCAGACGCGACACCGCGAAATCACCGACAGGAACCGTTCCGGGATGCAACAGCACCATTTCTACGAACCCCGCAACGGACATAAGGGCGTGCCCGGCCTCGCGCATGATCCGCTCAACGCGATCATCGCGCCGCGCCCGATCGGCTGGATCAGCACGCTCGGAGCCGACGGCACGCGCAATCTTGCCCCGTACAGCTTCTTCCAATTGTTCAATTATCGCCCGCCGATCATCGGGTTCGCGTCGATCGGCTGGAAGGACAGCGCCGCCAATATCGCCGCGACCGGCGACTTCGTGTGGAACCTTGCCACGCGCGATCTGGCCGAGGCGATGAACGCGAGTTCGGCGACGGTCGCGCCGGATGTTGACGAATTCGCGCTTGCCGGGCTGGAAGCGGCACCCGCGCGGCTCGTCGCGCCGCCGCGCGTCGCCACCAGCCCGGTCGCGTTCGAATGCCGCCATACCCAGACGCTGCGGCTGACCGATGTGGCAGGGGCCGAGCTCGACACCTGGCTGATCCTCGGCGAAGTGATCGGCATCCATATCGCGCCCGATCTGATCACCGACGGCAGTTATCGCACCGCCGCCGCCCACCCGATCCTGCGCGGCGGCGGGCCGGGCGATTATTTCGAGGTGCGCGCGGATGCGCTGTTCCGGATGGGGCGGCCGGCGTAACAAGACCAACGAGTGTCATCCCCGGGAAAGCGGGGATCCATCTCGAACGGTCAGAGCTGGGTCCCCGCTGCCGCGGGGATGACAGATTTGCCGCTCGCACTACCGCGTCGGCATCGGCTCCGCACCCGAATAGTCGTAGAACCCCCGCCCCGTCTTGCGCCCGAACCATCCGGCCTCGACATATTTCACCAGCACCGGCGCGGGGCGGAACTTGGGGTCACCCGTTCCCTCGAACAGCACGCGCGTAATTTCGAGACACGTGTCGAGCCCGATGAAATCGGCGAGCGTCAGCGGGCCCATTGGGTGGTTCAATCCCAATTGGCAGCCGAGATCGATGTCGCGCACGCTCGCCACGCCTTCACCCAAAGCAAAGCACGCCTCGTTGAGCATCGGCATCAGCACACGATTGACGATGAAGCCCGGCGCATCGTTGGCACGAACGACCTGCTTGCCGAGCGTGCCGACATAGGCCTCGACCGCATCGACCGTCGCATCGCTGGTGGCAAGCCCGCGGATCAGCTCGACCAGCCCCATCACCGGGACGGGATTGAAGAAGTGCACGCCCATGAAGCGCGCCGGATCGGGGGCGGCTTGCGCGAGCCGCGTGATCGGGATCGACGAGGTGTTGCTGGCAAGGATCGCGGTGTCGGACAGCACCTTGCCCACTTCACCGAAAATCGCGCGCTTGATCTGCTCGCGCTCGGTCGCCGCTTCGATGACGAGGAACGCCGGAGCCATGTCGGCGACGCTTGCGACCGGTTCGATCAGGGCGAGCGCCGCGTCGCGCGCCTGCGCGGTGATCTTTTCCTTGGTCACGGCGCGGTCGAGCTGTTTGGCGATTCCCGCCTTGCCCGCCTCGGCGCGGTCGCGCGACGTGTCGGACAACAGCACATGATATCCCGCCTGCGCCGAGACCTGAGCGATGCCCGCCCCCATTTGGCCTGCGCCAATCACGCCGATGCTGTCCATGGTGCTGCTTTCCCTGACGATTGAAAGCGCGCTCCCTCGCATTTCACCCGCGTCGTGTCATCCCCACGCGCCTCTGGTTAACCGATTGAACACCAAATCGGGTTTAAACCCAGCGCATTGCGGTCCATCGGACCCGCGCATCGCAGGGGCAAATCGCACGCCATGTTTCCCATTATAGGCCTTGTCGTCCTGCTGGTGATGATCTTCGGTGGTTTTGCGATCACCGGTGGCGCGCTCGGCCCCGTGATGGAGGCGATCCCGCACGAAATGCTGATCATCGGCGGGGCCGCGGTCGGCGCGCTGATCATCGGCAATTCGATGAAGGAGCTGAAAGCGCTCGGCGGCGGCTTCATGAAGGTCTTCAAGGGCCCGAAATACAAGAAGCAAGACTATCTCGACGTCATCTTCCTCGTCAGCAAGCTGATGAAGATGCTGCGGACCGATGGCCCGATCGCGCTCGAACCGCATGTCGAGGATCCGAAATCCTCGGCCGTCTTCGCTGAATATCCGCGCCTGCTGGCGGACCATACGCTCATCAATCTGATCGCCGACACGCTGCGCCTCGTCGTCGTGTCATCGGGTACGCTCGATGTCCATGCGGTCGAAGACGTGATGGATAACATGATCAAAACGCATCATCACGAAGTCGAGGGGCCGCACGGGACGATCGCGTCGCTGGCCGATGCGCTGCCGGCGCTCGGCATCGTCGCGGCGGTGCTCGGCGTGGTCAAGACGATGGGATCGATCGACAAGCCGCCCGCGATTCTGGGCGCGATGATCGGATCGGCGCTGGTCGGCACGTTCATGGGGGTGTTGCTGGCTTATGGCATCGTCGCGCCGCTCGCCAACCGGCTGAAGCAGGTGATCGAGGCCGATGCCGCGATCTACCACGTGGTCAAGCAGATCATCATCGCTTCGCTCCACGGCCACCCGCAACCGCTGGTGATCGAAGCGGCGCGCTCGGGCATCGCGCATTCGAACCAGCCGGGGTTCGCCGAAGTGTTCGACGGGCTGCGGGGGCGGTAATGGTCACGCCAAGCCGCGGAGGCGCGAAGAAGGTTTTGTTCGCGCGGAGGCGCGGAGGCGCGGAGGGGGTGTGCCCCGCCGCGCCAGCGGTTCGTCATAACCAGCCCTGGGCATTCGTGAGCGCGCTGACGCGCGAATCGTTCTCTGCGCCTCTGCGCCTCTGCGCGAACCACGCTTCTTTGCTTGTTCGCGGCTTCGCGCCTTCGCGTGAACGTCTTTCCGGTGACGCCCGCTAATGGCCGCCGCGCGCGCGCCGCACGGCACCAATGTGCCGCCCAAGATCATCTACAAGAAGATCTATATCGAGGGACATGGCGGGCATCACGGCGGCGCGTGGAAGGTCGCTTATGCCGATTTCGTGACCGCGATGATGGCGTTTTTCCTGCTAATGTGGTTGCTCGGCGCGACCAATGAGAAGCAGCGCAAGGCGCTCGCCGACTATTTCTCGCCAACGCTCGTCCAGCGCCAGGAAAACAGCGCAGGGTCAAACGGCATTTTCGGCGGCGATTCGATCACGGCGAAGGACAATTACGCGCACCGCGCCTCGCAAAGCGGAACGCGGTCGATGACGGTGCCGGTCGAGGCGATCGGCGGCGATCAGGTCGGCACCGGGCAGAAAGGCACGCTGAAGGACAAGGCCGCCTTGTCCGCCGAGGACCGCAAGAATTTCGAGGCGATGAAGCGTCAGGTGACGATGGCGATGGCGTCGAACCCCAAGCTCGCCAAGCTGTCGAACCATATCCGCTTCATCAGGACCAATGACGGCCTGCGGATCGATCTGCTCGACGATGCTGATTATTCGATGTTCGATCTCGGCACGACTCAGCTCGAGGGACGCGCGTCGTCGCTGATCGGGCTGATCGCGCAATCGATCAAGGCGACCACCAACCCGATCATGATCCGCGGCCATACCGACAGCCTGGGCTATGGCGATCCGCTGGCAATGAACAATTGGATGTTGTCGAGCGCCCGCGCCGAGGCGACCCGGCGGCGGCTGGCGGCGGGCGGGATTGACGAGATGCGGTTCAACCGGATCGAAGGCGTCGCCGACCGCGAGCCGATGATCAAGGAAGACGCCGCCGACCCGCGCAACCGCCGCGTCGCAATCACCTTGCTGTACCGCGCCACGTCCTTCGGCCAGTGACCCGCGCGCAGCTTTATGCCGCGTGGAGCGTCCAGGCAGTGCTGGGCGGGCTGCTACTCTACGGGCTGACCGCCTTGCCCGATCTGCAGGCGCGGTGGGGCGTGTCGCTCGGCAGCATCGCCGCGGTCCTCGCTTGGATTGCGCTCGCCGCATTCGGCTTCGCGCTCCTGCGCGAAATGCCACGCCGCCGGAACTTCGCGCTGCTGGCGCTGGCGCTGATGACAGTCCGCGTCGCCTTCGCCTTGCTGGCAGTGTGGCGCACTTCGACCGGTGACCCCAACGCCTATCTAAACCTCGCCAAGGGGCTCCTCGCCGGGCACGGCCTCGTGATCTACGATCCCTTCTTCGGCAGCGCGTGGCGCGCCCTGTTCCCGCCGCTCTATCCGGTTTTGCTCGCCGGGTGGGGGGCGCTGTTCGGCTTTTCGACACCCTCGGTCCTTGCCCTTGGCACGCTGACCGACACGGCAACGGCATGGCTGATCGTGCTGTTGGGGACGCGGCTCGGCAGTGCGGTGGCCGGGCGACGGGCCGCGTGGCTGTATCTCCTCTGGCCCTCGGTGCTGTTTTCCGCACCGCTCGCGCAGAAGGAATCGCTGTGCGCGCTGCTGGTCCTGACGCTCGCGCTGACATGGGTGCAGCACCACCCCGGCTGGCGCGGCGCGGTGGCGCTGGGGGTACCGGCCGGCCTGCTTGCGCTGACGCAACCGGGTGCGGCGCCGCTCGCCGCTTTGTTCGGGATAGTGCTGGTCGGCCGGATCGGGCTGTGGCCGGTGCTGGCGACGGGGCTGCGCGGCGCGGTCGTCGCCGGGATCGTGCTGTTGCCGTGGTGGATCCGTAATGGGATGCTGTTCCATGCCTTTGTACCGCTGACCACCGCGAGCGGCGCGAGCCTGTGGATCGGCAATAATCCCGATGCCACCGGCAATTGGGAGCCGCCGCCGATCGCGCTGAAGGGCATTCCCGAAATGGCCTGTGGCCCGCGAATTCAGGCGATAGCGCTGGAGTGGATCCGCACGCATCCGGCAGGCTTTGTCCGGCTAACCGCCACCAAGTTCGTGCGCGCGTGCGGCGTCGCCGAATTCGGCGTCACGCGGCTGGTCGCGATGGGCCCGCCCTTCCCGCACCTGCTTGCCGCCGGGCTGTGGCCGATCGCGCAACTGTCGCATCTGGCGCTGCTTGGGGGTGCGGCAGCACGGCTGGGGCGCGTTCCCGCGACGCTCGTCCTGCTGATCGCAGCGTGCGGCCTGCACTTATTGCTGTTCGGCGTGTGGTTCGAATTTGGCGAGCGGCACCGCGAATTCGTCACCCCCTTCCTGTTGCTGGCTTTATGCTGGTCGTATGACGACGCAGCAGTTGAGAAAGCACCGCCGACACCCTAGCTTAGCGCTGTGAAAGACGCCGTCACCGCCCGCATCGCCGACGGCGTCTCCGCAATCCCGGCGGCGGACTGGGATGCCTGCGCCGGCAGCGCCAACCCGTTCGTTGCCCACGCCTTCCTGTCGATCCTCGAACAATCGGGTAGCGCGCGGCCGCGCACCGGCTGGCAACCGATCCCGATCATCGTTGACGGTCCCGACGGCAAGCCCGCCGGAATCGCGCCGGCCTATGCGAAGAGCCACAGTCAGGGCGAATATGTCTTCGACCATGCCTGGGCCGATGCGTGGGAGCGGGCGGGCGGCCAATATTATCCCAAGCTGCAAATCGCCGTGCCCTTCACCCCGGCACCCGGGCCGCGCTTGCTGCTGCGGGATCCGGCGCAAGCCCCTGCTTTGATCGCGGCGATCGAGGCGGTGACCGATCAGCACGGCCTGTCCTCGGCGCATGCGACCTTCGTCTGCCCCGAGCAATTGCCCGCGTTCGAAGCCGCGGGCTGGCTGATCCGCGAGGGCACGCAATTTCACTGGCAAAATCAGGGCTATGCGAGCTTCGACGATTTCCTCGGCGCGCTCGCCAGCCGCAAGCGCAAGGCGATCCGCAAGGAACGCGCCGGCGCGGTCGAGGGGCTGACGATCCGCCACATTGCCGGCGCGGACATTACCGAGGCTGAGTGGGATGCGTTCTGGGTGTTCTATCAGGACACCGGCGCGCGCAAATGGGGCCAGCCGTATCTGACCCGCGAATTCTTCTCGCTGCTGGGCCAGACGATGCCCGAGCGGGTCCTGCTGATCCTCGCCGAACGCGACGGGCGGCCCATCGCGGGGGCGCTCAACCTGATCGGGGAGGATACGCTGTACGGCCGCTATTGGGGCTGCACCGAGGAAGTCCCCTTCCTCCATTTCGAGCTTTGCTATTATCAGGCGATCGACGCGGCGATCGCGCGCGGGCTCAAGACGGTCGAGGCCGGCGCACAGGGCGAACACAAACTCGCGCGCGGTTATGTGCCGGTGCCGACCTGGTCGGCGCATTACATTCCCGATGCGGGGTTCCGGCGCGCGATCGGCGATTTCCTCGCGCGCGAGCGGGCGTCGGTCGAATCCGATCAGGAATTTCTCGGCGCGATGACGCCGTTCAAAAAGGGGTAGACCAACC
>NZ_JBBATX010000015.1:11369-16800 GCF_040398505.1 Sphingomonas sp. | reverse complement strand
CTACCGCCGAAAGCGCTCCAGCCATGTCCCCAGGACCGCATTGACCGTGTCCGGCGCTTCCTGCTGCACCCAGTGCGAGACGCCGGGCAAGCGGTGGATCTCGAAGTCGGGGCAATAGGCCTCGGTCCCCTGCGAACAGCCGATGCCGAGCGCGGTGTCTTCCTCACCCCAGATCATCAGCGTCGGCGTCTCGATCCGGCCGTCGCCCGTCGGGGTATTGCTGCCCGAACGCACCATCGAGCGGTAATAATTGAGCATCGCGGTGAGCGCGCCGGGCCGCGCCGCCGCCGCGCGGTACACATCGAGCACCGCGCGCGGGAAGGCGCTTTTGTCGACCGCCATGTTGCGGATCGCGCGGGCGATGCCGGCGGCATGATTTCGCCCGAACACGCGCTCGGGCAGCCACGGCAGTTGAAAGAAATAGACGTACCAGCTGCGCCGCAACTGGCCCCAGGTCTTCAGCTCGCGCGCGAAGACGTGCGGGTGCGGCACGTTCATAATGACCAGCCCGACGAGCGGTCGCGCGCGGCGGATCGCGAATTGCCACGCGATGATCGCGCCCCAATCATGCGCGATCAGCAGCACCTCTTTCGCGCCGCTCGCATCGATCAAGCCGACCAGATCGCCGACCAGCCGATCGATATGATAGGCGGCGACCCCCTCGGGCCGATCGCTCGCGCCATAGCCGCGCAGATTGGGCGCCCAGACCCGCCAGCCGCGCTCGCTGAGCAACGGCATCTGATAACGCCAGCTGAAATTGAGTTCGGGGAAACCGTGGACGCACAAGGCCAGCCGGTCGGTGCTGCCATCGGCGGCGGGCAGTTCGGCGAGTTCGAGCGTGACCTCGCCCGCCGACTGCATCCGCACGCTGATCCCGCTGTCGGCGGTCGGGGTCCACGACCAGTCGCTCAAGCCGCGAACGCCTCGGCCGGGACCGAATAGAGCACCGCCGCGCTCGCGCTCGCTGCCGCGCGCAAGCCCAGCGCCTCGGGCACGATCTGCGCGACGTAGAAGGCGCACGCCGCGCGCTTCATTTGCGCGAAGGCGTCGTCGCCGGTCGCGAGACGGCCCGACCGCTCCATCAGCCAGCCGCAGACCGCGACCGACAGCATCGTCAGGAACGGATAACTCGCCGCGAGCTTGTCGTCGGCGTCCATTCCCGCCATACCGCGCCCGATGTCGTCGCACGCATCGATCAAAGCGACCAACCCGCCGTCCTGCGCCTCGGCCCGCATATCGGCGATCAGCCGCGCGAACACGCCGCCATTATCCATACCGAGCTTGCGCCCGACCAGATCGGCCGCCTGAATGCCGTTGGTGCCTTCGTAAATCGGCGTGATCCGCGCATCGCGGAAGAACTGCGCCGCGCCGGTCTCCTCGATATAGCCCATGCCGCCATGAATCTGGATGCCGAGGCTGGCGACTTCATTGCCGATGTCGGTGCCGTGCGCCTTGGCAAGCGGGGTGAGGATGTCGAGCCGCTCCTGTCCGCCAACCTCACGGAGCGTCGCGCGATCGACTTGGCTCGCGGCATAATAAACGAGCGCGCGCGCTGCCTGCGTTTGCGCCTTCATCCGCAGCAGCATCCGGCGGACATCGGGATGCTCGACGATCTTGACCGACTCGGCACTGCCCGATCCGGCGCGCGGCGACTGGACGCGGTCGAGCGCGTACGACACCGCCGCCTGCGTCGCTGCCTCGGCGACCTGCACGCCCTGCAAGCCGACATTGAGCCGCGCATTGTTCATCATCGTGAACATCGCGCGGATGCCGCCATATTCGGCCCCGATCAGCTCGCCGATGCAATCGTCCTGATCGCCAAAGCTCAGCACGCAGGTCGGCGAGGCGTGGAGGCCCATCTTATGCTCGATCGAGACGACGCGGACATCGTTGAAATCGCCTGGCGCGCCATCGTCCGTCAGCCGGTACTTCGGCACCAGGAACAGCGAAATCCCCTTGGTCCCGGCGGGTGCGCCGGGGGTGCGCACGAGCACAAGGTGGACGATATTCGGGGCCATGTCGTGATCACCGAACGAGATGTAGATCTTGGTGCCCTTGATCAGGAACGTCCCGTCGCCGCGCGGGGTGGCGGTGGTGCGGAGTGCCCCGACATCGGAGCCGGCCTGCGGCTCGGTCAGATTCATCGTGCCGGTCCACTCGCCGGTCGCCAAATGCGGGAGGTAGAGCGCTTGCTGCTCAGGGCTGCCGTGATGCGCCAGCGCCTCGATCGCGCCGACCGTCAGCGTGGGGGCAAGCGCGAAGCCCATATTCGCGGTGCCGAGCGTATCGAGCACCGCGGTCTGGATCACGAAGGGCAGCCCCTGCCCGCCAAACTCCTCCGGCACGCCGATCGTGCCCCAGCCACCCTCGACATAATCGTGATACGCCTTCACGAAACCGTCGGGCATCACCACGCCTTCGGGGGTCCATTTCGCGCCGACGGTATCGCCGGCGCGCAGCAGCGGTGCCCATTCGCCGGCGGCCAACTGACCCACCCCTTCGAGGACGGCGTCGACGACATCGTCGCTGGCGGCGGCGAAGCGATCGGTCGCGGCGAGATCGGCAATCCGCGCGACATGATCGAGCACGAAACGCTGGTCGGCGGTGGCGGGGGTAAACATGGGACGTCCTCTTATGCGGCGGGCTTGTCGCCGCTATAGCCGCGCATGATGACCGCGCCAAACCCGCCTTTTGCGACGAGGACCTTACCTTACGGCGAGGCCGCGATCATCGCGGCCGCCGCGCTGATTACCGCTGGGCAACCGGTCGCGATTGCGACCGAGACGGTCTACGGGCTGGCGGCGGACGCGACCGATTCGGCCGCGGTCGCGCGAATCTATGCCGCCAAGGGCCGCCCGAGCTTCAACCCGCTGATCGTGCATGTGCTCGATCTGGCGGCGGCCCAGGAAATTGCGGATTTCGACGCGGATGCGCTGGCGCTGGCCGAGGCGTTCTGGCCGGGGCCGTTGACGCTGGTGCTGCCGCTCCGCGCGGATTCGGGCATCGCGTCGCTGGTGACGGCGGGGCTCGATACGATTGCGCTCCGCGTGCCCGCGCACCGCGCGATGCGCGCCTTGCTGGAGGCAACGGGCAAGCCGCTCGCCGCGCCCTCGGCCAATGCCAGCGGCGGCATCAGCCCGACGCGCGCGGCGCATGTCGTGGCGAGCCTAAGCGGACGCATCGCGCTGGTAGTGGATGACGGCGCGACCGAATCGGGACTCGAGTCGACGATCGTGCAGGGGCGCACGGTGTTGCGGCCGGGGCCGATTACTGCGGACGATCTCTCGCTTATCCAATCCTCAACGCTCCACCCCGGCGAAGGCCGGGGTCCAGCAGCGAGCGTTCCAGCTTTGAACGCTGTCCTCCCCAGCGAGCGACACGCAACTGGACCCCGGCCTTCGCCGGGGTGGAGAAAAGGGCAAGACACGCGCGTAACCGCGCCCGGCCAGCTCGCCAGCCATTACGCGCCGAGAAAGCCGCTCCGCCTGAACGCAACGCACACAGAAGACGGTGAATATCTCATCGGTTTCGGCGAGACAGCGGGGGAGGAAACGCTATCAGCATCGGGTAATCCGGTCGAAGCGGCGGCAAACCTCTTCGACGCGCTCCACCGCGCCGACGCGAGCGACCGCGCCAGCATCGCGACCGCCCCGATCCCCGACGACGGCATCGGCATCGCGATCAACGACCGTCTGCGCCGCGCGGCGCACCGCGACTGAAAAGGGGTTCGCGCAGAGGCGCCGGGAACGCAGAGAAACGCATAACAGCCGATCGAGCGCCACCGCGCTCTTCTTCTCCGCGTCCTCCGCGCCTCCGCGCGAATAAAATCTTCTTAAGTCGCCACAGCTTTGGATCGCGCCGCGAAGCTCTTGCGCAGCTTAGCGAGCTTAGGCGGGATCACCGCGATGCAATAGGGATTGCCGCGCCCTTCGGCCTCCCAATATCCCTGATGATAGTCCTCCGCCGGATACCATTCGCTCATCGGTTCGATCGTGGTGACGATCGGCGCGGGCCAGCCGTCTGCCGCACGCGCCATCGCCGCCACCGCCTCGGCCGCTTGCGCGTCGTCATGCGGGAAGATCGCCGAGCGATATTGCGTGCCGATGTCATTGCCTTGCCGGTTGAGCTGCGTCGGATCGTGCGTCGCAAAGAACATGTCGAGGATGTCGCCATACGACACCTGATCGGCATCGAAGGTCACGCGGATCGCCTCGGCATGGCCGGTCGCACCGCTACATACCTGCTTGTAGGTGGGATTGGGGACCGCGCCGCCAATATAGCCGCTCTCGACCTTTTCCACGCCGATCACATCCTTGAACACCGCCTCGGTGCACCAGAAACATCCGCCCGCCAGGGTGGCGACTTCGCTTGCCATCGTTCGCTCCTTGTTTAGGGCTTCAAGATAGGAACGCGAACCCGCGACAAAAAGGGCAGATACGCATGCTGGACGGATCGGTACTGGTAACGGGCGGCGCGGGCTATATCGGCAGCCATGCGGTGCTGGCACTGCTCGATGCGGGCCACCGCGTCGTGGTGTATGACAATCTGTCGACCGGGTTCGACTGGTTGGTCGACCCGCGCGCCACGCTTGTACAAGGCGAAATCGAGGACGATGCCCACGTCCGCGCGACGCTGCGCGATCACGGCGTGAGCGCGGTGATGCATTTCGCCGGCTCGATCATCGTCCCCGAATCGGTCAGCGATCCGCTCAAATATTATCGCAACAACACCGTCGCCAGCCGCGCGCTTCTCGAAAGCGCGGTCGTGTCGGGTGTGAAGCACTTCATCTTCTCCTCAACCGCCGCGACCTATGGCACGCCGGCCAAGGTACCGGTGGCGGAGGGCGACCCGACCGTGCCGATCAACCCGTACGGCACGTCAAAGCTGATGACCGAGGCGATGCTGCGCGACGTCGCGGCGGCGCATCCGATCAACTATGCCGCCTTGCGCTATTTCAACGTGGCGGGCGCCGATCCGCAGCAGCGCAGCGGGCAATCGACCGTTGGTGCCACGCACCTCATCAAGATCGCGGTCGAGGCGGCGCTGGGCAAGCGCGGGAGTGTCGGAATTTATGGCACCGATTATGCGACGCCCGACGGCACCGGGGTGCGCGATTATATCCATGTCAGCGATCTGGCCGCCGCGCATGTCGCAGCACTCGATCTGTTGGTAGCCGAACCGACCCGCAGCCACACGCTCAACGCCGGCTATGGCAAGGGCTTCTCGGTGCTCGAAGTGCTCGACGCGGTCGACCGCGTGACCAATATCAAGCTCAACCGCGTGATCGAAGGCCGCCGCGCGGGCGATGCGGGCGAGTTGGTCGCGGATAACACCGCGATCCTCGCCACGCTCGACTGGACCCCCAAGCGTGCCGATCTCGACCTGATCGTACGCGATGCGCTGGCGTGGGAGCGCAAGCTCGGGGAGATGG
>NZ_JBBATX010000015.1:0-11269 GCF_040398505.1 Sphingomonas sp. | reverse complement strand
GCGAAATCCTTGAGGAAGCTCGCCGCGCGGCGCGCATCGACGTCGAACAGATTGTTCGCACTGAGCGTCAGCGACAGCTTGCGGTTGGCCGGGAACGGCGTGATCGCGAACGAGGCATTGACCATCGTATAGCCAGCGGTCGGCGTCTCGAACGCGCGAATCCGGTTCTGATCGAACACATGCTCGACCTCGACGCGGCCGGTCAGCGCGTCCGATTGCGCCTCCACGCCACCGAGCACACGCGCCGCCGGAATGCGCGGGACCGGTCCCTGATCGCGGATCGTCGCACGGACATAATCGCCCAGCGCGTCGGCGTTGATCGTATACCCCCCGACCCGGCCCAGCACGACAGATCCCTCGGCCTCGACGCCATAATAGGTTGCATCGGCCTGAATCGACTGGAAGCACGGGAAGTCGACCGTTCGCCCGCTCGGTGCGGCGGCAGCCTGGCAAATCGTCTGATCGACCTGATTTTCCGAAATATAGTTGGAGAAGCGGCTGTAATAGGCCGACGCATCGAAACTGTAGCCCGTACCGTGCGCGTGAAGCGTCAGCTCACCGCCGTTGCTTTTTTCCAGCCGAAAGTTCGGATTGCCCAGCTCATAGGCTTGCGTCCCCGCATGTGCACCGTTGGCAAACAGTTCCTCGGCCGATGGTGCGCGTTCGGTATGCGAGAGGTTGAACCCGATGCGGACCGCATCGCTCACGCCGTAAGATCCGCCGACCGAACCCGAAACCGCGCCGAAATGCCGCTGTGCACCAGAAAACCGCAGGTCACCCGCCACGGTGCGCGCGGCGACGTCAGTGAGTTCGTAGCGCACGCCCGCTTCGGCCTTGAACGCGCCAAGATCGAGCTGCTGCAGCGTGAAGAGGCCGGTCTGGTTGGTTTCGTTCTTGGGCAGAAACGCCTCGTCGCCCTTCACGTCGAACACGCGGTTGAAGAACTGCACGCCCGAGGCACCCTGCCAGCCGCCACGCTTGGCCTGGACGAGTTCGAGCCGGCCTTCGGTGCCATTGTTGAAGAATGCCGTACCGATCGCGCCGTCGGGCGCGAGTTCGAAATGGCGATAGGTGGCATGGCCCGCGCGGAGCCGGATGCGATCGAGGAAGCCGCCGCCGGTCTGCACCTCGGCCCGCAGATCGTAGCGATTCTGCACGATGCTAAGCCGCGGTGCATCCTGCCCTTCGCCGGGCAGCGTCGCGTAGCGGATCGGCACGCCGTACAGACTGTCATAATGGCTGTACGACACGCCGAGCGAACCGGTATCGGTGATCAGCGCCGCCCCCACCCCGGCGGTCCAGGTCTGCGCGGCGGTATTGGGCAGCGTGCCGCGCACCGCAGCGCTGGCGGCATAATCGATCGGATCGGGGTTGGCAGGGTCGATCGGGAGCAAGCTCGTCGCGAGCGCCTCGCGCCGCCGCCGATCGGTCAGCGCATAGCCGCCAATCCGCAAATCGTCCGACTTCGTATAAGAACCGTCGGCGTGAACGACGAAATGCTGCCCCAGCGCGACGTCGCCGGCGGCACCAACCGTCCGCTCGTTCGCCGCTGATCCGTACGTCGCGATGCCCGACAGACGATAGCCCGCCTTTGGCACCGAACGCGGGATGCGCGTGTCGATCACATTGACGACCCCGCCGACCGCCGACGAACCGTAGAGCAAGGCTGCCGGACCGCGCAGCACTTCGATCCGCTCAGCCAATAGCGGATCGATGATGACGGCATGATCGACGCTGGTGTTCGACACGTCGATCGACCCGATCCCGTCGGTCAGCACGCGAATCCGCTCGCCCTGGAAACCGCGCAGCACCGGACGCGACGCACTTGGCCCAAACGAGGTTGCCGAAACGCCCGGCAGCTTGGCCAACGTCTCGCCGATCGTCGGCCGCAGGCTCCGCGTCAGCTCGGCACCGCGCAACACCGATGTGCCCGAAAGCACATCGGTTTCACTCTTTGGCACGACCCCGGTAACGACAATATCGGGTCCCTGGTCGGTCGCCGAGACTTGGCTCGGCGGCGCCGTCTGGGCGGCCGCGGGCACAGCGAGCACGAGCATCGGTGTTGCGAACAACAAGGATTTTGGCGTCATGAGGAGGCTTTCAAAAACTGTGCTGCACTGCAATAGTTGTTATGAGATACTGTAACAAGACCGTTTCGTCGTCTCCCGGAAACGATTCGGCGTGTCGATTGTGCGGTGGTCGCACCAACCTTGCGGGGGGATGAACGGCTATTCGGGCCGGGTCGGCGTCGCCCCCGCCACGCGCAGCCGGATCGCGGCACCGAGCGCCCACCACGCCACTGCCCAGAACGACCCGAAGATCCAGCCCGCGAGCACATCGCTCGGCCAATGCACGCCGAGATAGACCCGGCTGATGCCGATCACGCTGACCAGCAGCATCGTCGCGGCGAGAATGTAGCGCCGAACGCCACGCCCCGCGGTGATCTGAAGCAGCAGCAAGGCGAGCGTCAGATACACGCACGCGCTGTTTGCGGCATGCCCGCTCGGGAAGCTCGCGTCATAGACCTGCACGAGATGATCGGTCACGTCTGGCCGCACGCGCCCGACCAGCCCCTTGACGAGCGTCACCACCGCCGACCCGCTGATCGTCCCCGCCAGCACCAGCGCGAGCGTCAGCCAGTGGCGCGATGCGATCAAGAATCCCGCGACCAATGCCGTCACCAGCACCAGCACCGTCACCCCGCCGAGCGCGGTGACATCGAGCATCGCTTGCGTCAGCCATAACGGCCCCGGCGGCACGCCATGCGCCACCCCGCCGCGCAGCCACAACAGGATCGCGCGGTCGACCGGGAAGCGCATCTCGCCTTCGCCAATCTCTCCGACTGCCCAGCCGAGCAGCCACAGCGCGCCGCCCGCGAGCGCGGTCGCGATCACCGCAACGATCGCCCAGGGCGGATGGCGGAGCGCGTTAGGGGTGGCGGAGGCGGGTCGTGGCACGCGTCTGCGTTGGGCGATCGCGCGCCGCAGCGCAATCGCGGATGATCAGCGCGTCAGCCCCAATGCCGCGCGATCGGCGGTGGCGGCGGCGAGTTCGGCGCGCGTCGAGGCGATCCGCGCTTGCGCATCGATCAGGCGGATCCGCGCATCGTTGGCGGTTTCCTCGCGTTGGTTGACCAGGAAGAAATCGCCCGAGCCGAGTTCGAACCGCCGGCGTTCGGCCGCCGCGAGCCGTTCGGCCAGACTGCGCTCGGTCTCGGCCACACTCGCCAGGCGCTCGGCACCGTCGGCGGCGATCACGATCGCTTCGACTTCGACAACGATCTGGTCGCGCAGGAAGCGCCCGCGCTGATCGAGCGCATCGATTTCGGCGCGCGCCTCGGCGACGCGCCCCTTAGCCGCGCGATTTTGCAACGGCACGCTGAAACGAAAGCCGACGATCGCCTCCAGCGGCGTCCGGCTCGACCCGCCAAGCCCCGTGTCGCCGAGATCCTTGCCAAGCTCGCCGCGCAGGTCGAGCCGCGGCTTCAAGTCGTTCTCCGCAAGCAGCAGCCGCGCTGTCGCCTGATCGATCCGCGTCAGGATCGCGCGATAATCGAAACGCTCGGTGGCGGGCACGATACTCGGCGCGCGGGCGATCCCGGCCAGTGCCGAAGCGTCGGGCGGAAGCCGATCGGCCGAAACGATCAGCGGCGCGCCCGCTTCGTCGCGCAAATAGAGCGACAACGCATTGGCGGCACCGGCCAAATCCTGTTCCGCGCGCAGCACCAGCCCGCGCCGCCGCACCAGATTCTGGTCGTTCTCGGTCAGCAGGATTTCGGGCCGCGCGCCGAGCGTCACCAGCCGCGCGATCGCGCTGCGGCGGCGCTCGGCCAGCGACAGCAAGTCGCGATACGCGCGCAGCCTGAGGCCGGCCGCGACCCAGTTCTGATAGCTGTCGACCGCGCGGCGCTGCACCCCGATCGCGGCCATCTCGGCTTCGAACCGCGCGACGTCGATATCGGTCGCGGCAATCGCGCGGCGCGTGCGGCGTTCGTCGACCACGCGGTCGCGCAGCAGCGCGAACAGCGCCCCGACCTTCGCCTCGCCCAGCCGGTTGGTATAGGCCTGATCCTCATAGATCGGGAACGACCCGCGCGACGCGCGAACGCCGCCATAGACATAGCCGCCATTGGTGGTGAGCGGCCGCGTCGCCCGGCCTTCGACGATCGTCCCGTCATAATAGCCCGCCACGCGCGATCGGCCATCGACATCGAAGACGGTATCGAACGCGCCTTCGGCGGACAGCGCGCGGCCCTCGGTTTGGCGGACCCGCGCCAGCGCCTCGATGATTTGCGGGGCAGAACGCGCCGACGAGCGCAGCACGTCGTCAAGCGTCAGCGGCGCACCTTGCGCCAGCGCCATGCCGGGACACAGCGCGAGCAGGAAGGGGGCAAGCAGCCGCAGGAAAGCAAAGCGGATCATTTCTTGGCCGAATCGTCCGCGTCGATCTTCGCGTTCGGCGCCTTCGCCTTGCCCTTGATCTCGACCGTCGGGCGCCGCCCGAATTCGAGCGGGAAATCGTTGAGCTGGCGCCACAGTTCGTATCCGATCAGCACCGTCTCACCCTGCACCCAGCCGCGCACCTTGCCACCGGGGCGGACATCGTCGTTGCTCGGCCACGCCGGCTTGCCGGGTTGCGGCTCGACCAGAATGCGGAACAGGCCATCGGGCGCGGCATTGGGATCGATCGAGCGCACTTGCCCGTCGAACAGGCCTTGCGCGACCGAAGGCCAGCCGCTGAACTGAATTGCGGGCCAGCCTTCGAACTGCAACCGGACGTGGCGGCCCGTGCGAACCAGCGGCACGTCGCGGCCGTCGATATAGAGTTCGACCGCACGCTCGACGCGTTCGGGCGCGACCACCGCCAGCACGGTTCCCGCCGACACCATCGCACTCCCACTCGCCGCATTAAGCTGTTGCAGGCGGCCGTCGCGCGGCGCGCGCACCACCTGTGCCGACTGGCGGTTGAGCGCGATGTCGATCCGGTTGAGCTTGGCGCGCGATTCGGCGAGCTTGGCCCCGGTGTCGGCAACCTTGATTTGCGTCTGTTCGTAATCGCGCCGCGAGCCGAGCCCTTCGGCGAGCAATTGCCGGGTGCGCGCGACATCGATCCCGGCGACCGCGCGGCTCTGTTCGACCGACGCGATCTCGGCTTGCACTTGCGCGCGCTCGGCGGCGAGGCGCGACAGCAAATCGGGATCGAGATCGACCACGCGCGCGATCGGATCGCCGCGCGCGACGTGCTGTCCATCCTGCACATACCAGCGATCGACGCGCCCCGGCACCAGCGCGGTCACTTGCTGCTGGCGCTCATCGGGGTCGAGCGCAACGACTTGGCCTGCACCATCTGCGGTCTGCAACCACGGCACCAGCGCCATGATCGCCACCGCGATCGCGATGCCGGTTGTCACCATCCACGCAACCACCACCGCAAAGCGGGGCGCGCGCATCCCCGCCAGCGTCTTGAAATGCGCTAGTCGCTCAGCCTTGTACGGCATCCCGCACCCCCTGCTGCTGCGCGGCGATCAGTTCCTCGCGCGTGGCGAAGCGGCGCTGCCGGTGCGGCTCAAGATAGAACCACCCGTCCAGCGTGATATCCTCCGGTCGACCGGTCGAGAGCAAAACGGTTGTCCCGGCCGCTCGCAGCCGGGCGAGCACGCTGGTCAGGCGTTCGACTGGCAACAGATCGTAAAGCTGCGACAACATCAACACGTGCGGGCGCACCAGCAGCGCATTGGCAAGCTTGAGCGCCATCAATTCGCCAATCGACAGCGGATAGCCCGAGGCGGCGAGCACGGTATCGAGCCCGTGCGGCAGCCGCGCGACGCGATCGCGCAGACCGACTGCCTCCAACGCTTCGAGCATCGCGCTCGAGCTTGAGCGCGCATCCTCCGACGCCAGCGAGAGATATTCGCGAATCTTGACCTCGACGATCGACGGCCGTTCGAGCACCATCACTTCGGAGCGCAGCAAATACATATCGAACGAGGCGATGTCGGCGCCGCCAACGGTGACCAGCCCGCGTTCGGGAACGATGTGGCGCGTCAGCACCATCGCCAGCAGCCGTTCCGCGCCGTCATCGGTCAGCGTGACCAATTGTTCCCCCGCCGCCAGCGCGAAATCGAAGCGGGCGCCGTCCATCACCACGCCGTCGAGCCGCACCGCGCCATCGACCGGTGCCCGGCCCGCCACGGTGACGGCGGGCTCCTGCGGAATCGCGAAGAGCAGCGACAATTCCTCCGAACTCGCGATGAGATCGTACAGCGAATCGAGATACCAGCCGAGCTGCGCAATGCCGTAAAAAACGCCGCTGAGGATCAGCTCGGCCGCGACCAATTGCCCGATCGACAATTCGCCCGCCAGGATCAGATTGCCGCCAAGCGCGAGCAGGGCCGCGTTCGCCAGCGCAAAGAGCAGCAAGAAGGCGACCGTCTGGGTAAAGCTGTAGCGGAAATAATGCCGATGCCGCCCGACATAGGCGGCGGTCACCGCCTCCGATCGATCCATCGCAAAATCGAGATGGCGGCTGGATTTGTAAAAGCCGTTCGATCCGCCGACGCTTTCGAGCCAGCGCGCGGCATCATGCTTGGCATGGCTGAGCGCGACCGCCGAGCCGATCGAGCCCCGCGACCAGATCAGCCAGATCGCCAGGATGACGAGCACCAGCAGCGCGTTGAAGCCGAGGAAGAACGGGTGGTAAAAGCTCGTCACCGCAAGCCCGACTGCCGATTGCAGGATGATCGTAAAGCCGCCGATGACCAGGCTCGGCACCGCCTTTTGCACCACCACCAGATCGAAATAGCGGTTGAACAGGTCCCCGCGATTCTGATCCGAGAAAAACGGATTCTGCGCGTGAACGGCCCGAATGGTGATTTCGGCAACGATGCGGGCGAACAAGCGGCGCTCGAACAGCGCCATCATCCACACGCGCAGCGCGCTGAGCGCCGCGACCAGCAGCAACAATCCGAGCAACAGCCCCGCCAACGTCCATAACGGTGCGGGCAAGGCGGTATTGGCAACGCTGTTGATCAGCAATTGCACCGAAATCGGGGTAGCGAGCGACAGCAGGCTGATCGCCACGCCGTACAGCATCGCCAAGCGAACATACGGCATGTCGGGGCCGACGATTTCCGCCAGCCACCGCATCGCGATGCGCCACCCTACGCGTTCGGCCACCACCAGATCCTCGCCAGACTTCAAGAATGATTGAATTTCAGGCGCGGCGCAGGTCGGTCTGTCGGCGCAACGCGCGAAGACCGACCCCTGCCGCGCTGGACTGCTTGTTGCATGGCGGGCGTACTTTATGAATCATTTTTTCTACGGATCGCTTTCTCGTCATTAAGCCGCTGCGCGGTCTTGCCCTCCGCGCACCCGCCCGTGACCCATCCCCGAGCTTAGTTCAGGCCGACCGCAGGCGGGGCGGCGCGCGCGGGCACGGGCACGGGCACGGGCACGGCGCGGGCGACCTCGACAGTGCCACTACGCTTGCAATGTCGGATCGCGGGTTGATGCCCATTCCTTCCGGCGGCGGTGTGGACATGCTGCACCGAACAGGCGGCCTTCAGCGCAGCGGTGTACTGCTGCGGCGAATGCGCCCGCCCGCCAGGATGCGCTGGCATTGCCACAAGGGCGAGGGCGGCGACCGCAATGAAACGGACCACGACGATAAATCCTTTGAAGATGAACGGACCATTTAAATAAGTCGCCGATCTTGCTGTCATTTCGCGCCGACGTAACAAAATGTTGCTCGCGCCCGATCGGGAAGCCGCGCATTGACCGTTCCGGCCGTGGTGCTTACCTCCCATTTCGCATGCAGACCCCAGAACCCGCCACCATGATGCCAACCATCGTCCTCGTCGAGGACGATCCGCCGCTGCGGACGCTGACCACCCGCGCCTTGCAGGAAAACGGCTTCACCGTGCGCCCGGTTGGCACCGCCCCCGAAATGTGGCTGGCGCTCGGGCAGGGCCCGGTCGACCTCGTGCTGCTCGATATCATGCTGCCCGGGACCAATGGCATCGATCTGTGCCGTGCGATCCGGCAGAAGAGCGACGTCCCGATCATCTTCGTATCGGCCAAGGGATCGGAAACCGACCGCGTCGTCGGGCTGGAACTGGGGGCCGACGATTATATCGCCAAGCCGTTCGGTACGCGCGAATTGCTGGCGCGGGTCCGCGCGGTTCTGCGGCGCGGTGGCGCGGAGCGACAGGCGGCGGAACAGCGCGCCACCGGCATTTTGACGTTCGACGGCTGGGCGCTCAATTTGCCGCGCCGCGAATTGCTGTCGCCGACCGGCGGCCTCGTTGATCTCACCGGAGCCGAGTTCGATCTGCTCGTGACCTTGTGCGATCATAGCGGGCGCGTGATCGCGCGCGAGCGGCTGATCGAGCTGTCGCGGTCGCGACTCGGCGACAGTTCGGATCGCAGCATCGATGTGCTGATCAGTCGTTTGCGCCGCAAATTGTCGAGCGCCGGGGCCGATGCCCCGATCGCGACGGTGCGCGGCATCGGCTATATGTTCACCGCCCCCGTAACGCGCGACTGAGCGCCCGTTTGAACGCGGGTCTTTTCCGGCGGCTGCATGGCTCGGCTGGCCTGATCGGCCAGGTTTTTGCCATTCTGCTGTTGGCGATGGTGCTCGAATTCGGCGTTTCGGCGCTGCTGTATGAGCGGGCCAGCCAATTCTCGGTGCGCGATGACGAGGCGCGGCGGCTGGCCGAACATGTGCTGATCGCGCGCAAGCTGGTCGATGAGAAGCCGCCGTCGGCGCGTCCGGCCGTGGCGCGCGACTTGACCACCAGTCGCTATGAAATCCGCTGGAGCACGGTGCCGCCACCGCCGCCGCCGGTGCCAGCCGATCTCGACGCCATGTATCGCCAGATCGTCGGTTGGGAGCCCGATCTGGCGCGCGCCGGGCTGCGGCTCAGCTTGCCATCGCCGGGCCGCCGCGCGGTGACGGCTGGAGGGGTGCTGCTTTCAGACGGGACGTGGTTGCATTTCCGGACGCGCCAGGCGATCCATCTGCCCGATCAGGTCATCGACCGCGTCGTTCTGGCGATGGTCCCCGCCGCCGTATTGATTTTGATGGGCGGGTTACTGGTGCGGCGCACGCTGCTGCCGCTGCGCCGTCTTGCGCTGGCCGCCGACCGTGTCGGCAGCGGCAGCGATCGCGACGAAGCGGTCCCCGAAATCGGACCGAGCGAAGTGCGCCGGGTGACGCGTGCCTTTAACCGCATGCATGCGCGGATCTATCAGCTGATCGCGGATCGCACGCAGGCGCTGGCGGCGGTCGGCCATGATCTGCGCACGCCGCTGGCGCGGCTGCGGCTGCGCGCGGATCGCATCAGCGATGCCGGTATTCGCGCCTCGATCGAGGCCGATGTCGAAGAAATGTCGGCAATGGTCACCTCGCTGCTCGCCTATCTTGGCGGCGAGGACGAGGTCGAGCCGCTGGCGATGACCGATCTTGCGGTGTTGTGCGCGACGCTATGCGACGACATTGCCGATCGCGGGCACGAGGGCGCGTACGATGGTCCAGCGCATCTCGAAATGCCGCTGCGTCGCATCACGATCAAGCGCGCGCTGGTGAACCTTGTCGAGAACGCGCTGCACTATGGCGACCGCGTGTTCCTGTCCCTGGCGCAAGAGCCGGGTCGCATCGTGCTGCGCGTGGAAGACGATGGACCCGGCATTCCCGAGGGATCCTTGGTCCGCGTGCTCGATCCCTTTGTCAGGCTCGACGCGGCGCGCGGGCGCGACACTATTGGTCTTGGGCTTGGTCTGGCGATCGTTGCCAAGGGCGTGGCGGACCATGATGGCGTCCTGACCCTGACGAACCGCCCGCACGGCGGGCTGTGTGCGCAAATCGTTCTGCCCCTCCAGGCGATCGAACCCGCCTGACGCCCGCGCAGCGGAGCGATTGCCGTGCAGCAACATTTCGTCACGACCTGGCAAGAATCCGGCAAGCCGCCGCGGATATTTCTCAAGCGTCCGGCCGATCGCCGTCCCCCCGTCGTCATTGTGGAGATGCGCGGGCGGGGAGAGGCGACTACGGTTCGGACAGCAGGCGGGAACCTAACCAAAGATATTTGGAGGTCCCATGAAGTTCTACATCGCCACTGCCGCCGCCTGCCTCGTGCTGTCCGCCGCCCCCGCTTTCGCCGAGGACACCGCCCCCCGCCGCCCTTCACCGTGTCCGGATCGGTCGCATTGGTGTCGGACTATCGCTTTCGCGGCGTCTCGCAAAGCGACGAAGAAGCTGCGATTCAGGGGGGCATCACGATCACGCACGAAAGCGGTTTCTACGCCGGCACCTGGGCGTCGAACCTGGCAGGTTGGGGTCAGTTCGGCGGGGCCAATATGGAGCTCGATCTGATCGGCGGGTATAAACGGAGCCTGGGTAGCGGCACCGCGATCGACGTTGGGGTCACGTGGTATATGTATCCCGGCGGCTCGGACATCACCGACTTTGGCGAGGGCTATGTCAAGCTGTCGGGCACGCTTGGCCCGGTCACTGCGCTCGCCGGGGTCGCTTATGCCCCGAAGCAGCAGGCGCTCGGCAACTGGTCGTTCACTGGCGCCAATTCCCAGGCCGTGGCGGCGGGCGGTGCTTATAATCGTCCCGGTGCCAAGGATGACAATCTGTACCTGTGGGGCGATGCCAGTATCGGCATTCCCAAGACGCCTGTCACCGTGAAAGGCCATGTCGGCTATTCGGACGGTAACCCCGGTCTCGGGCCGAACGGCACCAGCGTCACCCCGACCGGCTCCTATGTCGACTATCTGGTCGGCGTGGACGTGACCTTCAAACCGGTCACGCTTGGCATCGCCTATACCGGGACCGACATCACGCGGGCGAAATCGGCCTATCTCTTGCCGAACTTCTCCTCGACCAAGGACGGGTCTTCGATCGCCGCCGGCCAAGTGGTCTTTTCGATCTCGGCCGCCTTCTGAAGCCGGCGACCAGACGCACGGCGGCACCGTGTACCCCCAGCCAAGTTTGGGCCGTGCGTCGTCTCGGATACGCATTTTCCCCACCTGGGCCAAAAATCGCCGACTAGCTAAGTGTCTACCGGGCCATAAGATTTCCGGCTAACGCTGGACCGTCGTGATCGCACAGGGTCGGCCGCTCCGTCGAGCAATGCGCGCATCTCGGACAACCAGCCGACCCGAAGCCGGTCTCGAAAGTCGAAGTTGGTTCACATGCCGGCCGTCCACGGCCCCAGCTTCGGCAGCGGCTGCATGCTGCGCTGATAGGCGAATACCATCTC
>NZ_JBBATX010000014.1:0-39659 GCF_040398505.1 Sphingomonas sp. | reverse complement strand
TTACGCGATCCGCAGCCCGATCGTAACGGGCACCGTAACGTCGGGCAATTCGGGCTATCAGCCTTATGCGCCGTCGTGCATCAACACGCTCGCCACGATTGTTCCGCAGTTTGCCAATAGCTGCCAGTTCATCACCCGCGCCAGCGAGGCCTATGATCACAACTACTCGCTGTTCGGCAATGTGACGTATACGCCAGAGAGCCTCGACTTCGTTCATCTGACCGGGGCGGTGCGTTGGACTCGCGACAAACGCCGTGGTCAGCTGTACGTCGTCAACAACCGCGCCGATTTGAACCCGATTAACGCCGTTGCGAACAGCGTCGCGACTCCGTTCCTCTTCTCGAATAGCGTCAGCCGCTTTGACCCGATGTTCAACGTCGCGGTCGATGCGACTCGCAACATCCACCTGTACGCCAAATACTCGACTGGCTTCCGCGCCGGTGGTGCCAATGACCGGTCGGCGCAGTTCAACGCGTTCGGTCCCGAAGCGGTCAAGTCTTATGAGGTCGGTGCCAAGACCGACTTCTGGGATCACCGCGCACGCTTCAACATTGCGGGCTATATCATGGACCGCAAAAACACGCAGTTCGACTTTGACTATTTTGACACCAACGGCTCCAGCCCGACCAACGGTTCGCACATCGAGCAGACCCAGAATGCCGGCTCGACCAAGATCCGCGGTATCGAAGCAGATTTGACCGTGAAGCCGATCCCTGCGCTGACGTTGAACGCATCATACGCCTACACCTATTGGAAGGCACCGTCGGCGGTGAACCCGTTGACGCCGGGTGCTCCGGCACAGCAGCTCTACATCGTGTATACGCCGACCAATGCCGCTTCGGGTGCGATTGATTATGAAATCCCGGTCGGCGGCGACACCACCAAGGTCCGCCTCCATCTCGACGCGGCATATGCCAGCAGCCAGTATAGCTTCCAGCTGGAGAACACCAAGACCGACTCGAGCTTCGTGGTGAACGGTCGCTTGGCGCTTGCCGACATTGCGGTGAATGCCACCAACAAGGTGACGATCTCCGTGTGGGCCCGCAACCTGTTCGACACGACCTACATCTACCGCCGCTCGTCGGCAAACTCGTCGCCGGTGCTGAATTACAACGCGGACGGCACCCTGCGTTCGAGCAGCTATGGCGGTATCTTGGGTGATTACGGCAATCTCAACCCGCCCCGTACCTGGGGTCTTGAGGTCGCCGCCAAGTTCTGATTCTTCCCGTCCCTACAAGGGCGGCAGAAACCCGGTCCGAGCGCCCGCTCGGGCCGAGTTTTCTATAGGTCGCGCGGCAGATCGATGACGACGCGCAGGCCCGGCGCGGCGTCTTCCAGCATCAGCGTTCCGCCATGCAGCCGCACGATCGCATCGACCAGCGTAAGCCCGATGCCATGGCCGGGCGCCTCGACCGATGAATCCAGGCGGCCGAAACGACGAATGACCTGCGCGTGCTGGTCCGCGGGAATCCCTGGTCCATGATCGGAGACGATGAGCCGCGCGCCCTGGGGCAGCGGTAAGACTCCTAGCTCGATCGCGGTTCCGGGCGGGGTATGGCGGATCGCATTTTCGATCAGATTGACCAGCAGCTGGCGCAAGAGATTGCGCTCGCCGCGCAGCGGCACCGCGCGCGCGCCGGTCAGCGTCAAGCGATGGTCTGAATCCTCAGCGACTGGAGTCAGCGACTCGTACGCTTCAGCTGCGAGCGCCGCGAGATCGAGCGGCACGAACCGCTCGCGCCGATGGCCGCCCTCGATTTCCCACAGCCGCATCAGGCTGGCAAACAAGTCCAGCACCTGATCGGTCTCGGCCAGCGCGTCGGCGATGTCGGGCGCGAGCGGGTTGCCGCTCGATCGCCGTGCGATCGCCGCCAATCGGTTGCGCAGCCGGGCGAGCGGGCTTTTCAATTCGTGCGCCACATCCTTTGCGGCGTGACGGATGTCGTTCATCAACGCGCCGATCCGATCGAGCATCGCATTGAACGCGGTGGCCTGACGGTCGAATTCGCTGCCCGTGCCGGTTTGCGGTACGCGGCTGCTGAAATCGCCGCCCATCACGGCATCGACCGTCCGCTGCATCGAGCGCAGCCGCCGACTGATTTCCCATATCATCCCGCCAGTACCGCCGATCACGATCAGCATCGTCAGGGCAAGGCCGGTCAGCTGGACCCGCGACATCATCGCATCGAACTGATCGATCACGTCATTATCCGAGACCACGCTCAGCGTCGCGCCGTTGGTCAGGCGTCGGGTCAGCGCGCGTCCATGACCGACCCCGGGCACGCCCGCGCGCTCGTCGAAGTCCGAATAGCCCGCTGGTGGGATTTGTGGCAGCGTCAACGCGCCGCCGACCTGTCGGCCTGATTGGTCGAACAGCGCGAAGAACAGATCGGCACTGTCATGGTCGCGTTGCGCGCGGTCGATCGTCGCGATCATCCGGTCGAGCGCGCCCGCGCGGCCGATTTCCTCGGCCTCCAGCACCAGCCGCCGATCGACTTCGATGCCGAGGGCGCGATGCGCGATGGCGTCGTTCGCGCCGCGCACCGCGAGTAACGCCGCCAGGATCAAGGCAACATAGATCAGCGCGATGCCGCGAAGCGACCGGCGCGGCATGTCAGCCTTCGCCGATCATCATATAGCCAACCCCGCGGACCGTAACGATCGGGTCTTCCTCGCCGTCCAGCGTGAGCTGAACCCGCACCCGCCGGATATAGGATTCGACGATGTTGGTCGTCGGCTCGAAATCAAATCCCCACACGGTGGAGTAGAACATGCTGCGCGTGACGACGCTGTTGCGGTTTCGCACCAGTTCGCACAGCACCTGAAATTCCAGCTTGGGCAGTGCCAGCACGCGCCGCCCGCGGACCGCGCGGAATTTGATCTCATTGACCTCGATATCGCCGGCGCGAAGCACACCGGTTTCGTTGGTCCGCTCGGCGCGGCGCTTGATCGCCTTGATCCGCGCGTCGATTTCGAGCGGCTCGGCGGGTTTGACCAGATAATCGTCGGCCCCCGCATCGAGCCCGGCGAGCCGCTCGTCGAGATCGGCGAGCGCCGTCAGCATCAGGATCGGTACGTTCAGTCCACGTTCGCGCAGCGCCCGCGCAACCGCAACGCCGTCGAGCTGCGGCAGCATCACGTCGAGCAGCACCGCATCGAAGCTTTGCGCGCTGGCCAACGCCAGTGCGACCCGACCGTCCTCGGCAACGACCGTTTCATACCCGATCTCGGACAGCGCGGAGACGAGCAGCCGGGCGGCGCGATAGTCGTCCTCAACGATCAAGACTTTCATCGATCTTCACCCATCGCCACGATGCGCGACCATCATCCGGCTATCGTCGCACCAGCGCTTAAGCGACGCTGATCCGGATTGCCAGCGCCGCGCAACCGGCGCTCAGAGCTGATCGCGCGGAACGGTGTTGGTGGTCTTGCGCCGGAAGATTTCGGTGCCATCCTTGAACGCCACAATCTCCTCGGTCACGCTAAAGGCGCGCGCGGTCGCGGTCAGCGCAAAGCCGATGCGGAGCTCGCAATTCCAGTCGCCCCGGCGATAGCGGCTGATGCGCGTGCCCGACCAGCAACCGCTATTGGGCTCGCCCGCAGTGATGGTGGCGACGGTGTTGGGGCCGTAGCCCGACAGGATCGTGCCGTTGGCGCAAGTGCGGCTCTTGTCCGGCCATGTTCCCGTGACCGTGATGCGGCCATGGTCGTCGGTGGTTGTGACGACGACATCGCCTTTATCAGGTACGATTGCGACGCTGGCGATCGGCATAACGGGTTCGATCAGCGGTGGTGTGCGAATCGGCAAAATAAGGGCGCTGGCGCTCGGATCGAGCGTCAGCGTCGGGCCGTCGGGCGAGGGCCAGACGAGCGGCCACAGCCCCTCCGATACCGCGATCCGTAAGCGCTCGCCCGCTTTCAAACGCTGCGCGATGAAGCCCAAATCGATCGCGACATCGACCATCTTGTCCGGGGTTAGCGGCTTGGGGGCGGCATGGCCGTCGCGGTGGGTAAGGTTGAGGATGCCGTATGCCAGCCGCCACGACGTGCCATCGGGCAGCACCTTGCACAGCCGCACCGCGACTTGCGCGACGGGTTTGTCGGCGGCGACGCGCAACCGCACGCTGGGCACGCCGAGCAGTTCCACATCGGCGGGCAGCGGCGCCATGTCGTAGCGGATCGACAGCGCATCGTCGTGCCGTTGATCGCCCGGCATCTCGGCCTGACCGAACGGCACCCATTCGGGCGTCGCGCCGCCGACGGCATTGTTCGACCGGTGCGTTTGGCAATTTCCCGGACCCGGTCGCGGCGACAGACCGGCATCGGTCAGATGCAGACGCTGCTGGTGGATGTGGGGGGAGGGCCAGACGCTTTCCGCGCTCCACGCCCCCGGCGTTGCGCCGGGGGCAGATTGCGCGGGCGTTGCCTCGGGTTGGTAGAAACGCAGCATCGGCTCGTCCATAATCCCCGTTGGCGCGCGCCGCAGCCAGTGCGACCACCAGCGCACCTCCTCATACGCCCAGTCGAGCGCCGGACCGGGGCCGCCGAGCCAGGCATAGGTATGGCCCCACGGCCCGACGAGCGCCTTGCGCGGGCAGGTCAGCCGTTCGAGCATGCGCGGCACCGAATGGACATAGGCATCGGCCCAACCGCCGACGATATAGGTCGGGCAATGGATCTCGGCATAATCGAAATGGAGCGATCCGTGCTGCCAATAGGCATCCTCGCGCTGATGCGCGGTCCAGCGCGCGATGATCGGGGGTGAGGCTTCGAGCCGGTCGCGCCATATTTTTTCCCAACCCGGGCCAGCCACGGCGGGATCGGGCGGGGCGGCCATCACGCCCTTGAAATTCGCGCCCCATTTGAAATTGGTGAGGCCAAGGCACCCGCCGACGAAATGCGCATCGTCGGTGAAGCGCCGGTCCGAACAGGCCATTGGCATGATCGCTTTCAGCGCGGGCGGCCGCCGCATCGCGGTCTGCAATGTCGAGAAACCGCCCCACGATATGCCGCGCATCCCGACCGATCCGTTCGACCAGGGCTGCGCGGCGAGCCAGGCGATGATCTCGACCGCATCGTCCTGTTCCTGCGCCAGATATTCGTCGCGTAGCAAGCCGCCCGAATCGCCCGAGCCGCGCAGATCGATCCGCGCGAAGCCGATGCCATGGCTGGCCAGCGTATCGCCCCAATAGCCGTCGGGGGCCGAATAGGCGTCGCGCGTGCGATAGGGGATATATTCGAGCACGACCGGCGCAGGGTTGGTGTCGGCATCGGCGGGCAGCCAGATCTGGCCGCACAGGTCGACCCCGTCGCGCATCGCGATGCGGACGATCTCGCGATGCTTCACGGCGGCTTTCGGCGGAAGCGCCCAGCGCGTCTCCGCGACGGCGGCACCCGCTGCGCTCCGGCTCAGTGCGATCCCGCCGAGCGTGGCGGCGAGAAAGTCGCGGCGTGATCCCGGCATCCTGTCCCCTTATCCCTCGGACTCGACCGAGCATGGCGCGGCGCGCGGCACGTCGCCAATGCCGTGTTGCGATGCGACGATAGATTTTTGCAGGCCGTCCGCATAGACGTTGGGCGATGGCCCGGCCCGACGATCAGCGCGATGTGGCGAGCAGGATCGCGCGAGCTAAGGCGCTGCTCGGAGTCGATCCGCGCGCGGCCGCGACACTGGCGCGCACGCTGCCGTCATCGCTCGAGGTGCGCTTCCTGTTGGGCGCGGCGCTGCGGCGGAGCGGCGAGGTGGCCGCCGCGCTCGAAATCCTCGCCCCGCTGGCCGCCGCGCGACCGGGTGCGTGGGGGCTGCACTATGAGCAGGGCATGGCGCTGGCGATGCTGGGGCGCTCGGACGAGGCGATAGCGGCGCTCGCACGCGCGACGGCGGCCGATCCGCGTGCGGCGCTCGCTTGGCACGCGCTGGGCGATCTTTATGGCTTGGTCGATCCGGCGCGCGCGATGGCGACGCAGGCGCGCTTGCTGCCGGGCAGTGTCGGCGATGCGGCGCTGGTCGCGGCGGTGCTGGCGTGGATCGACGCACCTGGCGCTGCGGCCGGCGACGCTTTACGTGCGCGCTTCGGGATCGATCTCAACGATCCGGCGGCGCTACGCCTGCTCGCCGATATTGCAGCGCGCGCAGGGCGCGATGCGGCGGCGGAGGATTTGCTGGCGCGCGCCCTGACGGCAGCGCCGCTTTATGCCCCGGCGCGCTTTCACCGGGCGATCCTGTTCTTACGGTTGGAACGCTTTGCCGAGGCGCTGGCGGAGGTCGAGCCGATCCTAACGCCCGATGCGGCGGCGGGACCGGTGCGGGCGCTGCGGGCGGGAATCCTGCTGCACTTGGGCCGCGAGCGCGACGCCGCCGCCGAATTCGCGGCGGCGCTCGTTGCGCTACCCGACGATGCCCGCCTCTGGCACGCCTATGGCCATGCGCTGCGCAGTTTGGGGCGGCAAAGCGATGCGGTCGCCGCCTATCGCCGTGCGATCGCGCTCGAACCGCGCTTCGGCGAGGCCTATTGGAGCCTTGCCAATCTCAAGACCTGGCGCTTCGCGGACGACGATATCGCCGCGATGCGCGCGTTGCTCGGCGGCGGCGATCTGAGTGTCGATGATCGCGCCTATCTCCATTTCGCGCTGGGCAAGGCGCTGGAGGATGCGGCGGCGTACGAACTCGCCTTTTCCCAGTACGAACAGGCCAATGCCGCCCGCCGCGCCGCTACGCCATACGATGCCGCCGCGAACACCGCCTTTGTCCAGCGCAGCATCGCCACGTACGGCCCGACCTTCTTCGCCGACCGCACGGGCGCGGGCTGCCGTGCGCGTGACCCGATCTTCGTGCTGGGTCTGCCGCGCTCGGGATCGACTTTGGTCGAGCAAATCCTCGCCAGCCACAGCCAGGTCGAGGGCTTGTCGGAATTGCCCGATATCACGGCGCTCGCCGCTCAGGTGGCGGGCTCTGAGCGCGACTATCCGCACACTCTGGCGCGCTTACCGCAAGCGGCGTTCGCCGATCTCGGGGCCGCCTATCTCGACCGCACACGCCCGCGTCGTGCCACCGATCGCGCGCATTTTGTCGACAAATTTCCCGGCAATTTCCTGCATATCGGCTTGATCCACCTGATCCTGCCCAAGGCGCGGATCATCGATGTCCGGCGCCATCCGCTGGCCTGTTGCGTGTCGCTGTTCAAACAGGGGTTCGCGGCGGGGCAGGGCTATAGCTATGACCTCGGCGATCTCGGGCGCTATTATGCCGACTATGTGGCGCTGATGGCGCATTTCGATGCGGTGCTGCCCGGGCGCGTCCACCGCGTGTCGTACGAAGCGCTGGTCGATGCGCCTGAGGATGAAGTGCGGCGCTTGCTCGATCATGTCGGGCTGGCGTTCGAACCCGCCTGCCTCAGCTTCTTCGAAAACGACCGCGCGGTGCGCACCCCCAGTTCCGAACAGGTCCGTCGCCCGATCTTTCGTGACGGTCTCGACCAGTGGCGGCACTTCGATCCATGGCTTGGACCGCTCAAGTCCACACTCGGTGCCCTTGCCAAGGTGCCCGCAGATCGGCCATGATCGCAATATTGGATGCCCCCATCCAGTAATTTTGCTTTGCGCTTGCCACGATTGGGATGAGCCTCTGTAAATGGGGGGCACCTCCAATCGTCCGTCAGCACGAGGGCCACGCAGCCCAACGCGACGGTACGACGATTTGACGGGACCGTTCGATAAGGGGGAATCATGACAACTTCGCATCACCAGACTGGCAATTCCGGTCGCCGCGCGTCCTTGCTGGCGTTGTTGCTGGCATCGGGTGCCAGCCTCGCGCTGGTCGCACCGAGCGCCGCCTTCGCCGCACCTGACCCCGCCGCAGCCGCTGCTACAGCCCAGGCCGCTCCGGCCGAGCCCGCCAAGGACGAATTGACCGACATCGTCGTCACCGCCAACCGTTCCGGCGCGGAATCGCTGCAGAAGGTCGCGATCCCGATCTCGGTCGTCAACATCGATCAGATCACCAAGTCGGGGCAGGGCAATCTGTCCGATCTCGCCAAATTCACGCCCTCGCTGTCGATCACCGAGGGCGCGCCGGGTTTCAACAAATTCAACATGCGCGGCCTGTCGACGGGCGGCTATGCCACCTCGGACACGTCGGATCGCAGCCTTGTCGCGGTCTACCTCGACGATACCCCGATCTCGGTGCAGGGCCAGACGCCTGATTTGAAGGTCTATGATCTCGAACGCGTCGAAATCCTGCGCGGGCCGCAAGGCACGCTGTTCGGCGCTGGGTCGATGGCCGGTACGGTCCGCTTCGTCACTCTCAAGCCAAGTCTCACCAAGACCTTCGGCACGGCCGAGGCGGGTGTCGCGACGACCGAACATGGGGCTGCCAGCTACAACATCCGTGGCATGATCAACTTGCCGATCGTCTCCGACACGCTCGCCGTCCGCGCGAATTTCTATGTCGGGCGTGATGGCGGTTTCATCGACAATATCGGTCTGCGCAATAAGCAGAACGCCAACAGCAACCGCACCTATCAGGGTCGCGTCGCGGTGCGCTGGACCCCCAGCCCCGATCTGACGGTCGATGGTAGCATCACCTATGAACGCAGCATTGCCAACGGGCTGAATTCGGCGTTTAGCGGTCTCGCGCCCTACACGGTCCTGACCAACGGGCCCGAGGGCACCGACGATCGGTTCCGGCTGTATCAGCTCGGCGCGGATTACGATGCGGGCTTTGCCAATCTGATCGTGACGGGGGCCTATACCGATCGCGCGATCGGCTTCGATGCGTCGGTCGAGCCGCAAATCGGCTATTTCTTCCAGGATTATGGGTCGCCGCTGACGCCGCAGACCAACACCTATCCGTTGTTCGAAGCACCGACCGCGTATAGCGATGCGCTTGCGCGCTCGCTGCCGGCCGAATTGTATCAGATCGACCAGAAGCTGAAGGACTATATGGGCGAGGCGCGGCTCGTGTCGAAGAGCGGCGGCCCGCTGAAATGGACGGTCGGCGTGTTCTACGAACAGCAAGACCGCCATTTGCGGCAGGATATTCCGACGCCGGGTTTCGATACGCTGTCGTACATGAACTATTTTTACGGGCCGTTCGCGGTACCGGGCGGCCTGTATAATTCGCAGACGGTGGACAAGGCGTTCCAGCCCAACGACATTTTCTCAGGTCTGCAGGATGTCAACGAGCATCAGTTCGCCGCTTATGCCGACGGCACATGGCACGCGACCGACAAGCTCGATATCACCGCCGGCGTTCGTTACTTCAACTTCAAGGAAAAATACTATCTGTTCGAAAGCGGCGTGTACGGCGTCGTCAACCACATCCCGCTGACCACCAACGCCACGCTCAAGTCGAACGGGTTCAACCCGCGCGGCAACATCTCGTATAAGGTCAATGACGATTTCCTGATTTACGGCGAAGTCGCCAAGGGCTTCCGCTACGGCGGCGGCAACCAGCCGGTGCCGCTCGGCAGCACCGGGATTGCGGGGCAGTGCACGCAGAACCTCGCCGCCTATGGCTACAATGCAGCGCCGCTGACCTTCGGTCCTGACAAATTGTGGAACTATACGATCGGCGAGAAAGCGAAGCTCGCTGGCGGTCGCGTGACGCTCAACGTCAGCGCCTATTATATCGACTGGTCGGACGTGCAGACGCGGTTGCGGCTCAACTGCTCGTATTTCTTCACCGACAATAAGGGCAAGATCACCAGCAAGGGCCTCGAGCTTGAAACATCGGTCAAGGCGACGCCCGAACTGACGCTGTCGCTCAGCGGATCGCTCAACGATTCGAAGGCCAATGGCGACATTCCGACGGTCGGCGCGTTCGACGGCGACCGCACGCCCTATTATCCGAAATATACGGCGAATTTCCAGGCATTCTATGATCGCCCGGTCGGCTCTGGCGAGATGCATTTGCAGCTCGGCTATCAATATCAATCGTCGCAGAACACGACCTTCAACAATTTCACGACGACGTTGACCGCGGGCAAATTGACCGCGACCGGGCCAAGCCAGACCTTCGCCGCGATCCCCGAATCGCACAACCTTAGTGCATCGGCGACCTACAATATCGGCCAGTTCGAATTCGGCGTGTACGGCAACAATCTCGCCAATGGCGTGACGGTGACCAACATCGGCCGCGCCACCTATTATCAGGTGTATCAGGCGGGCAGCCGCAACACGCTGGCGCGTCCACGCACGATCGGGATCCGCGCCAAGGTCAAATTCTGACCGCTTCGCGACGCGTAAAATGAAGAGGGGGGCGGGCGACCGCCCCCCTATTTTCTTTGGTGCCAAGCCGCGCTTTGCTTCGCGACGAGCCGGATCAGGTCACGCTCGACGATTGCAATGTCGATGACGTGGAAGCCCCAATCGGGATAGGCGGTGTCGCCGACCGTGTCGGGACCGACGGTGGCGGCGACCAGATCGGTCGCGGCACCCGGCGTAACATTTACCGCGAGATAGCCGAATTCCCCGCGCGCGACGCAGGCGCCCGACAACAGCCCCTGCATCCGCACGAAACGCGCACCGACCGGCTTGCCCCGCGCGGCCCAGATCGCCGGTTGCTTGAACTGCGCCACGCCGCCCCGCCACCACGGAAAGCCGAGGAGCGGATCGAGCGGCGCGGCGCCGCCCGCCAACCGTGCAGGGTTGGTGCAGCCTGCCACCAGATCGGACCCACCCGATGGCGCGCGGCCGAACAAGGCATTGGCGGGCGGCGGATTGGTATCGCGATAGCTCGCCCAGGTCACGACGCAGCCGGTTTGCGCCGCCGCGCGGCACAGCGGCACCGCCGTCAGATCGCCGCCGACCTCGCGCCCGCGCGGCACCAGCACGGCTGTCCCCGGCAGGATCGCCGACAGCATCTGGCGCTGGATCGGCTTGCCGTCGATTTCCTCGATCACCAGCCGCTTCAGCAGCGCCGAGCCCTGGCTATGGCCGATCAGTGCGAACGGCCGCCCGTGATTGTCCCGCGTCAGATACGCACGAAACGCCGCGCGGACATCGGCATACGGCAGCTCGAAGTCGGCGGCGGAGAGCCGCGTGCCCGTGCGCATCGCGGCGCGCAGCGCGGGCAAGGTGACACTTCGGTAGAGCGGCGCAAACACGCGACAGACGCTGCGAAAGGGGGCCGCTTGCGACGCGGCCATCCCCGTCTCCCCATCGCCCGCAATCAAATCGCTGTGCGGCGTCGGGTCCATCGATGTGGTGGGATAGACGTAGAAACAATCGGCTTTTGGGGCGGCGCGCGTGGCGGCGGGTTCGTCCTTCTGCGTTCCATCGGGCGCGATGATCGTGGCGGCGATGTCGCCCGCACAGGCATCCGCCCGACCCGGGCGGCACAGCCAATGCGCCGGATCGCGATAGTCGGTCGATACCGGCGTAACCGCCGCAGCAAGCAGCAACAGCATGCTCATCCCTTCAATCGCGGAACACGATCGTCCGCGCGCCATTCGCCAGCACGCGCCCGCTCAAATGCAACCCAACCGCGCGCGACAGCACGCGCCGCTCGATATCGCGGCCCTTGCGCACCAGATCTTCGGCGGTGTCGGCGTGGCTGATCCGCTCGACATCCTGCTCGATGATCGGGCCTTCGTCGAGCTCGCCGGTCACATAATGCGCGGTCGCGCCGATCACTTTCACCCCGCGCGCGTGCGCTTGATGATAGGGCTTCGCGCCCTTGAAACCGGGCAGGAAGCTGTGGTGGATGTTGATGCAGCAATGCGCGAATTTGGCCGACAAATCGTCCGACAGGATTTGCATATAGCGCGCGAGCACGACCAGATCGGTGCCGCTGTCCTGATGAATCGCCCAGATCCGCGCCTCCTGCGCCGCCTTGGTCGCGGGCGTGATCGGCAAATGGTGGAAGGGGATGTCTGCCAGATCGAGCTTGGCGAAATGCGCGGCGGGGTGGTTCGAGATGATGCCGACCACGTCCATGTCGAGCTCGCCGATCCGGCGGCGATAGAGCAGATCGACCAGGCAATGGTCGAACTTCGAGACCAGGATCAGCACCTTTTGCCGCGCATCGGCGGGGCGCAGCGACAGCGTCATGCCGTAGCGGCTGGCGAGGCTATCGAACCCGGCCCGCAAAGTGGCGGGATCGCCACCTTCGGGAATCGCGAAGGCGGTGCGCATGAAGAATCGGCCCGAATCCGCATCGTTATACTGGCTCGAATCGGTGATGTTGCCGTGGCATACGAAGATATGCGCCGAGACCGCCGCAACGATGCCGGGGCGGTCCTGACACGACAGGGTCAGGATAAAGGGCTGTGCGGTCATCGGGGCTCCATAAAGGCGGTCAGGCCGCCGCGCCGACCAACTGGACGCGCGCATCATCGGCCGTGAAGGTCCGTACCGCCGTCCAGTAATGGTAAGCGGCCCAGAAGCCCGTCAATGACAGCGCCATCAGCGCGTAGCGCAGCGATTCGGCATTGCTGCCGAGTGGCCCGGCCAGCGTATCGCTAATCCAGCCAACGGCGGTCGGCGCGATGATCAGATTGGCGACATTGGCGGTCAGCAGGCTGATCGCCATGCCCTGCGCACGCATCGTCGGCGGCAGGAAATTGAGCAGCAGCGCCATTGTCGGCCCGACATAAAGATAGGCGGTCGGCACGACGAGCCACAGCATCGCCGTCGCGAGCGTCAGCGAATGCGTATAATAGACGATGAAGGACGGGATCGTCGACAGCAGCACCAGGCCGCTCAGCAGCCACGCCACGCGCTTGGCATCCTGCATTTGTGGCATGGCGAGGATCAGGCCGGTCGCGATCGTCGCGCCGCTGCCCGCCCAGAAATAGATCGTGCCGAGCCGCGCGCCAGCCTGCGCGGTCGACAGGCCATATTCGCGTTCGAGATACGTCTGCGTCCACCACAGCAAACCCCAGCCCCACAGGCATATGATCGTCCCCGCCGCATTGATGTGCCACGCCGAGCGTGAGGACCACAGATAGCGGCAGGTTTCGGTGAAGGTGGCGGAGGGTGCGCTGTCTTCGGTCACCAGTTCGAAGCGACCGCGCACCGGCTCGCGCACGGTCAGCAGGATCAGCACGCCGAACACGACGCCGGGAATGCCGAGCGCGATGAAGGCGGCGCGCCAGCTATGGAAATATTCGACGATCGCGCCCGCGAGGCTCGACCCCATCCACGCGCCGAGTGGCAGGCCGAGTGCATAGACGGTGAGCGCATAAGCGCGGCGCCCACGCGGAAAATTGTCGGCGATGATCGAGGTCGAGGGCGGCGTACCGCCCGCTTCGCCCACGCCGACACCGATGCGCGCGAGCAGGAATTGCCAATAAGTCTGGGTGAAGCCGAGCAGCGCGGTCATCGCCGACCACAGGATCATCGCGGCGGCAACGATGTTGCGGCGGTTCGATCGGTCGGCCAATCTGGCGATCGGCAGCCCGACCGAGATGTAGAAGAAAGCGAGCGTTACCCCGGTAAGCCACGCCACGCCCGAGTCGCTCAGCCCGAATTCCTTGCGGATCGGCTCCAGCACCGTCGCCACGACATAGCGATCGGCAATGTTGACCGCATAAACCAGGCCGAGCACCAGCACGACATACCAGCGCGCAGAATCGAGTCGCGGTGCAGGCGATGGCATCATGAAGGCCCCCCTTGGCCGGTCGCGCTGCGCGACCATAATTCGTGGAGCGTAGGCGCGTAACTGTTAGCGAGATAGACCTCGCACGCATCGTCCCCCGTCGGCGCGATCCACACCGGCACATGATGGAGCGTCGTCGCAGCGATCTTGCCCATGTCGAACCGCGGGTCCTCGACATCGAAGCAGCCGCTGATCGTCAGCACTTCACGCCAGCCCGCGCCAGTGAGGGTTGCGCGCGTCAGGCCGCCGCCGATCGGCGTCAATGCGCCCGTGTCGCCGATTTGCGCGGTGAGTGCGTCGGCCTGCGCGCTGGCGCCGATCAGCCACCAGCGGCGCGGCTCGACTTGCAGCAGGCGTGTGCCGGGAGCGGTCTCGGGCGGGGCAGCGTCCCAGAGGTCGAGCGCAATCACGTCGCCTGCAGGTGCCATGGTGAAGGCGACGGGTGCTTCAGTCACGGTAGCGCGTCCCTTCCACATCGTAAAAGACCGGTGCCGATACCGTCACGCGTGCCGACTGGCCGCGCGTCGGGGAGGAGGCAAGCAGCACATCGCCCAGCCGCGTCCGTCCGCCCGCAAGCAAGCCCAGCGCGATCGCGCCGGTTCCGATCACGCGGCCTGCAGCGGAGGTGACATGCCCCTCGACCGGCGCACCGTCGCCCGCGATCAGCATCGCGCCTTCGGGGATCGGGGTGTCGCTGGTCAGGCCGACCAATTGCACGCGGTCTGCGGCGGCAAGCGCGGGCCGCGCCAGCCCGCTCGCACCGACAAACCCGCCCGCCTTGCGCAGCATCCGTTCGAGCGAAAGGTCGTGCGGCGTGGTGCGGCCATCGGCCTCGGCCCCGATCACGATATGGCCCTTTTCGATCCGTAGGAACTCCAGTGCTTCGAGGCCGTAGGGATACCCGCCGCGCGCCCGCGTGGCGGCTTCCAGCGCGTCCCAGACCGGACCCGCGACATGGCCCTCGGCATAGATTTCGAACGCGCGCTCGCCGCTGTAACTGGCCGCGAGGACGAGGACGGGGACGCCCGCGATCACTGCGTGGGAGACGCCCATATGCGCGGGCATTTCGGTACCGGTGAGCGCGGCAAGAATTTCGCGCGACAGCGGCCCGGCAAGCGCGATCCCCGCGAAATGCTCCTGTTGTGCGACAACCGAGACTTTCAGATGCGGTGCGAGGACGCGGTGCGCATAGCTCAGATGCGCTTCCATCCGGTCCGCGCCACCGGTCGAACTCGTCAGCAGATAGCGCGCCTCGGCGATGCGCCAGACGGTGCCATCGTCGAGTACCATACCGTCTTCGCGCAGCATGAAGGTATAACGCCCGCGGCCCACGGCGAGCTTCGCCACCCCGGTGGCGCAGACGATCTCGAGCAAGGCGGCGGCGTCTGGGCCGGTCACTGTGAATTTGGCGAGCGTCGAGACATCGACGATCCCGGCGGTGGTGCGCACCGCTTTTGCCTCGCGCTGCGCCGCCGCGTGCAGCGTCTCGTCCGCGATCGGATAGGCGCGCGGGCGGTGCCACAGGCCGAGCGGCTGCCACAGTGGTGAGAGGCGCTGGTGCCGGTCGTACAAAGCGAGGCGGCGCGCGGGCGCGGCATGGCCACCGGCATCTGCCCCGGCCAGCACGCCCAAGGTCAGCGGGGTGAAGGGCGGACGGAACGTCGTCAGGCCCGCTTGCGGGATCGTCACACCCGCGACGCTGGCGAGGTGCGCGAGCGCCGCCATATTGCTCGTCTTGCCCTGATCGGTCGCCATGCCGAGCGTGGTGTAGCGCTTGAGATGTTCGACCGAGCGATACCCCTCGGCCCAGGCCAAGTCGATGTCAGCGGCGGTGACGTCGTTCTGGAAATCGATGAAACTGTGCTTCGGGTCGGGCAGATCGGCAGCGGTCGCCGCGATCGCCGGAATCGCGCCCGCCGCGGCACCGACGCTGGTCACCGCTTGCGGTGACGCGCCGGGGACGAAGGCTTGCAAATCCTCGCGCCAGTCGAGCTTTCCGCCGGCCTGGCTGTGAAGATGGACGACGGGGGTGAAGCCACCCGACACCGCGAGCAGATCGGCGGCGAAGCGGCGCGTGCGGGCGCCGATCCGCGCCTCGACCGAAGCGAGGTGGTGGGTTTGGCCGCTCGTCGAAAGCGGCACGGCATCGGTGAACACCGGGAAGCGCGTCGCGGGGCCGCTTGCGCGGGACTCGAGGATCGCGACCACTTCGCCCCCAGCCGCGGCGACTGCGTCGGCGGTGGCATAGGCATCGTCATTGTTGGTCGCGATCACCACGCGCTGGCCCGGCAGCACGGCGAAGCGTTCGATATAGGTGCGCACCGCTTGCGACAGCATCACGCCGGGGCGGTCATTCCCGGCAAAGGTCAGCGGCCGCTCGATCGCGCCGGTCGCCAGCACGATGCGCTTTGCGCGGACGTGCCACAGGCGTTGGGCGGGCTGGCCGGGCGCGGGCGTTTGGCCGGGTTCGACCAGCCGCTCGGCCAGCGTCGCGAAGCCGTGGTCCCACAGGCCCGATGCGGTGGTGCGGGTGAGCATGTGCACGCCTTCGAGCGATCCGCTCAGCGCGCGTTGTTGCTCGACCAGCAGCACGCGCTCCCCGTTTGCCGCCGCTGCGCGCGCGGCGGCGATGCCAGCGGCACCCCCGCCGACGACCAGCACGTCGCAAAACGCCGCGCGGTGTTCATAGGCGTCGGGGTCGGGCGCGGTCGGTGCCTTGCCCATCCCGGCGGCGCGGCGAATGAACTTTTCGTAGACCATCCAGCGCGATGCCGGCCCGAAGAAGGTTTTGTAATAGAAACCGGCCGCGAGGAACGGTGCGGCGACGCCGTTGATCGCGCCGAGATCGAAGGCAAGGCTCGGCCAGCGATTCTGGCTGACCGCGACGAGGCCGTCATAGACGAACAGGTCGGTTGCGCGCGTGTTGGGTTCGGTGCGTCCGCCTTCGCCCACGGTGACGAGCGCGTTGGGCTCCTCGACGCCTGCCGCCATCACCCCGCGCGGGCGGTGATATTTGAAACTGCGCGCGACCCGGCCCACGCCGTTCGCGAGCAACGCCGCCGCCAGCGTGTCGCCGGGGCGGGCGCGATACTCCACGCCGTCGAAGCGGAAGCGCAGCGTCGACTCCGCGCCACCGGGAATACGTGACGGGCCGCTCATGGGGCATATCCTGAGACCGCGACGATCGCATGGCTGACGCGGTGGCGCCGCAGCACCAGCCACTGGCGGCACCCAAAGCTGTGCCGCCACAGCTCATCGTCGAGTCCGCGTGGATTGGCGCGGGCGTAGAGCCGTGCCACCGCTTCCTCGGCCGGCAGGTCGAGCGTGACGATCGAATCGAGCGTGCGTTCGTAGGCAAACTCCACTTGCGCGCGCGGGCCGCAATAAGGGCAATCGATCTGCATCATCGCAGTTGCGGCATGAAACCGACCCCGGCTTCGTCGATCGTGGCCCCTTGTGCGAAGCGATCGAACGCGAACGGCGCGGCAAGCGTATGGTTCTCGCCCGTCGCGAGCAAATGCGCGTAGCACCAGCCGGACGCCGGGGTGGCCTTGAACCCGCCATAGCACCAACCGCCATTGAGATAGAGATTCGTAACCGGCAGGGCGGAGATGATCGGCGATCCGTCGAAGCTCATGTCGGTGGTGCCCGACCAGCACCGCACCATCCGCAGCCGCGAGAGGGCAGGGACCAACGCAATCGCCTCGGCGGCGGCTTTCTCGATCCGCGCGGGCAGGCCGCGTTGCGCATAGCTCGGGAATTGGTCGGGGTCGCCGCCGAGCACGATGCCGCCTTTGTCCGACTGGCTGATATAGCAATGCAGCGATTGCGACATGATGACGGTGTCGATCATCGGCTTGACCGGTTCGGTGACAAAGGCTTGCAGCGTTTGCGCCTCGATCGGCAGTTTCAGCCCGGCCATTGCCGCCACCGGCCCGCTATTGCTCGCGACGCAAATCCCGACGCGCCCCGCGCCGATGCTGCCGCGATTGGTCTCGACCCCGGTCACGCGCCCACCCACCATCGTGAACCCGGTGACTTCGCACTGCTGAATCACATCGACGCCCAGCGCATCGGCGGCGCGGGCATAGCCCCAGGCGACCGCATCGTGCCGCGCGGTGCCGCCGCGCCGCTGCGTCAGGCCGCCATGGATCGGGAAGCGCGCGCTTGGCGACATATCGAGCAGCGGGATAAGCTTTTGCACCTGATCGCGGCTCAGCAAGTCGGCATCGATCCCGTCGCAGCGGAGAGCATCGCCGCGCTGCGCGAGCATCGTCATGTCGCTGTCGCTATGGCCGAGGAACAGCGCACCGCGGGGTGAAAACATCACGTTGTAATTGAGCTCGTCGCTCATCCCCTCCCACAGGCCCAGCGCGAAATCGAACAGATCGTGGAGCGGCTTCTGGCGGTAATTGGAGCGCACGATCGTCGTGTTGCGCCCGGTATTGCCGCCGCCGATCCAGCCCTTTTCGAGCACCGCGATGTTGCGGATGCCGTGAACCTTGGCGAGATAATAAGCGGTCGAAAGACCATGCCCACCGCCGCCGATGATGATGACGTCGTAGCTCTTTTTCGGTTCGGGATCGCGCCACGCCCGATCCCAGCCGCGCTGTCCGTTCAACCCCGCCTTGAGCAGCGCCAGCGCCGAATAGCGCTTCATGCCGTAAGCTCCGCCGTCCAGCCGCGCCGTTCGCGCCAATCGGGTTCAAGGCCCGTGAAGCGCGCCAGGCCGAGCTTGGTGATATCGGTGAACGAACAGACGCCATCGATCACGAGATCGCGGATCGCATGGCCGCTCGCGGGGGAAAGACCGAAGCCCACACCCGACATCGTCGCGACCGTGACATTGCCGGGATCATCGAGCCGATCGATGATCGGGCGGCCGTCGGGCGTGTTCTCGATCACCCCGGCCCAGGAGCGAATGACATTCAACTGCGCGGCGCGCGGAAACATCTCGGCGACGCGGCGCGCGAAGTTGCGCACCAAGGGTGAGGTCGGGCGCGCTTTCGGGCCGGTCGCGTCCATGTCGATCCACTCATGCGGCCCGCCGCCAAAGGCGAGGTTGCCGCGCAAGGTCTGGCGTCCATACAGGCCGTTGCCATCGACACCGCCGATTTTCATCAGCGGCGCAGGCTCGGTCACGATCATCTCCGCCCGCGCCGAGGCGAGCGGGAAATCCACGCCGAGGGGGCGGAGCAACATCCCCGATTGCGGCCCCGCCGCGACGACCAAGGCATCGCACGCGATTCGCCCGCGCGGCGTCTCCACCGCGACCACCTTGCCGCCCGCCGTTTCGATTCCCAGCGCCGGACAATGCTGCAGGATGCGGCCACCCAGATCCTGCAGCGCCCAGGCATAGGCCTGCACCGTCCGCTGCGGATTGGCGTGACCACCGAAGCGCAGATGGATCCCGCCAAGGCAGGTCTCGTCGGTCAGCGGCACAGCTTCCTGCGCCTGTGTGGAATCGAGATCGTCAACGCGGTAGCCCATCGCGCTGCACATCCGCCCGACCGCGCGATAATGGTCGAGCAGATCGGGATCGCGCTGGATGATGATCCGTTCGCGGGCATATTCGGTCGGATAGCCGAGCAGTTCGTCCATCTGCGGCCACATCCGTTGTTCTTCGGCGAAGAGCGGGCTTTGATAATGCGATGCGCCGCCGCCGTTGCGGCCCGACGCCTCCCAGCCGACGATGCCCTTGTCGATCACCACGACGTCGAGGCCCGATCGCGCCAGCCACCACGCCGCGCTCAGGCCCGTGACGCCCGCGCCGATCACCACGACCGATGCGCCCGATGGGGCGTCCGAATCAGACATGCATGTTGCCGCCGAGGCCCGCGACATGCTCGGCCTCCTCGGGCGTGCCGATCACGGCATAGGGCGTCCATTGCGTCGGGATGCCGAACCATACGTCCCACCCCGCCGCCATGTCGCCACGCTCCTGCCAGTCGGCGAGGATGCGGAGCGGGACCGGGCGGACCGGCGCGCGATAGCTCGCCACCGGCACTGCGCTTAGCGGCACCTGCTGCTGCTCGGCGAGCAGGCAGGCGACCTGATCACGGCAGCGGCGGCCCTGGCACTGGCCCATGCCGGCGCGGGTCAGGCGCTTGATCTGGTCGGGATGCGCGGGGCCGTCGTTGAGCAGCGAGGAGAGCGAGCGCGCGGCCATCGCGTGCGGGCGATCGAGATAGTGCGGCGGTTGTACGCCGAGCAGATCGGCACGCGTGACCTCCTCGCACTGGCAGACGATCGTTTCGGGCGCGGCATGTTGGGCGAGGGCCGTTGCCCACGCCTGGAGATACGCCGGGTCGGGCCGTGTCGCGGTGCCGGCATCGCCGATCAGCGTGATCGTCTCGGTCTGGCCGGTTCCGGCGGCGTCGAGCAATTCGGTCGCGGGGGTCGCTCCGAGCGCCAGCACAATCGTGTCGCAGACGAGGTCGATCTTTGAGTTCCCCCCCGGCGAAGGCCGGGGCCCAGTATCGATGGGGTTTGAATTTGGGTGCTGTCCTCCGCCATCGACGCTGCGCAACTGGGCCCCGGCCTTCGCCGGGGGGGTATTAAGTGGAACTAGGGTAATCCCCTCAACCCCATCGATCCCGCTTTTGGTGGCGGAAATCGTAGTCCCCAGGTGGATCGGGATCCCCGTCGCACGCACTTGCGCGGCGCGCGCGGCGGGGCCTTGGACGGCGTCTTCAACCTCGACGATTGCGGCGACCTCGATCCCGTGCGCCAAGGCGAGCAGCGCCGTCTCCAGTCCCAGCGCGCCCGACCCGAGGATCACGATCCGGCGGCTCGCCAATGCCTCATAGCGCGTCGCCAGTGCGGCAAAGCCCTGCGCGCCCATCACGCCGGGCTGATTCCACCCCGGAAAGCCCAGTACGACATCGCGCGCGCCGGTCGCCAGCAGCAGCCGGTCGAACCCGACCATAATCGCGCTCTCGCCATCAGCGATGCCGAGCAGTGGCTCGGGGAGGACGCGCATCGCGGGGCCGTTGACGTAGAGCCCCCACGCGACGGTGCCGAGCCGGACATCGACGCCGAGCGCGAACGCTTCCTCCAGATCGGGATTGGTGCCGAACACCTGTTCGAGCATCCGCCCGCTTTGCTGCACGGCGGCGGTCGCGCGGCCGCCGAAGAAATAGGGTACATCGGTGCCGATCAGGCCGCCGGGGACGGGATGTTCGTCGATCAGCAGGACGCTCGCGCCGGTCTGTGCAGCGGCGATCGCGGCGGTGGTTCCGGTATGGCCTGCGCCTACTACGACCAGATCGAAATGCGCCTCGGCACGGGGAATTTTGCTGTCGAGCGCGTGGGGGTCGCGCACCAGCGGCACCACGTTCATATCGCCTCCAGCGCTTGCGTCAGATCGGCGATCAGATCGTCGACATGCTCGATCCCGACCGAGAGGCGCAGCGTTGCGGGCGTGATGCCGCCCGCCGCGCGCTCTTCCGCTGAGATCGCATAATGGGTGGTCGTGGCGGGATGCGTTATCAGCGTCTCCGATCCGCCAAGGCTGACCGCGAAGCGCAGCAGCCGCAGCTGATCGAGGAAGCGGAACGCCTCCGCCTCACCGCCGGTGACCGCGAAGGAGAAGGTCGATCCTGCCGCCTTGCACTGCCGATCATACACCGCACGCTGCGGCGTACCTTCGGCCAGAAAGCCGAGATAGGTGATCCCGGCGACCTTGGGGGAATCGCGCAGGAATTCGGCAATCGTGCGGGCATTGTCCATCGCGCGTTCGACACGCAAATGCACCGTCTCCATCGAGCGCAGCAGCAGCCAGCTGGTATAGGGATCGAGATGGCTGCCGAGCGTGGTGCGCAGCAGGCGCAGCGGCGCGATCAGCGCCTCGCGCCCCGACACGCCGCCCGCCATCAAATCGCTATGCCCGCCACAATATTTGGTGAGACTCGTCATGCACAGGTCAGCGCCAAGCTCGATCGGGCGCTGCATCGATGGGCCGAGCAAGGTGTTGTCGACCACGACGAGCGGGCGTGTGCCGGTACGCGCGCCGACCGCATCGGCGATGCTCACCACCAGCGCAATATCGACGATCGCGGCGGTCGGGTTGGCGGGGGTTTCGATCACGATCAGCTTGAGCGGGCCTTGCGCGAGCGCTGCGGCGACGGCGGCCTCAACGCGGGAACGGTCGCATCCGTCGGTGAATTCGGCATGGCCGACGCCGAAACCCGGCATCATTCCGGTATAAAGCCCGTTGGTGCCGCCATAGATCGGGCGGCTGAACACCACGCTGTCGCCGGGGCGCAGATGCGCCAGCGCGATCGCCGAATGCGTCGCCATCCCGCTGTTGAACACCGCTGCCGCTTCTGCGCCGTCGAGCGCGGCGAGGCGCAGTTCGACCATGTCGAGCCCGGGATGTCCGAGCCGCGCATAGATATGCCCCGGCCGCCCGACTTCGGGGCCGGTGCCCTCGAAATACGCTTCGTGAATGTCCTTGGCTTGCGCGGCTGAGGCGTAAGCGAAGGTTGATGTCATGTAGATCGGCGGCTTGGCGGCGTTCGATGCACTCGCCGGATCATAGCCCGCGCGCACCGCCAGCGTTTCGGGGCGCCAGTTGGTGCGCTCGCTGTCGCTCATGCCGCTGCCCGCTCGAGATAATCGGCCGCCCGTGCGCAATACCAATCGACGAAGCGCAGCGTCAGCGATTCGGCATCGGGGCTGTAGGGCCCGGGGGTGTAGCCGGGGGAATTGACGCCGAGCTGGTTGTTCTCGGCAAATTCCTTGTCCTGCAAATTGGTCTGCGTCCACAGATGCGTCAGCGTGTCGATGTCGTAATCGACCCCTTCGACGGCATCCTCATGCACCAGCCATTTGGACACGACATGCGTCTCGGTCGGCGAGACCGGGATGGCGGTGAAGGCGAAGGTATATTCGCTGGTCGAATGGCAGAAATTGTTGGGCTCGACCGCCCAGCGCAGCGATCCGGTATCGCCGCCGCCAACGTCACTCATCAGCTTCTTGACGTTGAAGGTGCCGTCGGTGGTCATCGCGACGGTGCCGTCGTTGAGCGGGAAGCGGACCGCCTGCCACCAATCCTCGCCGACCGGCCCCATCGGCATGCCGAGCGCTGCCATCCGCGCTTCGAAGTTCCGCGCCGTATCGTCCTCGAAGCCGAAATAGGCCGAGGCATGGACGGGAAAGGTGCGCGCCAGTTCGGGGTGGCCCGACGCGCAGTGATAGCATTCACGGCCGTTTTCCATCACCAGCTTCCAATTGGCATATTCGACCAGCGTGGACTGGAAGGCGAGCTTGGCGTGGCCGAGATTGTGCGGCGCCAGCAGCGGCGTCAGGTCGCGCCGCATCGCGCTGATGTCGGGCGGAGTCTCGGCAAGACAAATGAAGATCGCGCCGGCAATGCGTTCGAGATGGACCGGCTTCAGGCCGTGCTCGCTCTTCTGGAAATCGTCGGGCATCCGGCTCGCCGCGAGCAAGCGCCCGTCGAGACCATAGGTCCAGCTGTGATAGGGGCAGACCAGCCGCGCCGCGCTGCCTTGCCCCGGCTTGCACAGGATCGATCCGCGATGGCGACAGCTATTGTGGAACGCGCGCACTTCGCCGTCGCGGCCATGCACGATGATGACCGGCCAGCGCCCGACCATGAACGAGATGTAGTCGCCGGGCTTGCGCACTTCGGCTTCGAACCCGGCAAACAGCCACGATGTGCCGAAGATTGCGGCAAGATCGAATTCGAACGCAGCGCTGCCGGTGTAAAAGGCGCGGGGCAGCGAATGGCCCGCTGGGCGCGCGCGCAACAACGCCGAAATATCCCCCAGTTCCAACGTGTCGCCTCCGCCTGCCAAGCGACAGTCAGTGGCATGGGCATGGGCCGCAGCTGAAATCGCATTTGTGCATGGCGACATGCAAAAACCTGAAAGGCGCGCGCCGACGGGCGGCGCGGCGTTGCATCTGCCCAAAAAACGCGCTTGGTATCGAATTTGGGCATAACGCCCGGGCACCGGAGGGGATTTCCATCGCACGCACGTCACCGGTCAATCGGCGCTGGCTACCGCTCAACGCGCTGCGCGCGTTCGACGCGGTCGGGCAGCGGCTGAGCTTCACGGCGGGCGCGCAAGCGCTCAACGTCAGCCAAAGCGCGGTGAGCCGGCATGTCATCAGCCTGGAAGAACTGTTGGGGCACAAATTGTTCGATCGCTCGGGCCAGACGCTGGTGCTGACCGCGGCGGGCAAGGCGTTGCTGCCCGAGGTGAGCAAATCGTTCGACCGGCTTGAGCAGACGATGAACGCGATTTGCGCCAACCCCAATGCCAACCGCCCGATCCGCATCCACATCCCGCCGACCTTGCTGCAACAGGTCGTGATGCCGATGATCCGCGCGTTCCGCGCCGAACATCCCGAAATCCGCATCGACATTTCGAGCTCGGGCGCGGTTGGCTTGCCGAGCAACGAGACCGACATGGCGATCGTGTTCGACCGCCCCAATATCGATGACCGCGTGACCGATTTGCTGTGGATGGTCCGTGTGGCCCCAGTCAGCTCGCCGCAGACCGCCGCGCGGCACGCGGGCAAGACGCTCGAAGCCTTCCTCGCCGATAATGATCTGCTCCACGTCAAGCTGGAGGATCAGCCGCGCGGGCTGTTGTGGAGCACCTATGCCAATCAGTGCCGGATCGCGCTCGATGCCGATCGCGGTCTCGCCTTCGATTCGAATGCGCTCGCGGTCAGCTATGCGATGCATTCGGACGGCGTTGCGCTCGCCGATATCGACATGTTTGCTGCCGAAATCGCCGCCGGTCGGCTGGTCGTGCCGTATGACACCGTCATCAATGACGGGTTCGGCTATTATCTCAAACTGCGCGCCGACGATCTCGCCGATCCGACGATCAGCCTGGTGCGCAGCTGGCTGATCGCACATTTCGCCGCACGCCAGGGTGATTCCGCCGACGCGGCATAAGTGTATGCCAAGATTGGTATCGCGTGAGCGTGCCGATCGGCTAGCATGGCACCCATGGATATGACCGTAACTTCGTCCGCCCGCGGCACTGATCCGGCGATGATCGCCGTGCTCGAAACGATCGAAACGCGGCTGCGCTGGCTGTCCTCGTGGACGATCCACAACGCCAATCATTTGCGGGACAGCCGCGATGGCTTGAAGGTCGGTGGGCATCAGGCGAGCTGCGCATCGATCACCGCGATCATGACCGCGCTCTATTTCGGCGCGCTGCGCCCGCAGGACAAGGTCGCGGTGAAGCCGCATGCCGGGCCGGTGCTGCACGCGATTCACTATATGCTCGGGCAGCAATCGCTCGACGCGTTGCAGCGCTATCGCGGCTTCGGCGGCGCGCAAAGCTATCCCAGCCGCACCAAGGATTCGATTCCGGTCGATTTTTCGACTGGCTCGGTCGGCCTCGGCGTTGCGATCACGGCGTTTGCTTCGCTGATCCAGGATTATCTAATCGCGCATGGCGAAATGGCCGAGCGCGATGCCGGCCGGATGATTGCGCTGATCGGCGATGCCGAGCTCGACGAGGGCAATATCTACGAATGCCTGATCGAGGCGTATAAGCATGACATTCGCAATTGCTGGTGGATCGTCGATTACAATCGCCAGTCGCTCGACAGCACGACCGCCGACCGGATGTTCCGCCGTTTCGACGATATCTTCGAGACCTGCGGGTGGCGCGTCGAGACGCTGAAGCACGGCAAGACGCAGCGCGCGGTGTTCGCGCGGCCCGGCGGGCACGCGATCGCCGATTGGATCGACGAATGCCCCAATGCCGAATTCGCCGCGCTCACCTATCAAGGCGGGGCGGCGTGGCGGACGCGGTTGACCGCCGATCTTGCGGCCTTTCCCGAAACGCTGGCGCTGATCGCCGAGCGTGACGACACCGCGCTCGCTGCGCTGATGACCAACCTTGGCGGGCATTGCATCGCGACCTTGCTCGAGGCCTTCGCGCGCTGCGACGATGACAAGCCAACGCTGTTCATCGCATATACCGTCAAGGGCTATGGCCTGCCCTTTGCCGGGCATAAGGACAATCATTCGGGGCTGATGAACCCCGGCCAGATCGAACAATTGCGCGGCGATCTCGGCATCGCTGACGGCGAGGAATGGGCCCCTTATGGCGGGCTCGGCGCCAATGCGGCGGCCTCTGCACGCGCGGTGGTCGAGGCCAGCGCGCTCGCCCAGGCGCGTGCGCTTGCACCCGCCGCGCCGGTGCCGGTGCCTGATCAAATCCCCGTGCCCGATGGCGCGGAGCTGTCGACGCAGGCTGCATTCGGGCGAATCCTGCTCGATCTCGCCAAGTCGGGGGATGCGAAGGGTCGGGCGCTCGCCGACCGGATCGTCACGACCTCGCCCGATGTGACGGTGTCGACCAATCTCGGCGCGTTCGTCAATCAGCGCGGGCTGTTCCGGCGGCAGGAATTGAAGGACGTGTTCTCCGCCGCGCGCATCCCGACCGCGCAGAAATGGGCGGCGCATCATGCCGGCCAGCATATCGAATTGGGCATTGCCGAGAACAATCTGTTCCTGATGCTCGCGGCTTTGGGCCTTGCCGCGCCGCTGTTCGGCACCCGGCTGATGCCGATCGGCACGGTCTACGATCCGTTCATCGCGCGCGGGCTCGATGCGCTCAATTACGCTTGCTATCAGGATGCGCGCTTCCTGCTGGTGGCGACACCGTCCGGGCTGACCTTGGGGCCGGAGGGCGGGGCGCATCAGTCGATCAATTCGCCGCTGATCGGCATCGGCCAGCCCGGCCTCACCTATTTCGAACCCGCTTTTGCCGATGAGCTCGCGCTGATCATGGGCTGGGCGTTCCGCCATATGCAGGCGGACGATGGCGGATCGGTCTATCTGCGGCTGACGACGCGGACGCTGACGCAGATCGCGCGCGCCGACACTGGCTGGCAGGACGATGCCCTGCGCGGCGGCTATTGGCTGAAGGCACCAAGCGGGGCGGCCGACCTCGCGATCGTCTTCACCGGGGCGATTACACCCGAAGTGCTGGAAGCGGCAGCGCTGCTTGCCGACGACGTGCCGGGTCTCGGGCTGTTGATGGTGACCTCGCCAGATCTGCTGCATCGCGGCTGGTCGGCGCGGCACGCCGGGCGCTGGACCGGCGCAAGCGTCCCAAGCCATGCCGAGCAGTTGCTGGCGCAGCTTTCGTCGGATGCGAAGCTCGTCACGATCATCGATGGCGCGCCGTCGACGCTGTCCTGGCTCGGCGGCGTGCGCGGGATGCGCGTCAGCCCGCTCGGGATCGACCGGTTCGGACAGACCGGCGACGTGCCCGACCTGTTTCGCAGCTACCGGCTTGATGCGAACGCAATCGTCGATGCGGTGGCCGAGCTGTGCTTGGGGAAGTAAAGTAACGTGCCCCCGAACCCGTTCGGGCTGAGCCTGTCGAAGCCCTGCTCTCCTCCTTCCACCCCGCTCAAGAGGAGAGCAGCCCTTCGACAGGCTCAGGGCGAACGGGAAGGGGGTGGGGTCAGCCCGAGCGCGCCTCCGCCGACAATCCCCGCGCGAGAAAATCCGCGACCACATCCGCGACGTCATCCGGCGCCATGTCCTGCCCCCACACCCCAAAGCGTAGTCCCAGAAACACGTTCATCCCCATGATCGCCCAGGCGTGAACCTCGGACACGTCGCCGCGCACTTCGCCGCGCACAGCCGCCGCCTTCAATCGCGTGGCGATGCGATCCGCGGTGGTCGCATAGTGGAGCTTGAACGATTCGGGATCGACGAACTCGGCTTCGTCGATGATCCGGTAAATTTCCTTATGGCCACGCACGAAGGCGATGAACTCGCTTAGGCCCGCTCGTTCCGCCGCGATCTGATCGGGCGCGGCGCGGATTGCGGGTGCGACACGGTCGCGCACCTGATCCGACATGTCGCGCACCAATGCGCGGAACACCGCATCCTTCGAATCAAAATAGGTGTAGAAACTCCCCAGCGCGACGCCGGCGCGGCGTGTGATGCCGCTGACCGACGCCTCGTGAAAGCCGCGCTCGCCAAATTCGATTGCCGCCGCATCGAGAATCGTACGCAGCGTGCGGCGCCCGCGCTCGGTACGCGGGGCCTTGCCCGCGCTGGCTGCCGATATGCTCTCCTCCAGCGCGGGCGCTGTGGCATTCGGGACACTTTCTACCGCCATTTACGACGCCCTCCTATTTCCCAAGTTGAAACATGGTTCAGGTTTCAGTATAGCGACTGCGACTGGCGCACAACCCGGATGATACCGGGGCCGCTGTGGAGGCGCCACAGGAGGGGAAGACCGATGACACGCCTGATTTCCGCGCGCGCGCTGCTCCATGCAAGCGCCGCTTTTGTCGCCTTTACCGCTGTTCCGGTGTTTGCCCAGGCCGCACCGGCCGAGGCTCCGGCCGCGCAGCAGCAGGATGGGGCGGACGGCGATATCGTCGTGACCGCGCGCCGCCGCGAGGAAACCCTGCTCAACGTGCCGATCGCGGCAACCGCGTTCTCCGCTGCGCGCCTCGAGCAGACCGGCGTGGTCGATCTGACCGATTTGCAGAATGTAACCCCCAACACCACGCTGAAAAATGCGCGTGGTACCAATTCGACGCTCGCCGCCTTCATTCGCGGCGTCGGCCAGCAGGATCCGGTTCCCGGGTTCGAAGCCGGCATCGGCATCTATCTCGATGACGTTTATCTCAACCGCCCGCAGGCGGCGGTGCTCGACGTGTACGAAGTTGAGCGGATCGAAGTGCTGCGCGGGCCGCAGGGCACGCTCTACGGCCGCAACACGATCGGCGGCGCGGTGAAATATGTCACCAAGCACCTCGCCGACGGGCCCGAGGCGAGCTTCAAGGGAAGCTATGGGTCGTTCAACCAGGCCGATGGCATTGTCAGCCTGTCGACGCCGATCGGCAGCCTGTTCAAGGTCGGCGTGTCGGGCGCGCGGCTGACGCGCGGCGGCTTCGGGCGCAACACCAACCTCAACAGCGACAATTATAACAAGGATGTCTGGGCCGGGCGCGGCACGATCGAATTCGCCTCGCCCGATGATCGCATGACGCTGCGCCTGACTGGCGATTATACCGAGGACAAATCGAACGCGCGCAACGGATCGCGGTTGATCACCAGCTTGCTTAGCAACACCCCGGTGCAGGCCAATGCGTTCGACACGCGCGCCGGGCTCAACAACCCGAAGCAGAACATCCAGGCCGGTGGCCTGTCGCTCGTCGCCACCGCGCAATTGTCCGATGCGATCACCTTCAAGAGCATCAGCGCGTTTCGCAAGGATCGCTCGTTTACCCCGATCGATTTCGACGCGCTGCCCGCGACCGATGTCGACGTGCCGGCGGTCTATCGCAACGAACAGACCAGCCAGGAATTCCAGTTCGCCTATAAGAGCGACAAACTGAACGGGCTCGTCGGTTTCTATTATCTGGGGGCCAAGGCGTCGACCGGTTTCGACGTGTTGCTGTCGACGACCTTCGCGAACTTCAACGCTTATACCAAGGGCGACGTCCGCACCGAGACGAGCTCAATCTTCGCCGATTTCACCTATGATTTCATTCCGCAGCTCAGCCTGTCGCTCGGTGGGCGCTATACGTGGGATGAGCGTCGCTCGACGATCTTCAAGGTGAGCTATCTCGGCCTGACCCCCGAATTCGGCGGGACCCCGGTTCCGTTCGGCGCGCCTTCGACCGATTTCACCGGGACCGCCAATTTCAAGCGCTTTACGCCGCGCGCCTCGCTGAGCTTCAAGCCGACGCCCGATCATTTGCTGTACGCGTCCTATTCCGAAGGCTTTAAGGGCGGCGGGTTCGATCCGCGCGGTTCGGGAACGTCCTCGCCGATCGCCAATCCGGCGGCGGGGCGGACCTATCAGGACATTTACAACTATCTCCTGTTCAAGCCCGAAGTCGTGAAAAGCTATGAAATCGGCTATAAGGGCTCGCTGTTCGACAAGCGGCTAAACATCGCGCTCGACGGCTTCTATTCCGATTATAGCGATGTGCAGGTGCCGGGCTCGGTCGGCTGCGTGATCGGTGGGGTGCAGTCGTTCTGCGGCATCACCACCAACGCTGCCAAGGCGACGATCAAGGGCGTCGAACTTGAGACGACGGGCGTGCTCGCGCGTGGCTTTGCCGGTCCGGGGTCGAATGTCTCGCTGTCGGGGACGCTTGGCTATATCAGCGCGAAGTATAAGACCTTTATCGGGCCGACCGGTGTCGATGTGGCCAATGTCCGCGTGTTCCAGAACACGCCTGACTGGACGCTGTCCTCGACGCTCGCCGGCACCATTCCGGTCGGGGCGGGTAAGGTCAACGCCAACACCACGCTGTCGTATCGCAGCCTGACGCACCAGTTCGAAACGGCGAGCCCGTTCCTCGACCAGCCGGGCTATGCGCTGTGGGATGCGAATTTGACCTACAGCTTCGGGCGCGGCGGGCGCTATTCGATCGGCGTCCACGCCAAGAACATCACCAACAAGATCTACAAGACGGCGGGCTACCAATACATCCGCACCGATCTGGCGGGGAACCCGATCAATGCGCTGAACGTGCCGGTGCCCAACGGACCCTATGTCGCGACGCTGGGCAAGGAAGGCATTGCCACCGCCTTTTACGGCAATCCGCGGCAGATTTTCGGGACGATCACCGCCAAATTCTGATCGGCCGGGCACAAAAGAAAACGGGCGCTTGCCAGTGGCAAGCGCCCGTTTTTGTGTCGCTCTACGACGCGATCAGGCCAGATCGAACCGGTCTGCGTTCATCACCTTGGTCCAGGCCGCGATGAACGCGCGGACGAACGCGTCCTTCGCATCGTCGGTCGCATAGGCCTCGGCCAGCGCGCGGAGTTGCGAGTTCGACCCGAAGATCAGGTCGACGCGCGTCGCCGTCCACGCTTGCGCACCGGTCTTGCGGTCGCGCGCGATGAAGACGTCTTCGCCCTCCGATGGCTCCCACTTCATCGCGATGCTGCTCTTGAGCAGGTTTGCGAAGAAGTCGTTGGTCAGCGTGCCCGGACGATCGGTGAAGACGCCGTGAGTCGATCCACCGACATTGGCCCCGAGGACGCGCAAGCCACCGACCAGCACCGTCATTTCCGGCGCGGTGAGCGTCAGCAGGTGTGCGCGATCGACCAGCAACTCTTCGGCCGACCACGGCTGATCGCCGCTCTTGAAGTTGCGGAAGCCATCGACCTTGGGTTCGAGCGGCGCGAACGAGTCCGCGTCGGTCTGCGCTTGCGAGGCGTCGGTGCGGCCCGGCTTGAACGGCACGGTCACAGTATGACCTGCCGCCTTCGCCGCCGCCTCGACCGCCGCACAGCCGCCGAGCACGATCAGGTCGGCGAGCGACACCGGCTTGCCGAAGCCCGACCGGATTTCCTCGAGCTTGGCGAGCGTCGTCGCCAGTTCGGCGGGTTCGTTGACCGCCCAATCCTTTTGCGGGGCGAGGCGAATGCGTGCGCCATTGGCACCGCCGCGCATGTCGGTGCCGCGATAGGTCGACGCCGACGCCCAGGCCGTCGCGACCAGTCGACCGATCGACAGGCCAGAGTCGAGGATTTTCGTCTTCAACGCGGTAATGTCGGCTGCGTCGATCAGCGGGTGATCGACTGCGGGGACCGGATCCTGCCACAAGCGTGGCTCGGCCGGGACTTCTGGCCCCAGCAGCCGCGTATGCGGCCCCATGTCGCGGTGCGTCAGCTTGTACCACGCTTCGGCAAAGGCCTTGGCCAGCGCCTGCGGGTTTTCGTAGAAATGGCGCGAAACCTTCTCATACGCCGGGTCGAAGCGCAGCGCGAGATCGGTGGTCAGCATCATCGGCGCGTGGCGCTTGGACGGATCATGCGCGTCGGGCACGGTGCCTTGCGCTTCGGGATTGATCGGGGTCCACTGCTGCGCTCCGCCGGGGCTGCGCGTCAGCTCCCAGTCGAATTCGAACAGATTCTTGAAATACAAATTGGTCCACTTGGTCGGCTCCTGCGTCCAGGCACCTTCAAGGCCGCTGCTGATCGTATTGACGCCGTTACCGCTGCCAAGGCTGTTCTTCCAGCCGAGGCCGAGCTGCTCGATCGGTGCGCCTTCGGGTTCGGGGCCAACATAATCGTCGGGTACGCCGGCACCATGCGTCTTGCCGAAGGTGTGGCCGCCCGCGATCAGAGCGACGGTCTCTTCGTCATTCATCGCCATTCGCGCAAAGGTCTCGCGAATGTCGCGCGCGGAGAGCAGCGGGTCGGGATTGCCGTCCGGGCCTTCCGGATTAACATAGATTAGTCCCATCTGGACTGCGGCCAGCGGGTTGGCGAGATCGCGCTCGCCCGAATAGCGCTTGTCGCCGCCAAGCCATTCGCGCTCCGGACCCCAATTCACGTCGGTCGCAGGCTCCCACACATCGACGCGGCCGCCAGCGAAACCGGCGGTTTCGCCGCCCATCGATTCGATCGCGCAATTGCCCGCCAGCACCATCATATCGGCCCAGGACAGCTTGCGCCCGTACTTCTGCTTGATCGGCCACAGCAGCAGCCGCGCCTTGTCGAGATTGGCATTGTCGGGCCAGCTGTTGAGCGGCGCGAAGCGCTGTTGACCGGCGCCTGCGCCACCGCGGCCGTCCCCAATGCGATAGGTTCCCGCACTGTGCCACGCCATGCGGATGAAGAGCGGACCATAATGGCCATAATCTGCTGGCCACCAATCCTGCGATTCGGTCATCAGCGCAACAATGTCGGCCTTGACTGCGGCCAGATCGAGGCTCTGAAATTCAGCAGCGTAATCGAAATCCGGCTCCATCGGGTCGGCCTCGGGCGCATTCTGATGAAGCACCGTCAGATCGAGCTGGTTTGGCCACCACAAGCGGTTGGTCATCTCGAACAGGACGGCATTGCCATCCACGCGACCTGCGCCCACCGGGCATTTGGCTTCGACGTTCATGCTGCTCTCCATCGGCTGGTTTAATTCTCTGCCCAGACGATGGGGCGCAGTGATTGATCTGTCCAATCACTTAAATTCCTGAGACTGATCGAAACGACCCTTTCAACGTCACGGTCGTGTTGCTTAATCCCCCCCGGTCGCGCTCTCGGTGCTTGGCATCGCGCCAGCGCCAACGCCGCTGCCGTTCCACCACAAGGGCGCGCTCTTGCGCGTGCCCGTGACGACCTCGTCCATCGTCAGCGGATCGTAGAGCCGCCCGCCCAGCATCACACGATGGATCTTGTCGCTGTTGCGGATATCGACCGTCGGGTCGGCATCGAGCACGACGAGATCGGCGAGCTTGCCGATCTCAAGCGACCCGATGTCCTTGGCATAGCCGAGCGAGGTCGCGGGCATGATCGTGCCAGCGCGCAGGGCCTGAATCGGGCTCCACCCGCCGCGCACGAACGACCACATTTCCCAATGCGCGCCCAGGCCAGGTTGCTGGCCATGCGCACCGATCGACACTTGCACCCCGCGCGCGGCGAGCTTGCCCGCCTCGCGCGCGCTCTCGTCATCGACGAACGCATCCTCGGGCGCCATCGTGCGGCGGCCATTCTGCGCGAGCAATTGCGCGGGTGGTTCGTAGCGCGAGACGATCGGGTGCTTCCACACATCCATATGCTGCCGCCAATAGGGATCGCCCGCCAGACCACCATAGGTGACCACCAGCGTCGGCGTATAATTGGTCTTGGTCTGCGCCCACAGATCAACCACGTCCTTGTAGAAGACGGTGAGCGGCATGTTGTGCTCGAGCGTGGCATTGCCGTCCTGGATCAGGCTGATGTCCATCGCAAAGAGCGAGCCGCCCTCGGGTACGACCTCCATATTTTCGCGCTGTGCCGCCGCCACGACCATTTGCCGCTGTTCGCGGCGCGGCTGGTTGTAATTCTTGACGCTATTTGCACCCTCGGCCTTCAAACGCCGCACGTCCGACAGCGCATCCTCGAAGGTATCGATCTCGGCATAGACATCGGGCGATTTGGCACCGTAGATGATCTCTCCGGTCGAGAAGGTGCGCGGCGCAATGATCTTGCCCGCACGCTGCAGCTCCGACGCGACGAAGATTTCGGACGCGCTCGCCGACGGATCGTGAATCGTCGTCGTGCCCATGGCGAGGTTGAGCATCGCCGACCAATTCTGCTGCGGGATCAGATCGTCATCGCCTTGCGGCCCGTGCGCGTGCGCATCGACCAGCCCGGGGATTATCGTCTTGCCCGCGACATCGACGGTCTTGGTACCCACCGGGATCGGGGTGGACGCCTTCGGCCCGATCGCGACGATGCGGTCGCCGCGGATGACGATGACGCCGTCCTCGATGATGCCGCCTTGCGCATCGGCCATGGTAACGATCCGTGCGCCAGTAAGCGCGACGGTGCCGGTCGGCTTGTCGGCTGTGATGTCCATTGACAGCGAGATGCCCGTCTTGGGCGCGACGAACTTGGGCGCATCGTCATCGGCGGGCGCGGCGCGGAACAGCGCCTCGGTCTGGACCGTGAAGAAGGTCGGCCCGAGCGACCAATGCAGTTGCGCGCCATCATGCGACCAGCCGATGAACGCCGCGCCGTCGCCGCTCGCGCGGGTGACGGGCAGAGCGCCCTTCTTGATATCGACCGCGACATCCTGCGTTCCGGGCAGCAGCGGCATCACGAACGCTTCGTAATTCTGCCGCAGTGCCACGTAGCGGCCATCGGGCGAGACCTGATAATCGTTGATCAGTTCGCCCGAGGCGTGGACGCGTCGCGCCTGCCCGTTGAGGTCGGTACTGACGAGCTGCCGCTTATTCTTCTCGGACGCGAGGAAGAATACCCGCTCGCCATCTGCGCCGAATTGCGGTTCGCTGCCGCCTTTGGTGATGCGCGTGGCGGTGCCGCCGGTCGCGGCGATCCGGTAGATGCCGGGATTTTCGCTGCCGCGCGCTGCGGTCAAGCCGCCGCCGCGGCCGCTTTCAAAGACGATGCTGCGGCCATCGGGCGCAAAGCGCGGATTGCTGTAATGCCCCGGCTTGGCGGTCACATCCTTGGCCGCGCCACCGCCGGCCGCAACGGTGCGGACCTTGCCCAGCCCCGCATCGGTCCAGCCGACGAACACCACCGAACGCCCGTCGCGCGACCAGTTCGGCCACAGCTGCATCTCGGCCTCGTCACCGCTGACCAACCGCCGTGCAGCGCCACCGGCGGCGGGCTTGATCCAGAGTTTGCCCAGCGTCTCGAACAGCACGCTTTGTCCATTCGGCGACATGCTCGCCCAGCGCGGCATTTTGGTCGCGAAGCGATCGGGCGCGACCGTGACGGTCGGGTGGATCGCGTCGATCACCACGCGCGTGTCGTTGACCGCGAACGGGATGAGGCTCGCGCCCGATCCGTCGGCTTTCGCGCGCTGGATATGCCCGCCCGCCCAGAACACGACCGATCCACTGTCGGGCGTCCACGCCATGTTGGGATAGACGCCGGTGACCGCCCAGGTTTCCTGCACATCCTGATCGAGCGTGTCGTAGATCTTGCGTTCGACCCCGCTGTCGAGATCTTTGACGTAGAGCTTCGACTTGCCCGCCTCGCGCCGGACAAAGGCGATGCGCTTGCCATCGGGCGAGGGGGTCGGGCGGACCGATCCGCCCGCGCCCGACACGGCGGTGCTCGTCTCGCCCGTCACCATGTCATAGCGTTCGATGTCGAACAGGTCGGTGTACGAGTTCTGCGCATATTCGAAGATCGGGCCGGGCGTCACGTTGCGCGTAAAGAACACGCTCTTGCCATCGGCAGCGTAGATCGGCTCGCCGAGCTCCTTCTGCAATTCCTCGCTCGCGCGCTTGACCAATTGCACGCCGCCGCCGCCCGAGACGTGGTAGAGCCACACTTCGCCCGTGCCGAGCGAGCGTGCCGTGGTGAAATGCTTCTTGGCGACGATGAAGCGGCCGGCGGGGCTCCAGCTCGGCTGGTTGAGCAGGCGGAAGTCTTCCTTGGTCAACTGGCGCTTGTCGCTGCCGTCGACGTTCATCAGCCAGATATTGTCGCCGCCACCGCGATCCGACACGAAGGCGATGCGCTTGCCATCGGGCGAGAAGCGCGGTTGCTGTTCATAGGCGAGCCCCTCGGCGATCCGCGTCGGCGTGCCGCCGGCAATCGGCATGGTGTAGATGTCGCCGAGCAGATCGAACGTCAGCATCGTGCCGTCGCGCGATACATCCAGGTTCATCCAGCTTCCCTCGCTGACCGCTATCGGCACTTGGCGTGTCGTCATGCCGGGGGGCGCGTTGACGTTCCACTTGGGCGCTTTGGCCGGTGCTGGAGTCGCGGTCGGGGCAGGGGCGGAGGCGGAGGTCGGCGTGGTCTGGGCCGAAAGCGGGGTGGCCATCATCAGCCCGGCGATCACCGCCGTCACATCGTTGCGCATCGAAACTCCTGCCCCCGGATCGTTGGTGATCCTGTTACACCTTTGATATGCGGGCGATCTGCTTCCTGCAACCGGCATTAGGTGTTGATCACGACTGGGGGTGGCAACGCCGTGAAGCTCGCTTAGAACCGGGTCATGACAATCCCACCCGCGCCGACGGCCCCGACCTCCATTCCGGGCAAGCCCGCGCCCTTCTACACGCACCTTTACGCGCAGGTGCTGACGGCGATCGTGCTCGGCGCGCTGGTCGGGCATTTCTGGCCCGAGACGGGGGCCGCGCTGAAGCCGCTCGGCGACGGCTTCATCAAGCTGGTCAAGATGGTGATCGCCCCCGTCATCTTCCTGACGTTGGTCAGTGGGATCGCGGGGATGCGCGAATTGCGCACCGTCGGGCGCGTCGCGGCGAAGGCGTTTGGCTATTTTCTCTTTTTCTCGACGCTCGCTTTGATCCTCGGCTTGGTCGTCGGCAATATCGTGCAGCCCGGCGCGGCGATGCATGTCGATCCGGCGACGCTCGATGCCGGCGCGGTCGCCGATTATGCGCAGCAGGCGCATGCGACGACGGTGGTCGGCTTCCTGATGGCGATTATCCCCAACACGATGGTGTCGGCGCTGACCGACGGGTCGATCCTGCAGACCTTGTTCGTCGCGATCCTGTTCGGCATTGCGCTCGCTCTGGTCGGCAAACCGGCGGATCCGGTGCTCGATCTGATCGAACGGCTCGCCCTGATCGTCTTCCGCATCGTCGGTCTGCTGATGCGTGCGGCCCCGATCGGCGCGTTCGGCGCGATTGCCTTCACCGTCGGCAAATATGGCGCGGGGAGCCTGGTCAGCCTCGGCGGACTGGTACTGACCTTCTATGTGACCTCGATCGTCTTCGTGCTGGTCATCCTTGGCACGGTTGCGCGTCTTCACGGTTTCTCGATCCTGCGGCTGCTCGTCTATCTCAAGGCCGAATTGCTGCTGGTGCTCGGCACGTCCTCGTCCGAGGCGGCGCTGCCCAATCTGATGACCAAGCTCGAGGCGGCGGGGTGCGACCGCGGCATCGTCGGGCTGGTCGTGCCCACCGGCTATTCGTTCAACCTCGATGGCACCAACATCTATATGACGCTGGCGTCCTTGTTCATCGCGCAGGCGTGCGGCGTGCATCTCTCGATCGGTGATCAGCTCTTGCTGGTCGGCGTTGCGATGCTGAGTTCGAAGGGCGCTGCGGGGGTGACGGGGGCGGGGTTCATCACGCTGGCGGCGACACTGTCGATCGTGCCGTCGGTGCCGGTCGCCGGAATGGCGCTGATCCTCGGCGTCGATCGTTTCATGAGCGAGTGTCGCAGCCTCACCAATTTCATCGGCAATGCGGTCGCGGCGATCGTCGTCGCGCGCTGGGAGGGCAAGCTCGATACCGCGCGCCTTGACCGAACGTTGCGCGCGTGACTGCTTGAAACGGCGGGTCGATCTGCATAGACGCGATCAGGGCGAGAAGGGGTTCTGCGCGGGTGCATTGCTATAGAGTGCCCGGCCTCACGGTGCACAGCGAGCTTTGCTTGCCGGGGCTCATCCCGCTCGACGCTGTGACAACACCCGACGTGACGATCCGCGCGATCGAGGTTCCCGAAGCGCTCGACGATGTGAGCGTAACCGGCCCGAACTGGCAGCGCAGTGCCGACCGGTTCCTGCTGGAGATTCCGTCGATCGGGCGTTTCCTGCTCGAAGGCGGGTACAGCATCGGGTTTTCCCGCAGCGCCGATATCGGCGATCAGGACATTGCGATTTTTCTGGCGGGCAACGTCTTCGGCATCCTGCTGCATCAGCGCAATCATATCGTGCTCCACGCCAGCGCGATCGCGGTGAACGGCAAGGCCGTGCTGTTCTGTGGCGCCTCGGGCGCGGGCAAATCGACAATGGCGGCCGCGCTCGGGTCGCGTGGCTATCCGCTGGTGACCGATGATCAGGCCGCGATCACGCTTGATGACAGCGGCATGCCGATCGTCCACCCCGACGGCCGCTTCCTCAAACTCTGGACCCGCTCGATCGACGCGCTCGCGCTGGCGGAGCGCAAGGGTGAGGCAATGCGCGACCGTATGGAGAAATTCTATGTCGAGCCGGGGCTGGCAAGCGCGGCGGCGATGCCGGTCGGCGCGGTCTATATGCTGGCCGAGGACCGTCCCCCGCGCGAGCCGGGGATCGATCGCCCCAATCTGGTCGATGCATCGCAGTTGCTGATCGCCAATGCCTATCGGCCGATGCTGGTGCGGCGCATGGGGCAGCGGCAAGCCTATTTTCAGGTCGGCGCGGCGATCGCCCATGCCGCCGGGATCTTTACGCTCACGCGCCCGCTGCGCTTTAGCACGATGGACGAAACTATTGCCCGTCTGGAGGCGCATTGGGCCGAAATCGGTCTCACACCCGCGGCCGAACTGGCGGAATCGCGCGGGTGAGGCCCACTATCTGGCTGACGTCCTACCCCAAATCGGGCAATACTTGGTTTCGCGCGTTGCTTTCCAATCTCGATCCGACGCGTGATGAACCCGCCGCGATCAATGCGCTCGACAGCACCGATTCGATTGCCAGCTCGCGCGGGCGTTTCGACAATCATCTGCTGATCGAATCGGGGCTGCTGACCTTCGACGAAATCGATGATCTGTGATCTGCCCCCTTCTGAGTGGTCCAAAATATCTGTTATTTTGGATCACGAAGGAGATTGTGAATGCCGTTCAAGAAGCACAGGCCAGAAGAGATCATCGGCAAGCTGCGAGAGGCGGAGATCGTGCTGGCGCAGGGTGCGTCGACCGCTGAGGCGTGTCGGCGGATCGCTGTCAGCGAGCAGACTTGTTACCGGTGGCGCAAGGAATATGGAGGACTGAAGACCGACCAGGCGCGGCGGATGAAGGATCTCGAGAAGGAGAACCTCCGGCTAAGGCGCGCGGTCTCGGATCTGACGCTCGACAAGCTAATCCTGCAGGAGGCTGCACGGGGAAACTTCTGAGCCCCGCGCGACGGCGTCGGTGTATCGATCATGTGCAGCAGGTGCTGCCGGCGTCCGAACGGCGGATATGCCGCGTGCTCGGACAACATCGATCGACGCAGCGCAAGGTGCCGCGTGGGGCGGACGACGAACAGGCGCTGACCGAGGACATCATCGCCTTGGCCAAGCAATATGGTCGCTATGGCTATCGCCGGGTGACGGCACTGCTGCGTTCGGCGGGATGGGCGGTGAACCGCAAGCGCGTCGAGCGCATCTGGCGGCGTGAGGGTCTGAAAGTACCGCAAAAGCAGCCCAAGCGCGGTCGGCTCTGGCTGAACGATGGCTCGTGTATCCGGCTGCGTCCGGAATATCCGGGCCATGTCTGGGCCTACGACTTTGTGGAAGGGCGGACCCACGATGGTCGCAAGTTCCGCATCCTGACGATCATCGACGAGGCCAGCCGGGAATGCCTGGCGCTGATCGTCGCGCGTCAGCTCAAACATGAGGATGTGCTGGCAGCTCTGGCTGACCTGTTCATTGCGCGCGGTCCGCCGGCGAATATTAGGTCTGACAATGGCAGCGAATTTATCGCAACGGCGGTCCAGAAATGGCTCGCTCAGATCGGTGTCACGACCCTCTATATCGCGCCGGGCTCGCCATGGGAGAACGGCTATAACGAGAGCTTCAACGGGTCGCTGCGCGACGAACTCCTCAACGGCGAAATCTTCTACAGCCTCGCCGAGGCTCGGGTGCTGATCGAAGCGTGGCGGCGTCATTA
>NZ_JBBATX010000013.1:0-40664 GCF_040398505.1 Sphingomonas sp. | reverse complement strand
GCGTCAACGTGCCCAGCACAAAGGCCGGCTGAGCCGCGCCAGTGCTGATCAACCCCCAATGCTAATTAACCCACTATACTCGCTGGCCGGCGTGCTCGTCGGGCTAATCGTCGGGTTGACCGGAGTCGGCGGCGGATCGTTGATGACGCCGCTCTTGGTGCTCGCCTTCGGTTTCCACCCCGCAACCGCGGTCGGCACCGATTTGCTCTATGCCGCCGCGACCAAGACCGTCGGCACCAGCGTGCATGGCTGGCGCGGCACGGTCGATTGGGGTGTGGTCGGGCGGCTCGCGCTGGGCAGCGTGCCCGCCGCGCTGCTGACGCTGACGGTGCTGCATTATGCCGGCGAGCAAACCAAGGATACGGGTCGCGCGATTTCGCTCGCGCTCGGCGTCACGCTGATCCTCTCGGGCCTCGCCACGCTGTTTCGCGCGCATATCGTCCGCGCCTTGACGCGCGCGCTGGGCAGGATCGGCAAGGCACGGCTCGCCGGGCTGACTGTGCTGCTCGGCGTGGTGCTCGGCGTTTTGGTCTCGCTCACCTCGGTCGGGGCGGGCGCGCTGGGCATGACCGCGCTGCTGATCCTCTACCCCGACATGCCGCTCAACCGGCTGGTCGGCTCGGACATCGCGCATGCCGTGCCGCTCACCTTGCTCGGCGGGATCGGGCATTGGCTGCTCGGCTCGGTCGACGGGTTTCTGCTGGTGTCGCTATTGGTCGGATCGATTCCGGGAATCGTGGTTGGCAGTGTGATCGCAAGCCGCGTATCGGACCGGATTTTGGGGCCGATCCTGGCCGTGGTGCTGGCGCTGGTCGGCGTGAAATTATTGGGTTTGTTGTGATGGCGCGTCCCGGTTTTGCTTTTTCCTGCCAGTTCAAAGTGCGTTATGCCGAGATTGACGGGCAAAAGGTCGTCTTCAACTCGCGCTACCTCGAATATGCCGATGTCGCGGTCACCGAATTCTGGGAGTGGACCGGCATCGCGGCGGCGCTGGGCGCGGCGTGGGAACGCACCGAATTCCACGTCCGCCATACCGAGATCGACTATTTGCGGCCCTTCGTGCTCGGCGACACGGTCGCGGCGTTCGTGCGGATCGGCCGGATCGGCACGTCGAGCCTGACGCAAAGCTTCGAGCTGTGCCACGCGGAGACGGGCGCGGTGCATACCAAGATCGAGATGGTCATCGTCAACGTCCATTTACCGACGGGGAAGTCCTTGCCGATCGCGCCCGAGGTGCGGGCGTTTCTGGAGGCGTTGCCGGAGGGCTAAACTGTGCACCGGTCAAAGGGGCGACAGGCTGCGTCGCTGCGCGCAATAGATGCACGGCCTTGGCGTTTCAGACAGGCGAGCCCAAATTCCCCGAGCGATGTGCTTCGCCGGATGTTCCGAACATCCCCTAGAGTGATTTGCACCGAGGTTGGTCCACCACACCGTTCGCCCTGAGCCTGTCGAAGGGCATCTTGATACGCGCACCGCCGGCGTGCGGTGAGCAGGGCTTCAACAGCCTCGGATCAAGTCCGGGCCGGACGGATCGGGGTGATCGCACTTCAGAGAAAGGCGCTCCAAATTATAAAAGGCTCACGCTGGTATCTTCGCCATGATCTGCTGCACACCAGCGGGATCCGCCTCGATCATCCGCAATAGCGTGACCGAGCTGCGATCCGGGGCGCGTCGTCCCTGCTCCCAGTCCTGAACGGTCGCGACACTTAGGCGATACGTGTCGGCAAACTTGCTCTGGCTGAGTTTGGTCGCGGCACGAACTGCCTTTACATCCACGGTGGCCACGCGCCCGCGACTATGGTCCCCTTCGGCATAGGCAACGGCATCATCCAGCCCGCCCATGATCTTGTCGAATGCGCTCTTCATATATCTCGCCCTCCGTGGCTTTCACGTCTTGGTCAATGATGCGCGCAGCCGGTCTCCAACACCCGCGAGCGCGTTCTGTTCTGCCTTGGTCAGATTGTCCTTCTCTCCTTTGCCAAACACGGTGAGCAGGAAGACCGGGATATCGCCGCCGCCAAAGAAATAGACGACGCGATAACCGCCCGACTTACCCTTGCCGCGACCGGCAACCCGAACCTTACGCGCCCCGCCCGCGATCGGTGTCCCGCGTAACGGGTTCGTGGCGATCGCAGTTTTCACATCGTCGCACTCTTCTTCCGACATGCCAGCGGCCTTGGCATCGGCGAGATAAGTGTGGGTCTCGATAATCGACTGCACGCCCCTTATATGCGGCATTGCCGTATAGATTGCAAGCGAAATCATGCGGCAATGCCGTACATTCGCCCCACTCTTGGCTCGCACCGTTTCAAACACCCGACGAAACGAGGAACCCTATCGCCAGTCGATGTTGGCGACCCAGCCATCGCCTATGCATAACACTGGGTGCCATTGGGCGTTTACCGCCCGTCCGCTTTCCCGCCTGATAGCGGCCGGTCGGCCCTCGGGCACGATGCACGCGCTGGCGACGGCGGAATGGCGATCGGTGGTGGCAAGCGGACATTGCGCCAGAACTACATACGGGGCAGCATCGCAGTATGAAGCACCCGGAAGCGCAGTTCGTCGTCGAGGTCACGGCAAATGATGAGATTACCTGCCGAGCACCCAAGCAGGCGGATCAGCGTATCAGGATTGCTGACATTGCTTCGGTTTATATCGAGACAAACGACAGCGGCCCTTGGGGAGCAGACGTTTGGTGGCTTCTAAACGACGACACCGGACAGACACGGGTGGCGTTCCCGCAACTGGCGACCGGTGAAGACGCGGCGCTCGAACGGTTGCGACAACTCTCCGGTTTTGAGGTGCGGGGGATGAACTCGGGCGAGAACGCCCGCTTCATGTGCTGGCCGACGCCTGCCCCCTGAGTGTCCGCTTGTGGGGGGGCTTTCTGCCTGTCCGCTTTCCCCACGATTAGCTGCTGGTCGGCCTCCCCTGAAGAGGAGGAGGCAAACGTCCGGGTCACCGCGCGACAAACCTACTTCGTAAACCCAACCGTCAAATCGAACCGGATCTTCACCCACGCCCCGATCATCGGCTTCCCCCCGATCCGTGGCGGGCGCACGCGGAATTGCCACGCCGCCAGCCTTAGCGCTCGCGACAGGCCGCCCCCCGGCGGCGATTCGTCGATCGAGCGGCAATTCTCCACCCGAAAATCGGGCGCGGTGCGGCACGCGATCAACGCCCAGCCCGTCCCCTTGGCATAATCCTTCAAATACGGGGCCAGTTCGGCGTCGCGCGGCTCGCGATACCATTCGGCATTGTACAGCGCGCCGCCGCCCGGCCCCTGCCCCGGCCCGTACGCCGCAACGCTGTCGCGGCCGCTGCTCTCGCCGTCGCCCGCGCCCTGCGCCGACGGGATCTTGCCGATGTCGGACGCGGCAAAGTCCTGCGGGCTGAGCTGGATCAGCTTGGTCGGCGGTGCCTTGACCGCCGCTACCGGCGGCGCGACCGGCGGCGGCGGCGCGGCGGACGCGGTCTTGACCGGGTTGCGCTTGCTCGCGACCTTGGTCTTTTGCGCTTCCTTGGCGATCGGCGGGCCGACCGGGCGGACATCGAAGGTGCTCAGCCGCGGCTGCTTCTCGATCTTTGTGAACATCCCGCTGCCCAGCGTCGTCAACAGCAGCAAAATCAGGCCTTCGACGATCAGCGCAAGCACGATCCCGCGCCAACGCGGCCGGTCCGATGCGGGACTATAGGAATCGGCGCTCATCGCCGGCTTGCCTAGGGCGCGCCGTGCCGCGCTGCAACAGAGACGGCGTGACGCAATCGTGACCTTTTGTTCACGTCATACCACGTTCGCAAAAGAGCCCCTCCCCTTAGGGGAGGGGGGACGTCACGCGATATCGGCCGAAGCCGTCGTCCAGCCCAGCGCCGGGACGGTGACCGAGCGCTTGCCCGCCAGATCGATCCGCGTGACGAGCAGCCCGCGCCCCTCAATATAGCCGAGCACGCGCCGCGCGCGGCCGATCGACGACGTGCCATAGGTCCGCGCGAGTTCGGCATCGCTCGGGCACGGCGCGCCCTCGCGCGCGGCACGCGCCACCAGCAGGAAGCAGCCGAGCATTTCGTCGGGCAAATCCTGCGCCGCTGCGATCACTTCGGCCCAATCGGTGTCGAGCCCATCGAAAATCCCCGCGCGCGCCGCCGCCAGCCGGCGCGAGAAAGCCGACGGATCGAGCGGCGCGGGATGCACCCCGACCATCCGGCAGCGCACCTGAAAGTCCTGATACAGCACCGCTGCCGGGCGCGACGCCGCATCGGGATCGGCGACGATCGCGTGGAGCACATCGCCAATCACCTGCGCCAGTTGCGCGGCATCATAGCGGGGCTCCGGGGCTGCGCGATCGGGCGCTGCCACGGTTTCGATCCGGTCGAGCAGGTGCTCGGCCAGCGGAGGACGCGGCGGCGGCGGCGGCGGCGGCGGCGGGGCGGGTCGCACCGGCTCCTCCATTTCGGCGAACAGGAATTGCCGCATTTCGCCCGCTTCCTGCTGCGGCAGCGGCGTCAGCGTCGGCCCGCCGCCGCGCGAACCCGTCTCGACCGGCCCGATCCGGATCGCCACCGGCCGCCGCGACACCGCCGGCCCGAGCGCGAGGAAGGTGCCGCGGGCGAGATCGCGAATCTGTTCGGCCTGCCGCCGCTCCATCCCGAGCAGATCGGCCGCGCGCGCCATGTCGATGTCGAGAAAGGTGCGCCCCATCAGGAAATTGGAGGCTTCGGCCGCGACATTCTTGGCGAGTTTGGCGAGCCGCTGCGTCGCGATGATCCCGGCCAGACCGCGCTTGCGCCCGCGGCACATCAGGTTGGTCATCGCGCCCAGCGACGCGCGCCGCACCTCCTCGGTCACTTCCGCGCCCATCGACGGCGCGAAGATTTGCGCCTCGTCGACCACGACCAGCGCGGGATACCAATGTTCGCGCGGGGCATCGAACAATGCCGACAGGAACGCGGCGGCGCAGCGCATTTGCCCCTCCATTTCGAGGCCCTCCAAATCGAGCACGACGGAGGTGCGATGTTCGCGGATTCTGGCACCGAATTTTGCAACTTCGGCGATCGAATACTCCATTGCCGAAATCGCGATGTGGCCATAGGCGTCGCCCAGCGTCACGAAATCGCCCTCTGGATCGATGATGATTTGCTGCACTTGCCCGGCGCTGCGTTCGAGCAAGCGCCTGAGAAGGTGCGATTTTCCCGAACCCGAATTGCCCTGGACGAGCAACCGCGTCGCGAGCAATTCCGCCAGATCGATCGGCACGGACTGGCCCGCGCCGTCGAGCCCCATGTCGACCTGAAACGTCATCCGAAGCGCATGAACGATGCCGGGGGGCAGGGGCAAGGGATAACGATATCCGGCGGCCTAGCATCGGCGCGGCTAGGTAGATTCCGGTGCTCCCGCGTGCCGGGGGCGCGTGGTATTTTGCCAGCTATGCATGCGCCAAGCCATCATCTCACCACCCGCACCGGGTTCGCGTTTCATGTCCGCCCGGCCCGGCCCGAGGATGAGGCGACCGTCGCGGAGTTCTTCACCCACGTCACGCGCGAGGATCTGCGCTTCCGCTTCCTGAGCGGTCTGTCCGAGGTCGGGCACGACCAGATCGTCGCGCTGACGCATGTCGATCATCGCTGGTCGGAAAATTTCCTCGCCTTTACCGCCGACGGATCGACGATGATCGCGACTGCGATGCTCGCCTGCGATGCGACGTTCGACCATGGCGAGGTCGCGATCGCGCTGTCGAAGGATTATAAGCGCCACGGCATCGGCTGGGAATTGCTGGCGCATGTCGCACGTTTTGCCGAGACAAAGGGCGTGCGCGTGCTCGAAGCGATCGAGGCACGCGAGAATCACGCCGCGATCGAGCTGGAACGCGACATGGGCTTCACGGTCGAACCTTATCCCGGCGACCCGACACTGCTGCTGGTCAGCCGCAAGCTCATGGCCGATGGCTTGCCGCCGGGAGCGACCCCGCGCGCGCTGTAAGTGCCGCGACATGCCGCGCGATCTGCTGGCCCTCCTGGGACGGCATGGTGCGCGAGGGGATGGCACCGGCGAAACCCAAGTCCGCGCAAATCGCGGCACGCACAACCGCGTCATGCTCGCCAATGCCGCCGGTAAAGACGATCAGATCGGCACCCCCCAGCGTCGCCAGCATCCCGGCAATCGCCTTGGCGACGGAGCGGCAGAAGATGCGGATGGCGAGGTCGGCGGCGGCATCCCCGGCGACATGCAGCGCCCGCACATCCGCCGATCGCCCCGACAGGCCGAGCAGCCCGGATTGCCGGTCGATGACGCCCTCAAGCGCGACCGCGTCCATGCCGCGCTCGCGCAACAGATAGAGCAGCACGCCGGGATCGATATCGCCGGTGCGCGTGCCCATCACCACCCCGCCCGACGGGGTCATCCCCATGCTCGTGTCGACCGAACGCCCGCCGCGCACCGCCGTCACGCTCGCGCCACTGCCGAGATGCGCGATGATCAACCGCTCGGGGACCGCTCCACCGAGCTGCGCCAGGATCGATTCGCACGACAGGCCGTGAAAACCGTATCGACGGATGCCGTCGCAGCGCAGCGCCGCAGGCAGCGGCAACACCGCCGCGACATCAGGCAGATCAGCATGGAAGCCGGTGTCGAAGCAGGCGATTTGCGGCACGCCGGGATAGCGCGCCTGCGCCTGCGCGATCATCGCCAGCGCAGCCGGCCCGTGCAGCGGCGCAAAGGCGCTCGCCCGCTCTAGTCGGGCAAGCACCGCCGGATCGATCAGCACGGGTGCGTGCAAATCGACGCCGCCATGTACGATGCGGTGCCCGACCGCGTCGGGGCGCGCGTCGCCGATGGACGCGAACAGATCCGTGTCGGCCTCGGCCTGCGGCACCTCGCCTGCGGACACCTCGACCACCCGCTCGCGCGTCTCATACACCCCGAATTTCACCGACGACGACCCGCCATTCAGCGTCAGCACGCGCATCACCGCGTCCAGTGCCAGTCGCGTATCTCGGGCAAATCCTCGCCATGCTCGGCGATATAGAGTTTGTGGCGCTCGATCGCGGTCCAATAGACTGCGCGGGCCTTGGCGACCATGTGCGCGAGCCGGGGGATGCGTTCAATTGCGTCGAGCGTCAGGCGGTAGCGATCGAGATCGTTGAGCACGACCATGTCGAACGGCGTGGTCGTCGTGCCCTCCTCTTTATAACCGCGCACGTGGAAATGGTCGTGGTTGGGCCGTCGGTACGTCAGCCGGTGGACCAGCGTCGGATAGCCGTGGAACGCGAACACAACGGGTTTGTCGGCGGTGAACAGCGCGGTGAAGGCGCGATCGTCGAGGCCGTGCGGATGCTCGGTCTGCGGCTGCAGCACCATCAGATCGACGACGTTGACCACGCGGATGCGGATGTCGGGCACGTGCTGTCGCAGCAGCGTCACCGCCGCCATCGTCTCCAGCGTGGGCACGTCGCCCGCGCACGCCATCACGACATCGGGCTCGCCCGCATCACTCGCCCATTCCCACACGCCTGCCCCGGTCGTGCAATGCCGCACGGCATCGTCGATCCCGAGCCATTGCCATTCGGGCTGCTTGCCCGCGACGATGACGTTCACATAGCCGCGGCTGCGCAGGCAATGGTCGGCCACTGACAACAGGCAATTCGCGTCGGCCGGCAAATAAATCCGCGCAACCTCCGCTTTCTTGTTGGCGACGTGATCGAGGAAGCCCGGATCCTGATGCGACAGGCCATTATGGTCCTGCCGCCAGACGTGGCTGGTCAGCAGATAGTTGAGCGAGGCGATCGGTCGCCGCCACGGGATGCCGCGCGTCACCTTGAGCCATTTGGCATGCTGATTGACCATCGAATCGACGATGTGGACGAACGCTTCGTAGCAGCTGAACAGCCCGTGCCGCCCGGTCAGCAAATACCCTTCGAGCCAGCCCTGGCAGAGATGCTCGCTCAGCACTTCCATCACGCGGCCATCGCGGTCGAGATGCTCGTCGACGGGCTCGGTCTCCCCCACCCACGCCTTGCCCGTCACGTCATAGACCGCCTGCAAGCGGTTCGAGGCGGTCTCGTCGGGGCCGAACAAGCGGAAATTGGCGCTCGCCATGTTGAGCGCCATCACGTCGCGCAAATATTTGCCAAGCGTCGCGGTCGCCGCCGCCTTGACCGCGCCGGGATCGGGAACGGCGATGGCGTGATCGCGAAAATCGGGCAGGACGAGCGGCTTGAGTAATTCCCCGCCATTGGCGTGCGGATTGGCGCCCATGCGGCGGTGGCCAGTCGGGCTGAGCGACGCATAGTCTTCGCGGAATTTGCCGGTCTCGTCGAACAGGTCGTGCGCGTCATAGCTTTTGAGCCACGCCTCAAGCTGGACGAGATGCTCGGGGTCCGTGAAGTCGGCGATCGGCACTTGATGCGCGCGCCACGTCCCCTCGACGGGCTTGCCGTCGACGCTCTTCGGGCCGGTCCAGCCCTTGGGCGTCTGCAGCACGATCATCGGCCAGCGCCGCCGCGGCGGATTAGGCGCGCCACTCCTCGCCTCGGCCTGGATCGCCTGGATCTCCGCCAGCACGCGGTCCATCGTCGCGGCGAGCGCTTGGTGCACTGCCGCTGGTTCGTCGCCGACCACGAAATGCGGTTCATGGCCGTAACCACGCAGCAGATCGGTCAACTCTTCGCGCCCGATCCGCGCGAGTACGGTCGGATTGGCGATCTTGAAGCCGTTGAGGTGCAGAATCGGCAACACCGCGCCATCGCGCGCGGGGTTGAGGAATTTGTTGCTGTGCCAGCTTGTCGCGAGCGCGCCGGTTTCGGCCTCGCCATCGCCGACGACGCAGGCGACGATCAGATCGGGATTGTCGAACACCGCGCCATAGGCATGCGCCAGCGCATAGCCGAGTTCGCCGCCCTCATGGATCGAGCCCGGCGTTTCGGGCGCGACATGGCTCGGGATGCCGCCGGGCCAGGAAAATTGCCGGAACAGCCGGTCCATCCCGCCGGTGCTGCGCTCGATCGCGGGGTAACGCTCGGTATAGGAGCCTTCGAGATAGGTGTTGGCGACGATCCCTGGCCCGCCATGCCCCGGCCCGATCACCGCGATCATGTTGAGATCATGCTGCACGATCAGCCGGTTGAGGTGGACGTAGAGCAAGTTCAGCCCCGGCGTCGTGCCCCAATGCCCGAGCAAACGGGTCTTGACGTCGGCCAGCGTCAGCGGTCGATCGAGCAAGGGATTGGACCGCAGATAGATTTGCCCGACCGACAGATAATTCGCCGCGCGCCAATAGCCGTGCATCCGGCGCAGCATATCGGGCGACAGCGTTTCCGGCGGGAGCGGAGCGTCCGCTGGCAGGGCGGAAGCAATCGGTTCGGGCATGGGAATTCCTGTGACCGCGGGCGAGCCTAACTCATGCCCGCGAACGCCGGCGCGCGGGAGCATCGGAAACTACGCACGCCGCAGAGGCCGGTTAGCAGCGCGCGCAGCACGCAACCGTCGGTTCAGCGCTTCGGCTTGAGGAACCGAATCGTCATGCGGTCGCTCTCGCCGATCGCGGCATATTTGGCGCGATCGACAGCGCCCAATTGATAGGTCGGCGGCAAGGTCCACACACCGTCGGGATAATCCGCTTTATCCTTGGGATTGGCGTTGATTTCCGACAAGGCCGCGACCTGAAAGCCGGCCCGCTTGGCGAAGCCGATCACGCTCGACACCTTCATATACCCGCTCTTCTCCTCGGCTGCGGCATCGCGCGCTTCGGGCAAGCGATGCTCGACGATGCCGAGCGTCCCGCCGGGCTTGAGCATGCGATACATTTCGGCGAAGGCGGCCTGGGTCCGGTCGACCCCGGCAAAGCGCAGATTATGGATATTGCGGAAGGTCAGCACGACATCGGCGCTGCCCGTCGGCACGACGGGTTCGCCGGCCGCCGCCGGAAAGGCGGCAAGCTTGACCTTGCCGTAAACCGCCGGGTTGGCCGCTTGCAGCCGCTTGACGCCGTCGAGCCCCTTGGCCCAGCCGCCCGCGGCATAATAAGTGCCGCGCGTGTTCAGATACGGGGCGAGGATTTCCGTATACCACCCGCCGCCAGGGATCAGTTCGACCACGGTATCGGTCGGCTTCACCCCGAAAAAGGCCAGCGTCTGCGCCGGATGGCGGGCGGAATCGCGCGCGACATTGGCGGGCGTGCGCGAGGGCACCGCAACCGCCTTGGCGAGCTCCTCGCGCACCCCCGCCACCTGGCCAACCGCGACGCCGGAGACGGCGATGGCAACCGCACCGACAGCGAGCTTGATCATCCTCATACGCACGGCATTTCTCCTGGAAATCTAGGGCCGAACAGTGCGAGGCAATGGCGTCCGATGCAAGCCGGTTGCGGTCATCGTCGAACGCTCGCGGGACTGGGCCGCACCGATCGATCAGTCGGCACGCGATCGACGATCCGGGCGAGCGTTGACCGCAGCGCCGCAAACGCCGGCGTATCGTCCTGCGTCTTGCCCAACCGCACCAGCACCAGCCCCTGGTCGGGCGAGGCGATTACGAATTGCCCGAGATGCCCGAGGCACGAGACGAGCGTATCGGGTCCGTGCCCGGGAAACAGCGCCGGCACCCGATCGGCCCCGCCCGCACGATTGAGCCATAGCTGACCGCCATATTCGCGATTGGTGGGGGACGGCGTCTTCATGAAGGCAAGCCAGTCGGGATCGACGATGCGTTGCCCGTCGCGACCCTGACCATCGAGCAGCACTTGCCCCAAACGTCCATAATCATCGAGCGTCATATAGATCAGCGACCCGCCGATCTGCGTCCCGCTCCCGTCGAAATCCAGCATCGCGCTCGTGATGCCGGCCGGACCGAACAAGCGGCGCTGCGCGAAGGCGCGATAGATCCGTGCGCGCTCCTTGGGGTCAGCGCTCGCGGTCAGCGTCCGGGTGATGATTTCGCTCAAAATGAGCGTGGTCAGCGAGCTATATTCGAACGTCTTGCCCGGTTGCGCCTCGAGCGGAACGCCGATCGCGCGCTGCGCCATCGCCTGCGTGCCGCTGACGAACAGGACCTGATTGGTGTCGGACGCCTCGACCGGGTTGCCGACTTCGGTATGCCGCAAGCCCGATGACATGTTGAGCAGCATCCTGAGCGTGATCGCGCGGCGCGGATCGTTCGCCCCGTGCCATTCCGCGACGGGCGCGGGCGCATCAAGCGCGAGCTTTCCATCGGCCACCAGTTCGCCGACGAGAATCGCGGTCACCGTCTTGGCCATCGACCAGCTGACGAAGCGGTTCGCATCCGAATAGCCGGGTTCGTACACTTTCGCGACCACCCGCCCGTCGCGGATCATCAGCGCGGCCCGCGTCTCGCCCACGCCAGCGGAGAAGAGCGAATCCAGCGGCGTAGGGCTGGTGGCAGCGGGTGCGCTGCCCGCAACAAGTATGGCGGCGAGCATCATCCAATGGCTGTTCTTTTGCATATGCCAAGCCTAGGCTCGGTGGTGATGAATGCAAGACGCACCCTCTTTCCCGCGATGATCGGCGCGGCGCTGATCGCGGGCGGCGCAGGCTTTGCGTGGGTTGCCGCGCACCGCGCGCAACTGGAACTCGGCGTGGGCTATGCCGCGCGGGTGGCGTGCGGGTGCCGTTATGTCGATGGACGGTCGCTGGGCGATTGCCACAAGGATTTCGAACCGGGCATGGAGCCGATCCGGCTCTCGGAAAACCCCGCGACCAAGGTCGTTACGGCATCGGTCCCGCTGATCGCGCGTCGCAGCGTGCGCTACGATCCCGTACTCGGCTGCCAGCCCGAGCCGTTCGGCGGAACCGCGCTGATCGTCAAACACTGACGATCCGCCGCACCGCTTAACGGCGCAACGCCGCGCTTTTGTCGCGGATCGCCTTGAATTCCGAGGTCGGTTTCCAGCTCGGCCACGCCGCGGAATTCGCCACCTCGCGGCCGATCGTCAGCATCACGTCGATATCCTGCTTGGCCCCGGCCAGATTCCAGTCGGGCGACCAGGCATCGCAGGTCTGGTGGTAGCATTTACCGGTATAAGCATCGATCCACGCCTGCCCGGCCGCCACGCCGCCGGTCTCCAGATCGGACGCACCCGCGATCCCCATTTGCAGCAGGACGGGCACGCCGCGCTTGGCCAGGCTGAAATGGTCGGCGCGGTAGAACAGCCCGCGCTCGGGCAAGCCCTCGGGCGTGACCCGCCGGCCCTGCGTCGCCGCGATCCGCGCCATATCGTCCTGCAGACTGTCTTGCCCGACGCCAACGAGGATCACGTCCTTCGCGCGCCCGGCGGTTTGCAGGATATCGATCGTGAGGTTCGCCGCGGTCGTCTCGAGCGGATAGACCGGGTGCGTCGCATAATATTCGGAGCCAAGCAGCCCGCGCTCCTCGGCGGTCCACACCGCAAATGCAATCGTGCGGCGCGGTGCTGGCTCCGCCTTCAGGATGCGCGCAATGTCGAGCAAGGCGGCCACCCCCAGCCCGTCGTCATTCGCACCGGGGCGGATCGTCTTGCCGTCCTTATCGGCCGGGCCAACGCCATACGCGTCCCAATGCGCGCCGAGCATCACGGTCTCGGCGGGCGCAACGACGCCAGGAATCTTGGCGAGGACGTTGTGGCTCTCAACCACTTCATGGCTGACCGGGATCGCGGCGGAGAAGGTCGCGCCCTTGAGCAGCACCGGCTTGAAGCCGCTTTGCCGCGCGGCAGTGCGCAGCGTGGCGAAATCGAGCCCCGCGCCCTTGAACAACGCGGTCGCGGCATCGCCGTTCAGCCAGCCTTGCAAGCGCAGGCTGGTAATCTGCGCGGCCGGGCGCACGATGTCATAGGCTTCGCCCTGCCCCGAAACCACGACGTTCCAGCCATAGCCGGCACCCGGGCTATCATGGACGATCAGCGCGCCGATCGCGCCGCGCCGCGCCATTTCTTCGAATTTATAGGTCCAGCGGCCATAATAGGTCATCGTCCGGCCGCCGAACTTGCCGAAGGCGGCATCGCCTTGCACCGCTTCGAAATCGGGATCGTTGACGAGAATGACCGCGACCTTGCCGTGCAGATCGACATCCTTGAAATCGTCCCAGCCGCGTTCGGGCGCGGTGACACCATAGCCGACAAAGACGAGCGGCGCGTTCGCGATCACGGCCTTGTCGTTGGGCTGGAGCGACCAGGCATAGGCTTGCACGCCGCGCGTCCAGGCCTGCCACGCGCCCTTGACCGACACGCCGAACGTCTCGGGCTGCCCGAGTTTGGTGTGGAGCAGCGGCACCGTCTGCGTCCATGTCCCGTCCGGCCCACCCGGCTGCAGGCCGAGCGCCGCGAAGCGCTTGGTGAGATAGTCGATCGTCACGGCTTCCCCGGGCCCGCCCGGCGCGCGGCCATGAAAGGTGTCGGACGAGATGTCCTGCACCGTCTTGGTGATTGCGGCAGTATCGACGCCCTGGGCGAAGGCAGGGGTCGCGACGGCGAGCAAAGCGAGCGGGATCATGTGTTTCAGCATGGCCGCCACTCTAGCGTCGCAGGGTCAGCCGACAAGCCGTTGATCGCGTGCCGTTCTGCCCTATGGTCAATTCACGCCGATCTCACGCCCGGAGCCTGCCCGATGAAATATCCTTTGCTGCTCGCCGCCTCTATGGCGCTGCTCGCCGCGCCAATCGCCGCGCAGCAAACGCCGTTTCCGCCGAGCGACATTCCGAAGAGCTTCGCCACGCCGATCGAGGCGCGCGATTATGTGAAGCGCGAAGTGATGATCCCAATGCGCGACGGGACCAAGCTCTACACCGTCATCGTCTTTCCCAAGGGGCTGAGCAACGCGCCGATCGTGCTGACGCGAACACCCTATAACGCCAAGGGCCGCGCCAAGCGGATGGACAGCCCGTCGATCCTTTCCACCCTGCCGCTCGCCGACGAAATCTTCGTCAAGGGCGGCTATATCCGCGTCTATCAGGACATTCGCGGCAAGCATGGATCGGAGGGCGACTACATCGTCACCCGCCCGGTCCGCGGGCCGCTCAACCCGACCACGACCGATCATGTCACCGACGCCTATGACACGATCGACTGGCTGGTGAACAAGGCGAACCTGCCCGAATCGAACGGCCGGGTCGGGATGATCGGATCGTCCTACGAAGGCTTCACTGTCGTGATGGCGCTGCTCGCGCCGCATCCCGCGCTGAAGGTCGCGGTGCCCGAAAGCCCGATGATCGACGGCTGGATGGGCGACGACTGGTTCCATTACGGCGCGTTCCGCCTCGCCAATATCGGCTGGGTCGGATCGCAGACCGGATATAAGGGCGAGGGCAGCGAACCAGCCACCGGCATTTACGACAATTATGAGGAATTCCGCCGTCTGGGCGGGGCGAATGAATGGGCGAAGAAATCCGGCTTCGATCAATTGCCCGCCTGGCAGAAGATGGTCGCACACCCCGCTTATGACGGGTTCTGGCAAGGCCAGGCGCTCGACACATTGCTCGCCGCCAATCCCTCCAACGTGCCGACGCTGTGGGAGCAGGGGCTGTGGGATCAGGAGGATATGTACGGCGCGATCACTGCGTGGGAGGCGCTCAAGGCCAAGGGCAAGATCGGCAACAATTTCCTGGTGATGGGGCCGTGGCGGCACAGCCAGGTCAATCGCGAAGGGCGCTCGCTCGGGCCGTTCCAATGGGATGGCGATACCGCTGCGCAGTTCCGCGAGAAAATGGTGCTGCCGCTGTTCGACCAATATTTGAAGGACGGGCCACCCGCCAATCTGCCCGCCGCGACGATCTACAATACCGGCGAGAATAAGTGGGACCGCTTCGCCACTTGGCCGCTCGCCTGCGAACATGGCTGCGCCGCGCCGCTCAAGCGCCTGTTCCTTCAGGCCGATGGCGGTCTGGGCTTCGACAAAGGCGCGCCGGGCGGCGATTCTTACGTCTCCGATCCCGCCAAGCCAGTGCCGCATTTGCCGCGTCCGGTGAACTTCGGCGACGGGCGCTGGGGTGATTGGTTGGTCAGCGATCAGCGCCATGCCGATGGCCGCCCCGACGTCGAAACCTATGTCACCGATGTGCTGAGCGCGCCGATGCGGCTGTCGGGTGCGCCGATCGCCGACATCTACGCCAAGACCACCGGCAGCGACGGCGATTTCGTGGTCAAGCTGATCGACGTCTTCCCCGATGAAGTGGCGAGCGATGCCAAGATGGGCGGGTATCAGCTCCCGATCAGCCTCGACATCTTCCGCGGCCGTTACCGCGACAGTTTCGAAAAGCCGGCCGCGATCCCGGCGGGCAAGACGCAGCGCTATCGCTTCCGCCTGCCGAGGGTGAACCACGTCTTCCAGCCCGGCCACCGCGTGATGGTGCAAGTCCAGTCGAGCCTGTTCCCGCTCTACGATCGCAACCCGCAGACCTTCGTGCCCAATATTTTCCTGGCAAAGAAGGCGGATTACCAGAAGGCGACGGTCACGATCGAACGCGGCGGCGCGAGCGCGAGTGCGGTCTGGCTGCCGCTGGTGCCAGCGGGGAAGTGAGCGCTTAGCTTGGTGCCAGCAAAAGGCGTTCAAGATCAGCCGGTGTGTTAACGTTCGGAATGGGCCGCAGGAGAGCGATCGGATCGGCATCGATCGCCGCGATCCAGCCGCGCATCGATCGGCGCGGGTCAGTGTCGATATGCGCGATCAGCGCATCGAACAGGTTAGCAGGCCAATAGCCAATGATCGGCGCGTCGGTCACGAACGTCGCGCGTTCCGACTTGCCCAAGCGGGATAGCAGATCGGGATCAAGGATCGGCGTGTCGCAACCGACCGACAGCACCCCGGCATAACCGTACCGCTGCGCATATCGCAGCGCCCCCGCGAGTCCGCCGAGCGGGCCGAGGTCGGGATGCGGCACATCGGCGACGGCTTCCATCCCCGGCGGCGGTGCCGGGTGCCCGCACACGACCAGCCCCTCCACGAACGGCGCGAGCGCATCGGCCACGCGCGTAATCATTGGTCGCCCGCCCAGATCGGCGAGCGCCTTGTCGCTGCCGAAGCGGCGCGATTGCCCGCCAGCCAGGATCGCGCCGAGGATTTTCACACAGAAACCGTCAGGATCGCGTCGGGCCGCGCCAGCACCACCAACGTCAGCCCGCATTCGTTCGCGCGGGCGATGGCAAGGTCAGTCGCCGCCGAGATCGTCACCAGTGTGGCACAGCCCGACAGTGCGGCTTTCTCGACCAGCTCATAGCTGCAGCGCGACGACAGCAAGGCGAAGCCGCCGTCCCACGCCGCGCCCGCGCGGGCCATCGCGCCAATCACTTTGTCGAAGGCGTTGTGCCGCCCGACATCTTCGCGCACGGCAAGAATCTGCCCGTCCTGCGAACAGCGCGCGGCGGCGTGGACGGCCCCGGTGCTGCGATTGAGCGGCTGATGGTCGCGCAGTTCGGCCAGCGCGCGGAAGATCGCCTCGGCGGGAATCGGCGGCTGCGCGGGCACCGGCGGTAGCGGCCGCAGCGCCTGTTCGAGATTTTCGATCCCGCACAGCCCGCACGACGAATCCGAGGTACGGTGCCGCACGCGCTCAAACAAAGCGGGCGCGCGGTCCGCGGACAGCGTCACGCGCACGATCTCCCCCTGTTCGGTCGTGTGGCACTCCACATCGACGATCTCGTCGCGGTGCGACACCAGCCGTTCGCTCAGCGCGAAACCGACCGCGAAATCGTGCAAGTCGCACGGCGTCGCCATCATCACGGCATAACCGATGCCGTTGAACTCCAGCGCGATTGGCCGTTCGAGCGGAACGCTGCGCGCGATCGGCTCGGCCGACCCGTCGCGCGCGGTTCGGACGAAAGCGACGCTCGCCTCCCCGTTCACGCCCCGGCTCAAACCGAGTCCGCGACGATCCGCACCGGCACCGATTTCGACGCGGGCGTCTTCGACAGATCGTCATGCAGCCCAATCGGAACCAGCACATTGCACTCGGGATAATAAGACGCGACCGTCCCGCGTGGCAGGCGATACGCCGTCAGTTTCAACCCACCGAGCTGCCGGTCGATCCCGTCATCGCTATCGGTGATCATTCGCACCATCTGCCCGTCGCGCAATCCCGCATCGGTGATGTCGTCGGGGTTCATCAGCACAACGTCACGCGTGCCCTCGATCCCGTGGAAGCGATCGGAATAGCCATAGATCGTCGTGTTGAACTGATCGTTCGAGCGGATCGTCATCAAGCGATAGCGTCCCGGCGCATCCTGAAAACCGACCGCATTAAGCGCGCCCGGCGTGGTGAACACCGCCTTGCCGCTTTCGGTCTTCCAGATCCGCTGGTGCGCGCCATTGCCGCGGTAGAAACCGCCGGGTTCGAACATGCGAGCATTATAGTCGCGGAAATCCTCCGGATAGGTCCGTTCGATCAAGTCGCGGACAAGGCCGTAATTGGCGGTCCAGTCATCCCAGCACAGCTTGTCGTTCGGCGCGACCGCCGCCTTGGCAATGCCGGTCACGATCGCCAATTCGCTTTTCACGCTATCCGAAACCGGCGCGCGCTTGCCCACCGATCCGTTGATCATCGAGAAACTGTCTTCGGTCGTGACCACCTGATTGCCGCCCGCCTGCGCGTCGATCTCGTAGCGGCCAAGGCAGGGCAGAATATAGGCCTGCTTGCCCGGGAACAGGTGGCTGCGATTAAGCTTGGTCGAGACCATGACGGTCAGGTCCTGCGCGCCCCACGCTTGCTCCAGCCGCTGCTGATCAGGCACCGCACGCAGCAAATTCCCGCCGAGGCAGACGAAGGCGCGGACCTTGCCCGCAAACAGCGCCTCCGTCGCTTCGACGATGTTCATGCCATCGTCGCGCGGCGAGGTGATGTCGAACAAAGCGTCGATCGTATCGAGTGGCACGAGATGCGCCTTTTCCGCGATCCCGACGGTACGCTGACCCTGCACATTGCTATGCCCGCGCACCGGACAGCAGCCCGCGCCGGGCCTGCCGATATTGCCGCGCAGCAGCAACAGATTGACCAGCATCGCCACGTTGAGCGAACCATGCGCATGCTGCGTCAGGCCCATGCCGTACACGCCGATCACGCGTTCGGCCTTGATGTACACCTGCGCCGCATCGCGGATCGCCGCTTCGGTCAGTCCGCTCTCGTGCGTGATCTCGGCCCAGTCGGCAGCGCGGCACGTCGCGATGAACGCGTCGAACCCGGTGGTATGCTCAGCGACAAAGGCGTGGTCGATCACCGCCGCCTCGCCTGCGGCGGACGCCGCATCATCGGCCTCGACCACGCATTTGCACATGCCGAGCAACACCGCGATGTCGCCGCCCGCCTTCAACTGGTGATATTGGTCGGAGATCTTGGTCGCCTTGCCGGTCAGCATCGCCGCCGGGCTTTGCGGGTCAACGAACGACACCAAACCCTGTTCGATGATCGGGTTGAAGGTGACGATCTTCGCGCCGCGCTCCTTGGCGTCCTTCAGCGGGTGGAGGAAGCGCGGGCTATTGGTGCCGGGATTCTGCCCGAAGAAGAAAAACGCATCGGCCTTGGCGAGATCGTCCCACACGATCGTCCCGACCGGTGAGCCGATCACCTTGGTCAGCCCGACCGAGGTCGTCTCGTGGCACATGTTCGAGCTTTGCGGCAGATTGTTGGTGCCAAACGCGCGCGCCAGCAACGCATAGAGGTATGACGCCTCGAGCCCGGCATGGCCCGACGCGTAGAACACGGCGTGGTTCGGCTCGAGCGGCTTAAGTGCCGCGCCGATCCCGGCAAAGGCCGCGTCCCAGCTGACTTCGACATAGCGATCGCTCGTTGCGTCATAACGCAGCGGATGGGTCAGCCGTCCGGTCTTTTCCAGATCGTGATCGGTCCAGTCGCGCAACGCGCTGACGGTATGGCCCTTCTCCGCCCAGAACGCCGGCGTGCAGCGCGCGCTGGTCAATTCCCACAACGTCGCCTTCGCGCCATTCTCGCAAAATTCGAACGCGGCATAATTTGCCGGTTTGGGCCAGGCGCAGGAAACGCACATCACACCCTTGGGCTTGTTGAGCTGGCCGAGCGTGGCAAGCGACGCCGGAGACGCCCAGCTTTCGCCGAAGATCCGGGCGATGCCCTTGAGCGATCCCCAGCCCCCGGCGGGTCCGGGTGAATGCGGCAAATCACGCTGATCGGTCATGCTCTTCTTTCGCTTGGACACTCGCACCCTAGCCATAACGTCTAGGTCTGCGGAAGGGTGCTTATGCGGCTCACAGGTCGCGCAGCGCCTCGGCCGGGCGCGCGCGCAACGCGGGCAAGCTCCCCGCCACACCGGCGCCGAGCGTCATCACCGCGGCACTCGCCAGCGTCGCTGCGACCACGTCCCAGCGCGGTGCCCAGGCGATGTCGAACACCTGGCGCACGACGAACCACCCTGCCCCCGCGCCGATCGTCAGCGCGACGACCGCGAGAATCGCCGACAGGATCGCATATTCGAGTCCCTGTGCGCCCAGCACTTGCCGGCTGCTCCCGCCCAGCAACTTCAGGATCACGGCATCGTAGCGGCGCGCACGGCCCGATGCCGACACCGCACCGATCAGTACCGCAATCCCCGCCGCCACCGTCACCGCCGCCGCGGCGCGGATCGCGAGCGCAACCTGCGCGAGTACCGCGCCGACTTGCCCGATGACGTCGCCGACGCGGATCAGCGTCACCGACGGGAGCGCCTCGGCGACCTGTCGGGCAATTGCACCGTCACGCTCGGGCGCGGCATAGACGCTGGCGAGCAGCCCATGCGGCGCTTCCTCGATATAGCCGGGCGAAAAGACGATCGCGAAGTTGAGGCCGAGCCCGCCCCAGTCGATCGTCCTGAGCGCCGCGATCCGCGCGGGTACCTCGACCCCGAGTACCGACACGGTGATGCTGTCGCCGACCTTGAGGCCGAGCACGGCCGCCGCTTTGTCCTCCAGCGAAACGAGCGGGGGTCCGCGATAGTCAGTCGGCCACCATTTGCCCGCCGCCACGACATTACGCGGCGGGAGCTGCGCCGAATAGGTGATCGTCCGGTCCCCGCGCAGCACCCACGCGCCTTCGGGTAAGGTCTTCATGTCGGCGACGCGCTGCCCGCGCAGCGCGACGATCGCACCGCGCAGCGATGGCAGTGATTCGAGTCGCGCGTCGGGGGCGGCCCCCCGCACCGCGCTGGCGAAGGTCGCCGCATCTCCCGGCTGAAGGTCGATCGCGAAGAAACGCGGGGCCTTGGTCGGGGCGGCATTGCGCAATTCCGACGAAAGACTCGAATCGATCACCGACAACGCGACGAACAGAGAGAAACCGAGGCCAAGCGCCACCACCAGCCGATCGGTCTGCGCGCCGGGCCGGTGCAGGTTGGCGATCGCGAGCCGCAAGAGCGGCGTGCGCGCACGCGGCAAGCGCGCGGCGACGAGCCGGATGGCGATGCCGATCAGCCACAACACAGCGATCACCGCCGATACCGCGCCGACAAAGCCGAGCGCAAGCAACTGGTTCGACGCCGTCAGCACCGCAAGCGCGACGAGCGCCGCGACCAGCAGCGCCATCACCGCCAGCACGCCCGGTGCGGGCCAGCGGCGTGGTGCGAGCGCATCGCGCAGCAAGGTCGCAGCAGGCACATCGCGCGCCCGTGCCAGCGCGGGAATCGCGAACAACAAGGCGACGAGCAAGGCGAGCAGCGCGGCGGTCGCCAGCGGCACCGGGTAGAGCGCGAGCCGTGGCGGCACCGGCAGCGCCGCCCCGACGAGCCCGGTCACGATCCACGGCACCGCCGCGCCGATCAGGAGCCCGGCAGCGATCCCGCCCGCCGCAACAAGCCCCAATTGCGCGAGGAAGATCGCGGCGATCGTCCGCGCGGTTGCGCCCAGCACTTTCAGCGTCGCGATGATCTTCGCCTTGCCTGCAAGGTAGGCCGCGACCCCGCTGCCAACGCCCACCCCGGCAATCGCCAGCGCGGCAAGCCCGACCAGCAACAGGAACTGGCCGAACTGATCGATTCCGGTCCGCAGCCCCCCCGCCGCGCGGTCACTCGTCTTGGCGGTCCACCCAGCACCACCGAGCCGCGCGAGCAAGCGCTCACGCACCGCCTGCGCGCGCTCGGCACGCGGCAGCACGATGCGATAATGGCTCTCATACAAGCTACCGGGCTGCACCAAAGCGGTCGCGTCCAGCCCGGCCAAATCGACCAGCACTGGCGGCCCCAAGGTAAAGCCAGCCCCGAGGCGATCGGGTTCCTCGGCGATGATGCCGATCACGCGCAACCGCGCCATGCCCAGCCGCAGCGTGTCGCCGGGTTTCACGCGCAGCCGTTCGGCAAGCGCGGGGGCGACCGCGATCTCGCGGCCGTGGGGTCGATCCGCCAGCGCGCCCGGCGCGAGCCGGAAGCGTCCGACCAGCGGCCACGCCGCGTCGGTCCCGCGCAAATCGACCAAGGTCGCAGGCCCGCCAGCATCCGCCATCCCGCGCATCGACACCGTCTCCGCGACGCGCCCGGCTTGCGCGAACAGCGCAAGCTCCTCGACCGTCGCGCGGCGTTGCGACACGCTGAATTCGACGTCGCCCCCCAAAATTTGCCGCCCATTGGCATCAAGCGCGGCAATCATGCTCGCGGCAAGACTCCCGATCCCGGCTAGCGCCGCCGTCCCCAGGAACAGGCACGCCGCGAGCAGCAGCAACCCGCGACCGCCCCGCCGCAAATCCCGCACCGCAAGCCGCCAGGCAATGCTCAAGCGGTAAGCCGATCCGCGACGATCCGGCCATCCGCCAGATCAATCACACGCGCACACCGTGCCGCCAGCGCGGCGTCGTGCGTGATGACGAACAGCGTCGTGCCGCTTGCCGCGTGGCGTGCGAAGAGCAAATCCATGATCGCCACGCCCGTTGCAGTATCGAGATTGCCGGTCGGTTCATCGGCAAAGATCAAGGCGGGCTGCGCCACCAGCGCGCGGGCGATCGCGACGCGCTGCTGCTCGCCGCCCGACAATTGCGCGGGATAATGGCCGGTGCGGTGGCCGAGGCCGACGGCGGCCAGTTCGGTCGCGGCCCGCGCAAAGGCGTCGCGCTCGCCCGCCAGCTCGAGCGGTACCGCGACATTTTCGAGCGCGGTCATTGTGGGCAGCAAATGAAAGGCCTGCAGCACGATCCCGATCCGCCCGCGCCGCGCAATCGCCAGCGCGTCTTCGTCGAGCGCGGTGAAATCCAGCCCGGCGACCTCGATCGTCCCGCCGCTCGGCTGTTCCAGCCCCGACAGCACCGCCATCAGCGACGATTTGCCCGATCCCGAGGGACCGAGCAGCGCAACGCTCTCCCCGGCGGCGACGCTCAAGTCGATCCCGCGCAGGATTTCGACGCGCGCCGGCGCCCGGCCGAGCGCGAGGGAGACATTGCGCGCGGAGATCAGCGCGCTATCTGGGGGGTATGCTATCGTCACGTCTCAAGCGATATGGATGGTCGCGGCGAATTGTCCATCTCGCGCTGCTGTTCTTTGTCGCAATTGCCCCCACCGCCGACGCATCGCCGCGCGCGCCGTTGATCTGGGCGTTCGGCGACAGCCTCAGCGCGGGCTATGGCTTGCCGCCCGCTGCCGGCTTCACCGCGCGGTTGCAGGTGGCGCTGCGAAAAGCAGGTGTCGCCGCGACGGTGCGCAATGGCGGGGTCTCGGGCGACACGGCCGCACAGGCGCGCGCGCGGCTGCGCTGGGGGTTGCGCGGACTGGGCGCGTCGCCCGATCTGGTGATCGTCGAACTCGGCGCGAACGACATGCTGCGCGGGCTGCCCGTACCCCAGGCCAAGGCCAATCTCGATGCGATCCTGACCGAATTGCACAACCGCCGTATCCCGGTGCTGCTGGCAGGGATGCGCGCCGCGCCCAATCTCGGACCCGACTATGTACGCGCATTTGACGGCATGTATCCGGCGCTCGCCGCAAAGCACCAAGTGCCACGCTACCCGTTCTTCCTCGATGGCGTCGCCGGGAACCGGCGCTTGCTCCAGGCCGATGGCTTGCATCCCAATGCGCGCGGGGTCGATATCATCGTCGCGCGGCTGCTGCCGCGCGTGCGGCAAGCGTTGAAGGGCCGATAGCGCGTGGAACTCGACGACCAGTTCCGCCGCTATTTCGGCACGAGCGACCTCGCCACGCTGACCCCGGCCGCGCTGGCGGCAGGGACCGAGCATATGCGCGTCGCGTTCGGGCTGGAAAAGGATCGCAACCGCCGCTTTGCGTTATGGACGCTGATGCACATGCTCGGCGTCGCACCCGACCTCGATATCGCCTTCGCCGCGCCAGAAGATCGCGACGCTGCCCGCCGCTTCATGGAAATGACCGAGCGGATCGACGAGGACTGAGCGCACCCGGCGTTAAATTTCGCTATCAATGAGGACTAAACCAGAACCCGTTCGCCCTGAGCTTGTCGAAGGGCAGCGTGCCACACGTCCGACGCCGTTTATGGCAGGCAGGGCTTCGACAGCCCCGGATCAAGTCCGGGGCCGAACGGGTTGGGGGGAGTCGAACGTAGAGCGCGATGCGCTAGACAGATATCACCTCGAACAATTGCGGCTCTTCCACCGCCGCTGCGGCTTGGTCGAAATTCGACACCGTCACCCCAACCAGCCGGATCGCCTTTTCGGTCGGCAGCACCGAGCGGATCAACTCAAGGCTGACATCGCGCAGCTCGGCATAGGTTGCGATCGGAACGGCCCTGCTGCGGCTGCGCGTGATTTGGCGGAAATCGGCATATTTCACCTTCACCGTCGCGGTCCGGCCAAAGGCCTGCCGCGTCTCGCACCAGCCCCACACGTCATCGACCATCCGCAGCACGCCCGCCTCGATCGCCGCATTCTCCGTCAGATCCTCGCGAAAAGTCGTCTCCGATCCCGACGATTTGCGCACCCGATCGGGGTTGACCGGGCGGTGATCGATCCCCCGCGCGATCGCATGATACCATTCCGCCGAACTGCCGAAATGGCGTTGCAGGAAATCGAGCGGCTTGGCGCGGAGATCGCCCCCCGTTTCGATGCCGAGCCGCTTCATCTTCTGCGCGGTCACCGGCCCGACGCCGTGGAAGCGCGAGACCGGCAACGTCTCGACCCACGCTTCGCCCATGTCGGGCGTCACCGCGAATTGACCGTTGGGCTTGCGATGGTCCGATGCGAGCTTCGCCAGGAATTTGTTGTACGATATTCCAGCCGAGGCAGTGAGCCCGGTTTCCGCCAGAATGCGCGCGCGGATTTCCTTGGCAGTCAGCCAAGCCGTCGCGATCCCGCGCCGGTTCGCGGTCACATCCAGATAGGCCTCGTCGAGCGACAGCGGCTGGATAAGATCGCTATAATCAGCGAAAATCGCGTGGATTTGCTGCGAGACGGCGCGATATACCTCGAAGCGCGGCGGCACGAACACCAGATCGGGACAGCGCCTGAGCGCGGTGACCGACGGGAGTGCGGATTTGACCCCGAAGATGCGCGCCTCATAGCTCGCCGCCGCGACCACGCCGCGCGCGGCCCCATGCCCGACCGCAACGGGCCTCCCGCGCAACGACGGGTCGTCGCGCTGCTCCACCGACGCGAAGAACGCGTCCATGTCGACGTGAAGGACCTTCCTGACGGCGGACTCGGCAAGCATGGGGGAGTCCTAGCACAACTCGAACATAGTAAGAACAAAGATCGCGGCCGCATCGTGGGTAGGATCACGCGGTCGATCATGGTAGCGCCGCGCGTCCGGCATTGGTGCCGCGCGAACGCCGCATGTCGGCTCGAACGAAAGGCGCTGCTGCTGCGCTATGCCATCCACGGATGAAACATTGCCGGAATTGGGCTGGACCGCCTTTTTCAGCGACCAGCTGTCGCGCGAAGAAGCGGAGTGCTGCACCCCGGTTCGCGTGATGACCGTCCATCGCGGCCAGATCACCGTCGCCAGCGCCGGTGCGACCTTCTCGGTTTCGCCTTACATCCCCGGCGCTACGCCCACCGACGACCATCCGACCGTCGGCGACTGGCTGCTGGTCGACGCCGCCACGCAGCAACCGACGCGCGTGTTGCGTCGGCGCAATCTGTTCAAGCGGCGGGCTCCGGGCGATCCGCGCCGCGAGCAAATGATCGCGGCGAATATCGACACGCTCTTCATCGTCGCCTCGTGCAATCAGGATTTCAGCGTCGCCCGGCTGGAACGCTATCTGGTGCTGGCGCGCGAAGTCGGGGTGGCCCCTGTCGTGGTCCTGACCAAGACCGATTTGACCGACACCCCGCAGGATTTCGCCGCCGCAGTGCGCGCGATCGAGCCCGGCTTGCGCGTCGAACTGATCGATGGCCGCGATCCCGCCAGCGCAGCCGGCCTCGCGGCCTATTGCGGCACGGGCCAGACCGTCGCGCTGCTGGGCTCCTCGGGCGTCGGCAAGTCGACTTTGGTCAACACGCTGCGTGGGTCAGACAGCATCCCGACCCAGGCGATCCGCGAAAGCGACGATACCGGGCGCCACACCACCACGGTGCGCGCCATGCATCGGCTCGCCGGCGGCGGCTGGCTGCTCGACACGCCGGGCATGCGCGAACTGCAACTGTCAGATGCAACCGCCGGGATCGCGGAGGTTTTCGATGATTTTGTCGAAGTCGCGCAACGCTGCCGGTTCTCGGACTGTGCGCATGGCGGCGAACCCGGCTGCGCGATACGCGCCGCGATCGACGCGGGCGTTCTGCCGGTCGAGCGATTCGATCGCTGGCAGCGACTGGCGGCAGAGGACAGCCCCGCCCCCGCCTATCCCGGCAAGCGCCGCCGGTAACCGGACCGAACGCGGTGCAACGCCGTGGGCGACACCGCTCGCTTTCGGCGGAAGCCGGCGCAAACCAGAGACCCTCCGCGCGATGGCGCGCTGCGCCTATGGCCGGTGGTCGCGACCGAGCACGGCACCGCATTCGGCGATGCCGTCGTACAAACGGTCGAGGTCGGCGTCCTGAATGCAATAGGGTGGCATGACGTAGATCGTCGTGCCGAGCGGCCGAAGCAACAGATCGCGGTCGCAAAAGTGGGCAAGCAGCCGGGGCGCGAGCTGCGAGAGGTAGCCGCTGCGCGATGGATCCGGCAGGTCGACCGCCGCGATCGTGCCAAGCTGTCGCGCGTTCGTGATGCAGGGCAGTTCGGCGAGCGAGGCCAGTTTTTGCCGCTGACGCGCCGCAAGATCGGCGATCCGCTCGAGCACGGGTTCTTCGCGCCAGATGGCGAGATTGGCGTTGGCAGCGGCGCACGCGATCGGGTTAGCGGTGTAGCTCGACGAATGATAAAACATGCGCGCGCGGTCATCTGACAGATGCGCTGCATAAATTTCCTCCGTCGCCATCGTCACGGCGAGCGGCACGGCACCGCCCGTCAGGCCCTTTGACAGGCAGAGGATGTCCGGCACCACGCCGGCTTGCGCGCAGGCCAGCAACGTACCGGTGCGGCCCCAGCCGGTCATCACTTCGTCCGCAATGAACAGCACGCCGTGACGCGCACAAATCGCGCGCATTTCGGCGAGGACCCATGGCGGGTAGATCAACATGCCGCCGGCCCCCAGGATCAAGGGCTCGACGATCAACGCGGCGGGCGCGTCGCGGCAGGCAATCTCCAGGGCATCGAGCGTCCGCTGTTCGTCACCCGCTGACGGGAACGGCACGGTGCCGACATCGAACAGCAACGGCGCATAGGCCTGATTGAACACGCCGCGCGCGCCCACCGACATCGCGCCGATAGTATCGCCATGATAGCTGTGCTGCAGCACCAGGATGCGATGGCGGGGCGTCCCGCGATTGCTCCAATAACCGAGCGCCATCTTGAGCGCGACCTCGACGCTGGTCGAACCCGAATCGGAAAAGAACACGCGGGAAAGCGCCGACGGCATGATCGCGACGAGGCCGCGCGCCAGTGTTTCGGCCGGCTCGTGCGTCCATCCTGCGAAGATGATCTGGTCGAGCTTGGCGGTCTGCGCGGCAATCGCGGCCATAATCCGCGGGTGACAATGGCCATGCGTCGTGACCCACCAGGACGAGATCCCGTCAACGATGCGCCTGCCGTCACCCGTGAAGAGCGCCGCGCCTTCGGCATGGGTAACGAGCGGAATCGGTTCGCCGAGGCCGTGCTGGGTGAAGGGATGCCAGATGGGCGATTGCGTCATCAGAAATCGTCCAGATCGAACTGCGCTGCGAACATCGCAGCAAGCGTGGGCGCATCGAGCGGATCGACCAGCGGCAGCCGACCGAGGCGTCTGACCCCGCCGATCCGGGCGATCGTCGCTTCGCTGTCAGCCTGCGCTTCCCCGACGAACGCGACGCCGAGAATGGGCACCGCGCGCTGTCGCAGCGCCTCGATCGACAAAAGGCTGTGGTTGATCGTGCCCAGCGTCGTGCGCGCGACCAGCACCACAGGAACGGCCCACCGCGCGAACAGATCGGCGAACAGCAGATTATGCGTTATCGGCACCAGCACGCCGCCGGCACCTTCGACCACCAGCGGCCCATCATGGTGCGGCAGCAGCAGACGATCGAGCTCGATCGTCACCCCGTCGATTGCGGCGGCACGGTGCGGGGAGCACGGCGTGGTCAGGCGATACGCTTCGGGCACGATCTTCTCGGGCGAAAGGCCGGAGAGCGTCGCCACGGTTTGTGCGTCGCTGCGTGGATCCAGCCCGGCCTGCACCGGCTTCCAATATTGCGCACCGAGCGCCCCGGCGAGGGCGGCGGCGAAGACGGTTTTCCCGACATCGGTGTCGGTCCCGGTGACGACGAACGTTGGCCCGCGCATCAGACCAAGGCCCTCATCGTCGTGGCGAGGGCCGCGATGTCCGCCTCGGTGACGTTCAGCGTGAGCGAGATGCGCAACCGCGCCGTCCCCACCGGAACGGTGGGCGGACGGATGCCGCGTACGTCGAAACTGGCCTCCTGCAACGCTTTGGCCAGCCGCATCGTCGCGACATCGTCGCCGATCAGCAGCGGCAGGATCTGCGACCCGGTCGGAACGACCCCGCACGGCGCGAGCGACTGTTCGGCAAAGGCGATCAACGCCATCAGTCGCAAACGCCGCGCGGGTTCGTCGGCAAGCATGCGCAGGCTCTCGCGGACCGCGCTCGCGATCAGCGGCGAGGGTGCTGTCGAAAAGATGAAACCGCGCGCCCGGTTCACGAGGACATCGCGCACGACGCGCGGGCCGCACAGCAACGCGCCTTCGCAGCCCAGGGCCTTGCCGCATGTGTGCAGCGTGATGACATTCTCACGATCTTCAAGGTCGGCCGCCAGCCCGCGTCCCTGCTCCCCGAACACGCCCGTCGCATGGGCCTCATCGACCAGCACGATCGCGTCATGACGGCGCGCCACCGCCATCACAGCGGCGAGCGGCGCGCGATCGCCGTCCATGCTATAGAGGCTTTCGACCGCGATCCATGCGCGACCCGTTGCCCCGCCCGATCGCCACGCTGCGATCGTCGCGTCGATGGCGCCAACGTCGTTATGGGCGGCGGCGGTGCACCTCGCGCGACCAAGCCGCATGCCCTCATGCGCGCTGGCATGGATCAACGCGTCGTAGACCACGAGGTCGCCGCGCTGCGGCAGCGTCGAAAACAGCGCGCTATTGGCAGCATATCCGCTCGAGAAAAACAGCGCCGCCTCGCTACCGAAAAACGCCGCCGCCTCGGCTTCCAGCGCGTCATGCTCGGGATCGTTGCCGCGCAACAGCCGCGACCCGCCGGAGCCGAGCGCCACACCGCGCGACAGCGCTTCCTGAACCGCGGTGCGCAGTCGCGCCGACTTGGCGAGACCGAGATAATCATTGGAAGCGAAATCGCGCCCAATGCGGGGCTGCAGAGCACGCAATCGCCCACGTGCGCGCAAGTCCGTCAAATCTTCGCTTTGGGCGCGCAATGTCATCATGCGGCGCGGTATAACCACGCCGGGCGGCAATGACACCAGCGATGTCGTCGTCACTTTGCAGGCGCTTGATCCACGCGAAAGGGAGGAAGCTCGATGTGGAGTGATGCGTTGGCGCAGTCAGCGGGCGGGTAGTTTTCCGCAACAATGGGCTGCAAAATTCGCTGGTCGGCGCATTCGCCAAACCCTTTTGGCGGATGACCCCGGCTACGTCCATGGCACCAGCCGGCAGGTGATCGCGCATGCGATTGCTGGTTAGCGACACATTACTTTGCGAGGATGCAAAACCCGTTGGCCCCGCCTGAAAGCGGAAATGGTGGGCGATGACGGGCTCGAACCGCCGACATTCTCGGTGTAAACGAGACGCTCTACCAACTGAGCTAATCGCCCCACTTTCGGGAAACCGCGTCTTAGCGTGCTTTTCAAATCGGGCAACCCTGCGCATCACCCCGCGGCGACCGCCCTTTGGCTACGCTATCGCCAGCCCGCTTCGCCCCACGGCGGCGACGTAATTGCGCATGCCGAGACTCGCCCGGTCGGACAGGCCGAGGAACGCGCGGCGGCGATCGAACGGGTCGGGCTGACGTTCGAACAGCCCGGCCTCGGTCATCCGTGCGATCCAGCGCAGCGCCGTGGTCGGCGCGACCGCAGCGGCGATGCACAGGCTCGAAACCGAGACTTGCGCGCGCTCCAGCTCGGCCGCGAACAGATCAAGCATCATATCCCAGGCAGGATCCTCGAACAGGCCGCTCCCGAAATATTGGTCGCGCAACCGCCGCGCGCGGATCGTCTCGCGAATGTCGCGCGCGGTCACCTCCGGCATCTCCGAGACGGGCGGCGGCGCGCGATAGCCCGGGGTCGGCTCGCCGACCCCGCCGCTGCGGCGGTCGGTGTGGCGCGCATCGCCCTCGCCGCGCGTGAGCCGCGCCAATGTCTCGGCGATCCGCGCGACCTCCTGGTTGAGCCGCTGCAAGCGCACCGCCTCGGCATTGCGGCTGACATCGTGCACGCGGTCGCCGCTGCGCATCCCGGCAATGCACAAAGCCGCGACGCGTTCGACCTCGCTCGGTGCGCACAGCAATTCGATTCCAGGCCCGCACAAGCTCGCAGCAAGCACATCGATCTGTTCGACATCAAGCGTGACGACGATCCGTGCGCCGCCGCGCCGCCCGATCGCATCGAGCAGCGGCAGCACTGGCGTGAGCGCGGCGTCGCTGGCCCCGCGCGCTTCAGCGAGCACCACTGCCACCGGGCCTTGCCGTTCCAAGCGTTCCCTCGCTTCGTGCCAGCTTACCCGACCCTGTACATGACCGCCCGCTGCCGTCACGGCGTGCTCCGGGGAACGCCCCGCTTCGGCTTCGGCGATGACGAGCGTTGCTGGCGTCGGGTCCGATGGTGCGCTTTCCCAGCCTTGCATTGCCTCGCCGATACCGCTGTCCATCATGGCATCCCCTCCGGCCGGCCCGCCAATGGCCCGGCGCGAACATGGAAATTACGCATTGCACCAAATCGGGGTAGTCAAACTGCCGCCGCTTCGGTGGCAATCTGCCGCCCCGTTCCGGACTTTTTCGTAGTGTCGTCCGAAACGGAGATAATTGCCGTGCGTATCATTCGTACCATGCGCGCGCGGCGCGTCAGTCGAGCGACTTCACGATCTCCTCGACCATCTTTTTGGCGTCCCCCAGCAGCATCATCGTGTTGTCCATGTAGAACACGTCATTGTCGACGCCGGCATAACCGACGCCGCCCATCGAGCGCTTGATGAACAGCACGGTCTTGGCCTTTTCGACGTCGAGCACGGGCATGCCGTAGATCGGCGAAGTCTTGTCGGTCTTGGCCGCGGGGTTGGTCACGTCGTTCGCGCCGATCACAAAGGCGATATCGGTCTGGGCGAATTCGCTGTTAATGTCCTCGAGCTCGAACACGTCGTCATACGGCACGTTCGCTTCGGCGAGCAGCACGTTCATATGCCCCGGCATGCGCCCGGCGACCGGGTGGATCGCGTATTTCACGCGGACGCCATGTTCCTTCAGCTTGTCGCCCATTTCGCGCAGCGTGTGTTGGGCTTGCGAAACCGCCATGCCGTAGCCGGGGACGATGATGACTTGCTCGGCTTGCCCCAGCAGGAACGCGGCGTCCTCGGCGCTGCCGCGCTTCCACGGGCGCTGTTCCTTGGCCTCGCCGCTCGCCGCTGCGCTGTCGCCGCCGAAGCCGCCGGCGATGACCGAGATGAAGCTGCGGTTCATCGCCTTGCACATGATGTAGCTGAGGATCGCGCCCGACGACCCTACCAATGCGCCGGTGATGATCATCGCAGTGTTGTGCAGCGTGAAGCCCATCGCCGCCGCCGCCCAGCCCGAATAAGAATTGAGCATCGACACCACGACCGGCATGTCGGCTCCGCCGATCGGGATGATCAGCAGGAAGCCGATCGCGAAGCTGAGCACGGTGATCGTCCAGAAAATCCACGGGCTCTGGTCCTGCGTGAAATACGCGATCAGCCCGAGGATACCCGCCAGCACGCCAAGGTTGATGACGTGGCGCCCCGGCAGCATGATCGGCTTGCCGCCCATATTGCCGTTGAGTTTCAGGAAGGCGATGACCGATCCGCTGAAGGTGATCGCGCCGATCGCGATGCCGAGGCCCATTTCGATGCGGGACTGGGTGTAGATCAATGCGACGGGAGCCCCAGTATCGGACGTTAGTATCTGCGCAATGCCGAACGCCTCCGGGTTGAGAAACGCTGCCGCCGCGACGAGGACCGCGGCCATGCCGACGAGCGAGTGGAACGCCGCGACCAGCTGCGGCATGTCGGTCATCGCGATACGCCGCGCGGTAACGATACCGATCGCCGCACCGATGCCGATCGCGGCGAGGATTTCGACGACCGTGACGGTATCGAGCGCGCCCGCATCGAGCGTCGGCACATGCGTCACCAGCGTCGTCACCACCGCGATGGTCATGCCGATGATGCCCATGCGGTTGCCCCGCTGGCTCGTCGCCGGGCTGGAGAGGCCGCGCAACGCGAGGATGAAACACACCCCCGCAACGAGATAGGCGAGCGATGCCCAGGGATTGACCGTTAAATGTTCCACTTGTCTTCCCCTAATCGTCGTCACCCCGGACTTGATCCGGGGTCCCGCTGTCGCCCACGCTCGAAAAAGCGAGACCCCGGCTCAAGGCCGGGGTGACGCTCGCTACTTCGCCGCTGCGGGCTTTTCCTTCTTCTTATACATCGCCAGCATCCGCGCCGTCACCGCAAAGCCGCCGAAGATATTGATACTCGCCAGCACCACCGCGAGCAGCCCGAGCCATTTCGACACGGCACCCCCGCTGCCGAGCGCGACCGCAGCGCTGGCAATCAGCGCGCCGACGATGATCACGCTCGAAATCGCATTGGTCACCGCCATCAACGGCGTGTGCAGCGCGGGCGTGACCGACCAGACGACGTAGTAGCCGACGAAGCAGGCCATCACGAAGATGGAAAGGATCGAGATGAAGTCCATGGTCTTCCCCTTTACGCCGCGGCGCGGCGCGGTTGCGGGACGGCGCGGCCCATTTCCTGCGCCGCCTCGATCCAGCAACCGATCGCGTCATAGATATTGTCGAGTGCCTCTTGCGGCGTATCGCCATCGGAGCGGCAACCGGGCAGTTCCGGTGCAATTGCGGTGAACCCGCCACCGTCGGCAGCCGAGAGCGGGAGAATATCGACCTCGTAATCGAACGGACTCATCGCTTCACCCCTCGGACGGCATCGATAAACGTGACCAACGCGCGAATATAGACCGGCTTGATCGATCGGTGCGCAGGGATGGTCAGGATTTCGGCCATATCGACATGCTTTACCTTGTAATGTGACCCCTTGCGCGGCGGCGTGCAAGCGATCCCGCAGCCAGCACAAACGGCGATCACGTCCTCGATCCGCCAATCGTGCGGGCTCGATCGCATGCGATCGAGCAGCTTGTCGGCTGCGGCCAAGCGTCAACCCAGCAACCGCGCGTTCACGACCTTGCCACCCTGTGTCAGCCGGATCGCATCGCCGATTTCGGCGTCGAGCACCGGTTTGCCTGCTTCCTTGTCCCAGAAGGCGCTGAGAAAATTGAACAAGTTCCGCGAGAACAATGCCGAGGCATCCGCCGCGAGCCGCGACGGCACGTTGCGGTGCCCCACGATCGACACGCCATTCACCACGACGATTTCGCCCGCAACCGCGCCTTCGACATTGCCGCCCGCCTCGACCGCGAGATCGACGATCACCGAACCGGGGCGCATACTGGCGACTTGCGCCGCCGAAATGAGGCGCGGGGCGGGGCGGCCGGGGATCAGCGCGGTCGTGATCACGATGTCCTGCTTGGCGATATGGCCCGAGACCAATTCGGCCTGCGCCGCCTGATATTCGGGGCTCATCTCGCCGGCATAGCCGCCCGAGCCTTCGCCTTCGATGCCAGCCACGTTCTCGACGAAGATCGGCTTCGCGCCGAGCGACTGAATCTGTTCCTTGGTCGCGCTCCGCACATCGGTCGCCGAGACCTGCGCGCCCAGCCGCCGTGCGGTGGCGATCGCCTGCAGCCCGGCAACGCCCACGCCCATCACGAACACGCGCGCGGCCGAAACCGTGCCCGCCGCCGTCATCATCATCGGAAAGGCGCGGCCATAGGTCGCCGCGGCATCGAGCACGGCCTTGTAGCCCGACAAATTCGACTGCGACGACAGGATATCCATCGACTGCGCGCGCGTGATGCGCGGCATGAATTCCATCGCCAGCGCCTCAAGACCTGCGGCGGCATAGCCGTCGATCCGCGCACGATCGGCAAACGGATTGAGCGACGCCACCAGCCACGCACCCGGCGCGACACCGGCCAACGCCGCCGCATCCGGCCCCTGCACGCCCAGCACGATGTCCGCGCCCGCCAGCGTCGCCGCGCGATCCGCCACGCTCGCGCCAGCAGCGGCATAATCGGCATCGGCGATCGATGCGGTGTTGCCCGCGCCTGCCTCGACCGCAACGCTCGCGCCCAGCGTAATGAACTTCTTTGCCGTTTCGGGTGTAGCGGCGACGCGGCGCTCGCCCTCGGCGGTTTCGCGCAGGACGGCGATCTTCATCCTACTTCCGCGTGATCACGAAGATCACCGCTGCGGCGATAACCGCCACGATAACCGCGCCGTATTTCATCCAGCCGATCACCTTGTGATAGGTTGCCTGGTGGACCTGCATGTCGTTTTCGGCAGCCATCGTTTCGTCCTTCGAATCCGTTTCGCGAGGCTTGCTTAGCGGCGACGCGCGCACCCCTCAACCCCCGTAGTTCGCGTAGCGATTATCGGGGAGTCATCACGGAGTCACGTCCCACCTGTCTCTTTGCGGGGCGTTTAAGGCCGTTTTCATACCTTATGCCTATGGTTAGCGGCTGAACCTGGGACGAAATGGGGTAACGCATGACGCGCAACGGACAGCGCCTGTTGATGCTGATCGACGACGAACCCGCGCAACGCCGCCTTGTCGCGGCGATCGCGGCGCGGCGCGGCTGGCGCGCGATCTTCGCCGCGGATGGCGAAATGGCGATTGCGATGCTCGGTACGCAGGACGGGATGCAGCTCGACGCCGTCCTGCTCGACCAATGGGCGCCCGACGCCGATCCGACCGTGCTGATCGCCGAATTGCGCAGCCGTCGCCCGGCGCTGCCGCTGTTGCTGCTCACCGCCAACGGCTCGGTTGCGCAGGCCGTCTCCGCAATGCGCAGCGGGGCAACCGATTTCCTGGTCAAGCCGCTCGCGCCCGAGCGGCTGCTCAGCGCGCTCGATGCCGCAGTCGCGGGCAAATCGGCGGGCGAATTGCGTCCGCTGACCGAAAAGATCCCGGCCTTGCTCGCGTTTGACGAGATCGTCGGCTCGGCACCCGATTTCCGCTCGGCGCTCGCGATCGCCGCCAAGGCGGCGCGCGCGCGCGTACCCGTGCTGCTCGAAGGCGAAAGCGGTGTCGGCAAAGAAGTCGTCGCCGAGGCGATCCACGCCGCCTCGCCGCGCGGCAAGAAGGCGATGGTCGCGGTCAATTGCGGCGCGCTGCCGCCCAACCTCGTCGAATCCGAACTGTTCGGGCATGAGAAAGGCGCGTTCACCGGCGCGTTCGAACGCAAGATCGGGCGCTTTCAGGAAGCCGATGGCGGGACGTTGTTCCTCGACGAAATCGGTGAAATGCCGCTCGACGCGCAAGTCAAATTGCTGCGCGTGCTGCAATCGGGCGAAATCCAGCCGATCGGCGCACGCCACACGCGCGAAGTCGATGTCCGCGTGATCGCCGCGACCAACAAACGGCTGATCGAAGAGGTCGATGCCGGGCGCTTCCGCGAGGATCTCTATTACCGGCTCAACGTCGTTCAGGTGACGATCCCCCCTTTGCGCGAACGCACCGGCGATATCCCCGCGCTTGCGCGGCATCTGCTGGCGCGGATCGCGCAGCAGCCAGGGCTGAGGCCGCTCGGCATTACCGACGATGCGCTCGCTTTGCTCGGCCGTTACGATTGGCCAGGTAACGTCCGCCAGTTGCAGAACGCGCTCTTCCGCGCCGCCGTGCTGTGCGATGGTGCAGCGCTGACCCGCGCCGATTTCCCGCAGATCGCAGCGCTTGGCGGGCAGCGCCATACCACGCCGACGCCCATGCCGATGGCGACCAGCGGCGGGGTGACGCTGTTCCACGCCGACGGCAATTTGCGCGCGCTGGAGGAAATCGAGGCCGATGTCATTCGCCTCGCGATCGGCCATTATCGCGGCCGCATGACCGAGGTCGCGCGGCGGCTCGGGATCGGGCGCTCGACGCTGTATCGCAAGCTCGGCGAGCTGGGGATCGACAACGCGGCGGCGTGAGCGCGGCTGATTGACACGCGCGCGCCGCCGACGGAAAGGTTCGTCGGCAAGGAGGCGGTATGGACCGCGCGGTTTTGTTGAAGGCAGCGCAGCGCCTGGTTTGCCCGGACGAGCGTATCCTGCTGCCCGATTTCATTTCCGAAGCCGACCGATCGCATTTGCTCGACTGGGCCATATCGACCGAGCCGTATCTGCGTCAGAACGGTCCGGCGCGGCTATGCAAGAAGACCGAGTTCATCCCCACTGTCGATGCGCGCTACCACGCCGTTCGTCTGGCGATTCAGCGGCACATGGGCTTGGCTGACGAGAGCACAACAGAACCCGACCATGGCTGGCTGGTGAGCATTATCAAGGCGGGCGGCATGGTCCATCCGCACATCGATTCGGCACCGGCGGGAATGCGTCATCTGCGCTGCAACCTGTTCCTGCAACTGCCCGAAGCGGGCGGGCGCCCGGTCATCGACGGCGTGCCGATCGACGTGCGCGAGCGGATGCTGCTCGCTTTCTACCCGAGCGAGCGCAAGCATTGGTCGGAGCCGTGCGCGGGCGAGCGTGCGCGCGTGATGCTGTCGTTCGGCTATGTCGTGCCGCAGGATTATCGCCTGCCCGGCTGAGCCGTCAGCGCCCGACCAACGCGCGGTCACGCAAGCCCCGCCACACGCGTACTGCCTGCACCGTTTCCGCGACATCGTGCACGCGGAGCAGTTGCGCCCCCGCTGCAAGGCCCGCCATTGCCAGCGCGAGCGAGCCGCCGAGGCGTTCGCCGACCGGAGCTTCGTTCGACAGCGCGCCGATCATCCGCTTGCGGCTCGCGCCAAGCAGGATCGGGCAGCCGAGCCCGTGGAACAGCGCCAGGCCGTTGATGAGCGCGAGATTATCCGACAGCGATTTGCCAAAGCCGATGCCGGGATCGACGATGATCCGCGCACGATCGACCCCGCCCGCGACCACCGCCGCGATCCGGTCCGCGAGCCAGTCGAACACCTCGACCACGACATCCTGATAACCCGCCCCGCCATGCGGCCCCTTGCTCGGTTCGGGCGAGTGCATCAGCACCACCGGGCAACCCGCCTTTGCGACGACATCGAGCGCGCGATCATCCCACAGCAAGGCCGAAACATCGTTGACGATCGCCGCGCCCGCGCCCAGCGCCGCTTCCATCACGCTCGCCTTGCGCGTGTCGATCGAGACGAGCGTTCCGCTGCGCGCGAGCCGTTCGATCACCGGCACGACGCGGGCGATCTCATCGCCTTCCCACACCGTCGCGGCACCCGGCCTGGTCGATTCGCCGCCGACATCGATCAGCGCAGCCCCGGCCGCCGCGAGCGCGACCCCGGCACTCGCCGCTGCCGCCGGATCCTCGTGCAGCGTGCCACCGTCGGAGAAGCTGTCGGGCGTTACGTTTAAAATCCCCGCGACGCTCGGCTGATCGAAGCGCAGCGTGCGCTCGCCCAGCACCAGCGGCGCGCGCGGCGCGGTGATCGCGGCGTGGAGCTTGGCCGCGCGTTTGTCGGTCAGCAGTGTGTCGAGATCGGCGATGGCGACGGTCCGCCGGCGATCGTCTTCGATCACCTCATAGGCCGAAAACCACAGCATCCCGCCGGCCAACCGCGCGACCGCGCCATCGCGCTCGACGGGGGTATCGACGAACTGGATCGGGCGGAGGTGGAGGGTCACCTTCCCTCTCCCGGAGGGAGAGGGAGGGAGCCGCCGGGGGCGGCGGAAGGGTGAGGGCGGTCTTTGTTTCGCATGCTGCCCTCACCTTCCCACTCGGCTGCGCCGAGCGGGCCCCTTCCTCTCCCGTCGGGAGAGGAGATTTGCCTCAGATTTGCGTCGCCAGCAAATAGGTCTGGCGCAGTGTATCGATCGGCTTCAGCCCATCGGCGGTCTCATGATGCCAAAAGGTCCAGCCGTTGCAGGCAGGGGCATTCTGGAGGACCGATCCGAGCTTGTGGATCGACCCTATTTGCCCGCAGACACTCTCCAGACTGCCATCGGCGCGGACCAGCGCACGATGCTTGCGCTTGGCATCGCACAGCACGCGGCCTGCGGTCAGATAGCCGTTCTCGACCAGCACTCCGAACGCGACTTTCGGTGCGGCCTTGGGGCTTTGCATCGTCTTCAGCGCCGATTCGTCGAGCGGCAGGGCGGCGGCGATTCGCTCTTTGGCGGCTGCGATATAATCCGCCTCGCGCTCGATCCCGATCCAGCGCCGCCCGAGCCGCTTGGCCACCGCGCCGGTCGTTCCGGTGCCGAAGAACGGATCGAGCACCACGTCGCCGGGCTTGGTGCAGGCGAGCAGGATGCGATAGATCAACGCTTCGGGCTTTTGCGTCGGGTGGACCTTGACCCCGTCCTTCTTCAACCGCTCGGGTCCGCCGCAGACCGGGAATTCCCAGTCGCTGCGCATCTGCAATTCGTCGTTCAGCGTCTTCATGCTGCGATAGTTGAAAGTGTATTTCGCCTTCTCGCCCATCGATGCCCAGATCAGCGTTTCATGCGCATTGGTGAAGCGCGTGCCCTTGAAATTGGGCATAGGGTTCGATTTGCGCCAGACAATGTCGTTGAGGATCCAATAGCCGAGATCCTGGATCGCCGAGCCGACCTTGAAGATGTTGTGATAGCTGCCGATCACCCAGATCGCGCCATTGTCCTTCAAGATGCGCTTGGCCTCGAACAGCCATTCGCGGGTGAAGCGATCATAGATTTCGAGGCTGGCGAACTTGTCCCATTCATCGGTGACGGCATCGACATGGCTGCCATCGGGGCGCGCGAGATCGCCGCCGAGCTGGAGGTTATAGGGCGGATCGGCGAAGATCAGATCGACCGATTTGGCGGGAAGCGCGCGCATCGTCGCGATGCAGTCGCCGCGCAGGATCTGATCGAGCGGCAAGACGACCGGCACCACGACCGATGGGGCGACCGTTTCGGCCCTCGCCGGCCTGATCTTTTCCAAAACGCCCATCGTCACCGTCCCCAAACCTGTCAGCTATCTCTTCGTGGCGCGCATCCCTGCGAATGTCGGACTCTACGTCAAGCAAACATTGGTTAACGAAAAACCCTGCCAAGTGGTTAACCAAGCGGAACATTTCGGGAAGTAAACCAGATGTTGAGTCGGGACTTATCCACAGGCTCAACCGATGGTGTGTGGCGCAAAAGACTCGGTTGCTGCGAAAGCTTCGGCAACGGGCCGGAAACTGCGCCGGTGGAGCGGGGTCGGCCCATGTTCCCGCAACGCACGAAGATGATCGGGCGAGCCATACCCCTTATTGCTGTGCCACCCATACTGCGGATGTGCCTCGGCATGCGCGGCCATGATCGTGTCACGCGTGTGTTTGGCGACGATCGAGGCGGCGGCGATCGACAGGCTGATTGCGTCGCCACCGATGATCGCCGTCGCCGCAAAACTCCATTTGGGCAAGCGGTTACCGTCGACCAGCACATGCCCGACGCGCCCACCGAGGCAGCGTTCGAGCGCCTCGACCGCCAGCGTCATCGCCTTCATCGTCGCCCAATAAATGTTGAGCGTATCGATCTCGTCGGCCTCGACCACGCCGATCCCGAGGCAGGCGCGTTGGTGGAGCAGGCCGCACAGCCGCGCGCGTTCGGCGGCGGGCAGTTTCTTCGAATCGTTGAGGCCGCGCGGGATCCCTTTGGGCGGGAGGATCACGGCGGCCGCCACCACCGGCCCGGCGAGCGGACCGCGCCCGGCTTCATCGACGCCGGCCACAGGGGCGAGACAGCGTTTCTCGTGTTTGAGGTTAGGCATCAGGTATGCGCCACGGCGGGTAGCGGCGGTTCTCGCCCGCCTGATACAGGCAGATCGTGTTCCCCGCCGGATCGGTAAGCCGCGCCTCGCGCCACAGCCATTCTTGCGCGACGGGCAAGTGATCGAACACCAGCCCCGCCGCCTGCAACCGTGCGACTTCGGCGTCGAGGTCAGCACATTCGAAGAACACCGTCGCCGCCGCGCCGTGCTCGATCGACAGCGTCGCCCCGCCCGGAGCCTCGAAGCGCGCATAATGATCGGGGCTGTCGACGATCTGTTTCAGCCCGAGCATGCGGTAGAAATCGCGCGATGCCGCATAGTCCGCGCACCCCACCGTCACCTGATTGAGCCGCACTCCCGGCCCGAGATCGAGCCGCACCGATTGATGCCCCATCGGGCCATGCCCGCCGCCGAAGCCGGGGGCACCATGGAGCGCGAGGCGGACGAATTGCCGCGCGCGGGTGACAGATTCCTGTAGCGATCGGCCCTCGGCGAGGAAGGTCGCGATGGCGGAGGCGAGCGTACAGCCGGTGCCGTGGGTAGAGGTCGTGGCGATCCGCGCCGACGACCAGTGCGCGATTTCGCCATCGGGGCCGATCAGTCGATCGGTGAGGGTGTCGCCGTCGCCATGGCCGCCCTTCACCAGAACGGTCGTGCCGAGGGCTTGGGCGAGATGCGCTGTCCCCTCCCCCGCTCGTGCTGAGCCGGTCGAAGCACCGCCCGCAAACGCCACGCTCGTGGCATCCTGCCCTTCGACAGGCTCAGGGCGAACGGGGGAGAGGAGCGCGGCCAGTTCCGGCAGATTCGGCGTCACGACGGTCGCGATCCGCATCAAACGTCCGAATGCCGCGATCGTGTCGGCGTCCGCGAGCACGTCACCGCTGGTCGCAACCATGACCGGATCGAAGACGATCGGGACCTTCCCCGCTTCGCTTCCCCGGCGAAGGCCGGCGCCGTGTGGCAAGCCAGTGGCAAGTTGATCGCTGCGCTTCGTTACCTCGCCCGGCGCGACTGGGCCCCGGCCTTCGCCGGGGAAGGTCGCGGTGGAGAGACGAGCCTCCAGCCAATCTGCCACCGCATGGGCTGTCGCGGCCGACCCAAGCATCCCGATCTTCACCGCATCGACGCCGATATCGGACACGCACGATTCGATCTGCGCGATCACCATCTCGGTCGGCACGGGCATCACCGCTTGCACGCCGA